>DASVDT010000148.1:0-35777 GCA_036380955.1 Candidatus Limnocylindria bacterium | reverse complement strand
ATCCGGCCGCGCTTGGCCACCGGACGCCCGTCGATCTCCTTGAGGTCGCCGGTGAAGTCGATCGGGCTGGCCTTGCTGATCGCGCTGCCAACGGCGAATGAATCGACCGGCGCCCCGGCCGCCTTGAAGACGCCGATGCGTTCCTCGTCCAGCCCTCCCGAGACGACGATCTTGACCTTGGCGTGCCCCGCCAGGTCGAGCCGGGCGCGGACCTCGCGAACGAGCTCCGGCGTCACCCGCCCACGCTCGGACGGCGTGTCGAGGCGGACGCCCCACAGCCGGTCGCCGAGCGCATCGGCGACGCGCAGCGACTCCTCGGCCTCGTCCTTGAAGGTATCGACGAGGATGATGCGCGGGACGTCGGGGTCGATGTGGTGGTCGAAGGCCTCGGCCGCCCGCACCGTGTCACCGAAGATGAGGACCAGCGCGTGCGGCATCGTCCCGGTTGGCGCCAGGCCGGCCAGCCGCGCACCGGCCGGCGTGGACGCGCCGATGCACCCGCCGACGACCGAGGCGTAGTCCATCTGGTCCGCCACGCTGGGGTGGACGTGCCGCGCCCCGAAGCCGATGACCGGGATCGGCGCCGCCGCATCGACGATGCTGCGGGCCGCGGTCGCCCAACCGGAGCCGGAGGCCAGGATGCCGAGGATGGCCGTCTCGTACAGGCCGAAGGCCGAGTAGCGCGCCTGGATGCGCATGACGACCTCCTTGCGGGCGAAGCGATCGCCGTCGTGGAGCGACTCGACCACCGGGGCGGGCTCCACGTCGGATTCCCCGAAGATCTCGCGGAGGTACGTCAGGGCCTCCTCGGCACCGCACAGGACGCCCTCGCCGCGGGAGAAGATCTCCATGGTGACGACGGGGTCGAGCCCCTCCGCGGCCAGGATCGTTCGCGCGCGCTCGAAATAGACGTCGGCCGTCTCGCCTGAGAGGACGTCGGCTGCGGTCGGAAACTGTGGGCTCGGCCGCTCGGCGGTCATGCGCGCGCAGTGTACGACGCGCGCCGGCGGAAGAGGATCACCGCGGCGACCACCAGGACGAGCGCCAGCATCACGACGCTCGCCAGGCGCACGAATCCGCCGGTCTCGGCCGCACCGATGATGCGCTCCGCCTCCGCGATGGCGTCCAGCGCGCCCCGCAGGTCGCCGTCGCCGAAGCGGCCGCTGGCAAGCGCGAGCTGTGCCTCCGGGTTCGGTCCGCCGACCAGGCCGACGCGCTCGATGAACGATCGCTCGCCGTTGACCTGGTCCGCCGCCGTCTGATACTCGTCGACCACCGTACGCTCGGCCTCGAGCTCGCCGACCGCCTCCGGGCCGCCACCGTATGCCATGTACGCCTGCCGCAGCCGATCGGGGGTCGCCAATCCGGCGTCCGTGAGCCGCACGAGCAGGTCGTCGCGGTCATCGAGCCAGGCCATGGCGGCGCCGATCTGCGACTGAGCTTCCTCGAAGTTCCAGGCGGTCATCGCCGCACGAACCGGGTCCGGAGCGCCCCAGCTGCCCGCCTTTGCGGCGAGCGCGTCGAAGGCCGAGCGCGCCGCGGTCCGGGCCTCCAGCAGGGCGACGTCATCCTCGGTCAGGACCCGATCGGCGAAGATGGAGGCGACGTCGGCGTCCGACACGGTCTCGAGGTGATCGAGAAACGCCCGCGTGGTCAGCGGCGCCGCCGGTGCACCGCCGCCCTCTGTCGGCGGCTCTGGCTCGAGCTCGCCGAGCTCGTACGGCCCGACCGAGCTCGCGACGCGCGTCAGCACCGCGCGCATCGCGTCCTCGCCGGCGGCCGCTTCGAGCTGGTCGATGACGTCCCACGAGGCGGCGAACCCATAGGCCTCGGCATCGGGGCCATCGCTGGAGGACCAGGTGTCGAGCTTGACCGCCGCCGCGGCGCGCGCCTCGGCCTCGGCGGCGGGGTCGTACGGCGGCTCGACGTCGAGCTGCGCGCCGACGTGCGCCGCGACGTGCGAGGCGATGCCCTCCCGGATCCAGGCGGCGTCGATGAGCGACGGTGACAGCCAGACGTGGGCGACCTGGTGCAGTGCCGTGAACGGCGGCTGATCGTACGCGACCTGGATCTCGTTGCCTCCGCCGGTGCCCTCGCCGAAGCCGGTCGCATCGGTGGCGACCGACTCGGTCAGGATGATCTGGCCGATGCGCGGGTACGGGAGGCCGATCTCCTCCTCCAGCAGTGGCAGCGCCTTCGAGACGAGGTCGAGGGTGCGCTGCCCCCACGCCTCGTCATCGGTGAACGCTCGCACGAGCAGGTCCGCGGTGCCTCCCCGGAGCGGAATGGTTGCCTCGAGCTGGGTGTACTCGGCCGGCTTCACGGCCGTGACGAGCGCGAGCCACTGGCCGGGGTCGGCGATCTGGCCGCTCACCAGTTGGCCGTCCTCTTCCGTCATCGGATCGCCGTCGACGCGCATCTCGTAGCCGGCCGGGATGGTGACGGCGACCGTGCCGGACGTGCCGAAGCTCCACGCCGGGAAGACGACGAGCGCGCTGCGCACGCGCTGATGGGGATCGTCCGCGGTATCCGTCAGCGTGTAGCGCAGCTCGACGGCGGCCTCCTGCTCGAACCGCACGTCGTCGCGCAACGCGATGGTCGCGACGTTGACGCCGTCCTCGACGGCGACCGCCACGTCGAGATCGCCGTCGGCGTCGGATGCGGCCACGTCGGTAGCTCCGTCGTGGATCGCGACCTTGATCTCGGAGAAGACGCTGAACTGTCCCTCGGGATCGGGCGTCGTGTTCGTCAGCGTGAGCTGGACGACGACGCCGATGACGCCCTCGTCCGGCCGCAGGTCGTACGTCGTCACGCTCTCGAGGGTGTATTCGTCCGCGGCACGCGCCGGCCCAGCCGAACCGGGGAGCGCCGAGGCAACGAGTGCCAGCCAGGCGAGCGCGAGCACGATCGCTCGCCGGACGGCCATCAGGCTCGGCCCAGGAGGCGGGAGAGGAAGGATCGGCGCGGCGCGCGCGGGATCGGCGGTTCCCAGGCCGGCATCGAGGCCTCGACGTCGGCGCGATAGGCGGAGGTGAGGCCGGGGTTGCGACTCACGCGGTCGGTCCAGTCCGGCAGGACGCCGCGGTCGGCCACCGCCGATGCCGTCTCCTCGAGCAGACGATCGGCGACGACGGTCAGCCGGACCAGGCCGCGACCGAGCTCGTCACGGGTCAACGAGGAGGTCGGCAGCTCGGTCATGAGCATCGGTCGGTCGTCATCGGTCATGGCGAACTTCACGAACGGATAGTCGAAATTGGCACGGAGCATTCGGCCAAAGGTGCGCTTGGGGATTTCCATGGCCTCCAGCCCATAGTATGCCCACAGCGAGCAGCCGACCCCGGCCACCCACGCAACCGTCACGCGCAGCTCGAACCGCCTGAGGCCGTCCAGGATCACGTCGCGGCTGAACGCACGCGCGGTGGGATCGGCAGTCGAGCCAACCACGTCCAGGCCGAGCTCGGCGAGCCAGCGGTCGATGGGCGGTGTCTCGTCGCTCACGAGGCGGCGGAGGCCGCGAAGATGGTCCGGCCGGAGGCGACGCGCAGCTCGCCCGCGAAGTCGCGGTCGATCACCCCCGGGTCGATGCGGCAGTTCCTGCCGATCTCGGCGCCAGCTGGGACGTGCGCTCGCTTGCCGACGAGCGTCAGCCCGGCGTTGAGCCGCTCCGGCTCGTCGCGGTTCGGGGTGGTGTCCTCCCCCACGCCGATGCGCGCATCGGCCCCGATCACCGCCTCCTTGTCGATGATCGCCCGGTCCAGCTGCGCCCCCGGTCCGACGACGGCGTCGAACATGACGATCGAGTCGCGCACCAGCGCACCGGCACCCACCCGGACGCCGGGCGACAGGACGCTGTGCTCCACGGTGCCATCGATCACGCAGCCGTGGCTGATCATCGAGCGCGAGATGCGCGCATCGGCACCGATGCGCGCCGGAGGCCGGTCCTCGCTGCGCGTATAGACCAGCCAGCCCAGGTCGTTGAGATCGATGCCGGCGTCGTCGCTGAGCAGGTCGAGGCTGGTCTGCCAGTAGCTCTCGACCGTCCCGACGTCCTGCCAGTAGCCGCCGAACTCGTACGCGAACACGCGACGGCCCTCGCTCACCATCCAGGGCAACACGTGGCGGCCGAAGTCGCTGCGCTCGGGCGTGAGCAGGTCGCGCAGCGCCGGCCAGCTGAAGACGTAGACGCCCATGCTCACCAGGTTCGATGGCGGCTTCGCCGGCTTCTCGACGAAGTCGGTGACGCGGCCGTCGCCATCGACCGACAGGATCCCGAACCGATGCGCCTCTTCGATCGGCACGGTCCGCACGGCGCAGGTGGCCTCCGCCTCCTTCTCCCGATGCAGGTCGAGGAATGGCCGGTAGTCCATCTTGTACACGTGGTCCCCGGCGAGAACGAGCACCAGCTCGGGGTCGCGGTCCTCGATGAAGTCGAGGTTCTGCATGACGGCATCGGCAGTGCCGCGGTACCAGTCGCGCGGACGGCCGCGGCCGATGAAGGGCTGGAGCAGTGCCACGCCGCCATGGCTGCGGTCGAGGTCCCACGGCCGGCCGACGCCGATGTGGTCCATCAGCGAGCGCGGCGCGTACTGGGTCAGGATGCCGACGTTCGTCAGCCCCGAGTTCACGACGTTGCTGAGCGTGAAGTCGATGATCCGGTACTTGCCGCCAAAGGGAACACCCGGCTTGGCACGAACCTGCGAGAGGATGCTGAGCCGCTCACCCTCGCCGCCGGCAAGGATCAGGGTCAGGACCGACCTGGACACGGGCCGATTCTAGTGGCGGTGCGCTCGATGCGCCGTTTCGGAGGTCCGATCAGCCGCCGAACCGATGTATCGGTCGCGTCGTGCCCATGGTCGGCCCAGGGTTGATCTATCCGATACGTCGGTCCGAGCTGAACCGGAGACGCGCTTCGCGGCGCGGTTCCTGCGACCGGCGGACCGATCTATCGGCCTAGTCGCGCCTGAGAGCCGGTCTGGCGCCGTGACGCCGATGGATCGGCGCGTCAAGACAGCCCGGAGGCGGCGCTGGCGGTGCGCTCGATGCGCCGTTTGGCGTTGGCCTAACCGCCGGCTCCGCCTCCCGGGGGAACGCCGCCGTTGCCCGGAGGCGACGTCGGTGCGGGCGGCGGCTCCTGCCCTGGTGGAGTCGACGGCGGTCCTCCCTCCGGCGGCGGCGTCGGTGCCGGGGTGGGCGGTGGCGCGACCACCTCGCCGCAGATTGACGGGAAGCCCGACTCGCCCGGGATCGGAGCGATGGCGAAGCGCACGTTCGGGTTGTCGTGGTAGGTCGCGGGGTCGCCGCTGGAGCCGGTCTGCCCGTTGACGAGGCGGTCGGACCACGTGTCGGCGGCCTCGACCCACTGCTGCGGGCGATCGGGGACGGCCTGCTCGACGTACTGCTCGAGGTTCAGGCAGCCATTGCCATGGACGTTATCGGCGGGTGGAACGGTGCCCTCAAGGAATGGCACGTCAGCGAGGACGCGGCTGCACGAGCCGGTGGCGGCCATGCCGCTCCATCGGCAGACGTCCGCCCGAACGATGCCATCCGGCTGCGGGAAGTCGGTCTGCCCCACTGGCGTCTGGTTGTTCCAGTCCCACGGGCTGTTGAGCGCGAGGTTCATGAAGTCGTGCCAGAGGTAGAGCGGACCATCGGCGCTGAAGAGGCCGCCCGCGAACTGGTTCGACATCTGCTCCTGGTTGTTGTTGCCCATCCATACGCCGGTGACGAGGCTGCCCGGCACGTAACCGAAGCCCGACACGTCCCGGAACTCGTCTGTCGTTCCGGTCTTGAAACCGGCCGGCCTGCGCTGGCCGTCGGGCGTGAGGAGTTCGGCGCGCGACCCCCACAGCACGTTCCGATCGGGATCGGTGTTGGCCTCGAGGATGTAATGCGTCAGGTACGCCTCGGCCTTCGTCATCGGCTCGCTCGTAGGCGGGCCGTTCTCGTCGCGCTGGTAGATGACGCGGCCCTCGCGGTTGCGGATCTCGATGATCGTCGTCGCCGGATGAAGTGCCCCCTGCTGCGCGAATGTCGTGTACGCCTGGGTCATGTTCGTGAGGTTGACCGGCACCGATCCGAGCGCCAGCGAGATTCCCGGGTCCAGGGACATGATGTAGTCGGCGCTCGCGATCCCGAGCGACTCGGCGAACTCGGCGGTCGTCTGCGCGCCAACCAGGAACTGCATCTGGACAGATGGGATGTTCATCGAGTAGCGCAGCGCGTCCATCGCGAGTACCGGGCCGTGCTCCTTGATGTCCGCGTTCGTCGGACGATACGACGCGGCGCCCTGGACGCCGAACTCGGTGATCGCGTCGACGAGCATCGTCGAGACCGTCGCGTCGCGGGCCTTGAAGGCCGATGAATACGTGATCGGCTTGAAGGCCGATCCCGGCTGCCGTCGTCCGAGGCCGGCGACGTCGAACTGGCCCTGCACCCGCGGATCCTCGCGGTTGTAATAGTCGACGCTGCCGACGTACGCCACGATCTCGCCGGTGGCCGAGTCGATCGCCACCATCGCGCCGTTGTTCACGTTGAAGTCGACGCACGGCTTGTTCGGGACCGGGTTCACGCAGGACGGGTCTTCCCCGGCATTCGTGTTGAGGCTGTACACGTGCGCGGCCACCAGCCGCTTCGCCTCCTGCTGGAGTGGATAGTCGAGCGTCGTCGTGATCCGGTAGCCGCCGATCCTGACGGCCGCCTGCGGGTCGTCGACGCCGAGCGCGCCCAGGATGCGCTCGGCTTCCTTCTGCACGCGGAAGCTGAACTGCGGCTCGCGCAGCACGCTGGTGAGCCGGCGCGGTTCCATCGCGGTCCAGGAGGTGGTCCGCGCCTCGTTGTACTGGGCCTGGGTGATGTAGCCCTCGTCGAGCATCGCCCCGAGCACGAGGTCGCGCCTGGCGAGGGCGTCCTGGGCACCCGCCTCCGGATCGTCCGGGGTGGCCTTCGGGTTCTGGTACGGGTCGTAGTACGAGGGGCGCTGCGGCAGGCCCGCCAGGAAGGCTGCCTGCGACACGGTCATCTGCGAAAGGTCGGTGATGCCGAAGTAGTTGGCCGCGGCGGCTTTGATCCCGTACGAGCCGTTGCCGTAGTAGATGAGGTTCAGGTACGTCTCGAGGATGCGCTCCTTGCCCTCGCGACCGGGATAGGCGGAGGTGACCTCCATGGCCAGGATGTTCTCCCGGATCTTCTCCTGGAAGTCCGTCGAGTCGTTCGGTTCGGGGGGCTTGCAGACATCGGCTTCCTGGTCCGGCTCCTCGTTCAGGTCGGCGACCGGTGCATCAGGGTCGGCCACGGCGGCGCTCGGAGCCGGCGTCGCGCCCTCCTCCACCTGCGTCGCCGCGGTCTCCTCGCGCAGCACGCGCGCGTAGTCGATCACCTGCTGGGTGATGGTCGAGGCGCCCTGCACGATCGAGCCCGCCTCGAGGTTCGCCAGCGCGGCGCGGACGGTGCCCTGGAAGTCGACCCCGTTGTTCTCCCAGAAGGTGCGGTCCTCGGCGGCGACGGTCGCCTGCCAGACGATGTCGGGCAGCTCGTCGAACGTGACCGCCTCCCGGTTCTGGCACTCGAACCGCGCGAGGAGCGTTTGCCCGGTCCGGTCATAGACGTACGTGGACTCGGCCGGCTCGATGGCGTCCAGGATGTTCGGGTCCGGCAGATCGGAGGCGAAGTACGTGTACGCGGCGAACATCCCGCCGGCGGTGCCCATGATCGAGCCGACGAAGGTCAGCGCGATGACGCCGAACGTGACGAGGAGGAACGTGGCGAGGCCGCGCCGCTGCGAGCCACGGCGCGTGGTTCGACGGCTCATCAACAGATGACGGCGCCGATGCTGGAGAGCCGGATGCATCGCGCGAAGCCTACCAGCGCCGCGGTTGTGGGTCGAATGCCCTCAGCGCACCACGTTGAGCACGCGATCGTCCGTCAGCAGCGCGAGCACGGCACCGCCGACCAGGAACGGGCCGAATGGGATGTAGCTGCGCATGCCGACCCGACGGCTGACGAGCAGCACCAGGCTCGCCCCCGCGGCGAGGAAGGCGGCGGCAAACAGCGAGGTGAAGATGACCGGCCAGCCGAGCATGAGTCCGATGGGCGCCACGAGGTAGAGGTCGCCCAGCGCCAGGCCGCCGCGCACCACCAGCGCCAGCGCGCCAAGGAAGGCAACGGCCGCTCCCGCGCCGATGAGGGCATCGAGCGGATGCACGGCCGGGTTGAACGGCACGAACACGGCCGCGCCGACGATGAGCGGGTCGAGCACGAGGTGCGGCAGGCGGCGCTGCTCGAGGTCGGTCGCCGTCAGCAGGAGGAGCAGCGCCAGAAGCGCCAGGTACACCGCGGTGGCCCACCACGGCAGCTCGGAGCGCGCGGCGATGCCGGCCGCCGCGAGGCCGCTCACGCTCGCGAGCAGCGCCGTCCGCCAGCCGAACGTGCGGCCGTGCGCCTCGTCGGGTGGCCAGACGCTCGCCACGCGCTCGGCCGCGGCTCCCAGAATCGCAAAGACCGCCCCGACCGTGATCGGCACCAAGGTCACGTGTGCTCCTTCAGCGTGGTACCGCGATCCGGTGCGTCGCGGCACCACGCATCCTAGGCGGAGCGATCCCGACCGCCATAGGCCGAAGGTCCACATTCGCCAATCACGCACTGGCACGCGCCGTGCGTACCGATGCCCCCCGCGGCCGCCTGGCCGCCATCGTCACTCGGGAGGACGAACCATGGATAGCGATCGAATCGAAGGCCCCCTGAAGGAGGCCGGAGGAAAGGTCAAGGAAGAGTGGGGCGACGTGACCGATGACGCCTCGACCGAGGCCGAGGGCCACATGGACCAGGCCGAGGGCAAGCTCCAGAACGAGTGGGGCGAGGCCAAGGACGACGTCCGCGACGCGGTCGACGACGACCGCTGAGCCAGCTCCTCCAAACCGCGCGAGCCCCGTCCACCAGGGCGGGGCTCGTGGCTATGTGCGCCGCAGTGAAGGCTCAGCGCGAAGCCGCTACGCCCGACTGGAAATTTGCGCGCTGGCGGGCACGTTATCCGGCCGTCTGCACGGTCCGGGGCGTCATCCACGCTCATGTCACTGCTCGCGGCGGGGCAACGGCCGGCTAATGCGTCGGAGAGCGGCCAATGTTCCGGTCGGCGCGCATCGACGGGAAACCTGCGCGCCAGGCGTGCACGCTTCCAGTCAGGCCTCGCAAATCAACCCCGATCGAAGTCGAGCGCCAGGCGCACCAGCGTCGCAATCGACGCCCCGGTGGCGCCCTTCGGCCCGTACGGCTTCTCGGAGGTCAGATATGCCGTGCTGGCGATATCCGCGTGGACCCACGGGACCGTCACGAACTCGGACAGGAACACGGCCGCCTTGATGAGCGAGCCGTCGCGGCTGCCCGAGTTGACGATGTCCGCGTGGGGGGAGTCGTAGGTCGACCGATACTCCGCAACCAGCGGCATCTCCCAGAACCACTCCCCCGCCGCATCGGCCGCAGCGCCGACGGTCTTGCCCCAGTCGTCGGGGCGTGCGAAGTAGGCACTCACCTGGTCGCCGAAGGCGATGGCCTGGGCCCCGGTCAGGGTGGCCACATCGACGATGTGCGTCGCACCCTCTCGCTCGGCCCACGTCATGGCGTCGGCCAGGATGAGGCGCCCCTCGGCATCGGTATTGGTGACCTCGACGGTCATGCCGTTCATGGCCTTGACCACGTCGCCGGGGCGCTGGGCGTTGCCGCCGGGCATGTTCTCGACCATCGGCGCCACCGCCATGAGCGGCGTGTCCGGCGCGAGTCGCGCGACCGTCCGCGCCGCCGCGATGACGGCCGCCGCCCCCGACTTGTCGTGCTTCATGTCGCCCATGCCCTCGGACGGCTTGATGCTGATCCCACCCGAGTCGAAGCAGACGCCCTTGCCGACGATCGCCAGCCGGCGATCCGATGAGGCCTTCTCCCATCCCGGCAGCTTGATCGCGATCAGGCGCGGCGGATGCGCCGCTCCCTGTCCAACGCCGAGGAGGCAGCCCATGCCGAGGCGTTCCATCTCGTCGGGCTCGAGCACCTCGACCGTGCAGCCATCGGCCTCGAGGCCGCGCGCGATCTCGGCCATGCGCTCCGGAGAGAGGTCGTTCGCCGATCGGTTCGCGAGGTCACGCCCGAAGGCGAGACCCTCGCCGATCTCGGCGCCCTCGTCGAGCGCGGCCTGGTCGGCACCGAGCACGAGGACCTCGTCGACCGACCGCTTCATCGCGTCGGTGTCGCGGACGCGGCCGTAGACGTCGGTGGACCGATACGTCCCGGCCACGGCACCGGCAGCCGCGGCGCTCCACGCGTCGCGATCCTCACCGTCGCGAAGCCAGAGGGCGAGCGTCCGCGCCCCGCGGCCGTTCAGCCGTCGCGTGGCGACCTGCGCCAGCCGGCGCGCGCGCCAGGCGCCGCGGCCCCGACTGCCGGCGTTGAGGAGGAGCAGGCGGCCGGCGGCGAGCGCCGGAGCATCGATGAGCGCGCTGGGGTGCTCGAGCACGTTGAACTCGCCCCAGGCGATGGCATCGGTGATTGCGCCATTGGCGGCGGCGTCGAGCTCGGCAAGGTCGCCGCTGATGTCCGCGTCCTCGCGGTAGATCGGCACGGCGAGGACATCGGCCTCGATGGTGGCAGGCGTGCCGGAAACAGCGCGCAGGCGCATTCGGTATGGCTCCTTCGTGAGGATCGGAACGGGCGTCGAGTATAGGGGGCTAGCGGCAGTCGGAGATGCGTGCCGAGTACAGGTTGAACGGGGATCCGCGTGCGACCTGGGCCCCGGCAGGCGGCTCCTGGTCGATGATGCCCTCCGGCTGGTCCGGGTCCTGGTCGCAGTGGACGGTCCAGTCCAGCCCGGCCGCGCGTGCCGCCTCGACGGCATCGCCAGTCGGCATCCCGATGAGGCTCGGCACCGTCACCACCGTTCCCGGCGCCGGCGTGACGACGGCGCTGGCCGATGGCGACGGCTGCGGCGACGCGCCTCGGCCCAGCTGAAGCAGCGGCACGACCACGAACAGCACGACGGCGGCCGCCGCAACGAGCACGAGCACGGTCCGGATGGCGGGCGCGAACGCCCGTGCGGGGCGGCGAGACACGCGGCGCGCGCGCGGGCGGTGTTCGAGCGGCGGTGGGCGAGCAACCGGCGGCGGCACGTAGCCGGTGGCGACCACCCGCGTCTCGTCGCTGGCGGCGTCATGCGCCTCGTCGTCCGAGGCCGACTCGAGCGCGACGGCCATTGCCCCTGCGCTGTGAAAGCGTGCCGCGGGATCGCGACGCAGCGCCTGGAGGATGACGGCGTCGAGACGCTCCGGAACTCCCGGCGCGAACCGCGAGGGCGGTTGCACCACGCCACGCTGGTGGGCGGCACCGACCTCCTCCGGCGTGGAGCCCGGATACGGTGAGCGACCGGTCAGGGCCTCGTACAGCACGGCGCCGAGGCTGAACAGATCGCTGGCGGGCGTGAGCGCCTCGCCATGCAGCTGCTCGGGGGACATGGACGGCAATGAGCCGATGCTCGTATCGCCCTCGGTGCCCGCGTGCGGGGCGGTCGCGATACCGAAGTCGATCAGCTTCGCCGCCGAGCCGGCCGCGAGCATGACGTTCGACGACTTCACGTCACAGTGGACGAGGTCGCGTTCGTGGACGGCGCGCAGGCCCGCCAGGATCTCTCGGCCGATCTCGACGACCTCTCGAGCCGGCAGGCGCCCGCGCTCGTCCATGATGGATCGCAGCGTGCGATACCGGTCGAGGAGCTCCATGACGATGAAGTGGTCACCGTCATCGCTGCCCGAGTCGTAGACGTGCACGAGGCTGGGGTGCGTGATCGATGCGGCCGCCCGTGCCTCGCCGAGGAAGCGATCGACGAACGCCGGATCGTCGACGTACGGCGCCGAGAGGACCTTGATGGCCACGTTCCGGTCGAGCCGCTCGTCACGCGCCCGGTAGACGCGCGCCATGCCGCCGCGAGCGATCAACGCGTCGATCCGATAGCGCTCGGCCAGCGTTCGCCCGAGCAGCGGATCTCGAGCGCTCACGGCGCCGCCGAGTCCCGGATGCTGGCGATCGCGGCGCGCGTGTCGGTGGCCGCCGCCAGGACCCCGGCAAGCCGTTCGAGCGGCACCGCAGCGACCGCACCGCCGCCCTCGCTGATGGCGATCTGCAACGCCCGATCTGCCGTCGCCGCATCCGTGCTCAGCGCGGCGAACTCGTCAGCCGCGCGCTCCGCGTCGTCGGCGTCGCCGTGCTCGGTTGCCGTGATGATCCGCTCCACGGCGCCGATCATCGCATCGGTCGTATCCAGCCACACCGGGAGCGTCACCAGGCCCACGTCCCAGTCGGCGATGACCGTGTGAAGCTCGCGAGCCTCGTCGAGCTGCCGGCGCGCAGCCTGGATGTCGCGGCCGTCGAGCGCCGTGAGGGCCGCGCCAAGCCCGGCAACGACCGAGCCGGCGCGGGCACGCATCGCGGCAAACTCGTCGGCGGCATCGGCCGAGGCCTCGAGCTGCGCGACGATCGACTCGAGCTCCCCAGCCTCGACGACCGGGCCTATCACCGGAGCACCGGGATCCGCGGCCTGACGTGCGCGGTCGAGCATCACCAGAGCTCGTCGCACATCGCCCGCGGCGGATTCGGCCGCGCGCGTGCGCTCGGCGGCCTCGCTCAGCTTCGGCCCCGGCGGCTCGTCGCCGGCGACCGCTCGCGCGCTGCCCGCCCGACCTGCATCGACCGCCGGCTCCAGATCCCGCACCAGGGCGGCCAGCGCCGCATCGGCCGCATTGGCCGCCTCGAAGATCCAGCGACGGGCGGCGGCCTGGACCTCGGGGCGTGGCGCACCCGGGCCGAGCACCAATGGGAGGCCGATCACGGTCACCACCACGAGTGCGGCAAGCCCCAGGCGCCTGCCTATCATGCGTGGATGGACCTCGACGCCCTCCACGCCCTGCCGAAGGCGGAGCTGCACCAGCATCTCGATGGCTCCGTCCGGCCCGAGACTGCCGTCGAGCTGGCGCGGGGCATCGGCATGCCGCTGTCGCTCGAGGAGGCACGCGAGGCGATGATCGGGCCCGAGCGCTGCGCCGACCAGGCGGAGCTGCTGACGTTCTTCGACCTGCCCATCACGCTGCTCCAGACCGCCGAGGCGCTCGAGCGCGTGACCACCGAGCTCGTGGAGGACCTCGCCGCCGATGGGATCACGTACGCGGAGATCCGCTGGGCGCCGCGCCTCCACCTCGCCAGCGGGCTCGGCGTGGCCGAGGTGATCGAAGCGGTGGCGAAGGGCGTCGCTCGCGCCGCGGCGCTGCACGGCCCGGGAACGCCGCTCATCGGGCTCATCGTGACCGCGATGCGCTCGCACCCGCCGGCCGCCAACGCCGAGCTGGCACGCATCGCGGGCGCGTTCGGACCGCCGGTCGTCGGGTTCGACCTGGCCGGGCCCGAGGCGGTGTGGCCGGCGCCGCCGCACGCGATCGCCTTCGCCACGGCCCGGGACGAAGGCCTGGGCCTGACGGCCCACGCCGGCGAGGTCGCCGGCCCGCAGCGCGTGGCGGAGGTCCTCGACTTCGGCGTGCGTCGCGTGGCGCACGGCGTGACCGCGGCCGAGGATCCGACGCTGATCGAGCTGCTCCGCGCCCGCGACATCACCCTCGACCTGTGCCCCACCTCGAACGTCCAGGCGGGCGTCGTGCCGAGCCTGTCCGCGCATCCGCTGGCGGCCCTCCATCGCGCCGGCGTGAGTGTGACCATCTCGACGGACGACCGCACGGTGACGGGCACGACACTCACTCGCGAGATGGCACGGTGCGCGACGGAGATGGGGCTGACCGACCGCGAGCTGGCGGCCATCGCGCTGAACGCCTTCGACCGCGCCTTCGCGCCTGTGGCCGTCGTTGCGCCACTGCGCGACGCCGCCGCACGCGCCTGGGAGGCGCGACTCATCGGCTGATGCGCGGGGCGAGGAGCGCCCGCACGCCGTGCGGATCCTCGGCGACCGCCTCCGGCCTGCGCTCGCCCTCGAGCGCGGCCGCGGCCGGCCCGTCGGCGACGCCGGTGAGGACCAGGATCGCCGCGCAGCCGGCACGGTGCGCCCCGACGACATCGGCGTCCGGGTTGTCGCCGATGACCACGGTTTCCGACGCCGGCACTCCGCTCGCCTCGATGGTCGCCGAGAACATCGCCGGTGCCGGCTTGCCGATGACCTCAGGCGTCGTCGCCGTCGCGGTCGCCAGCGCCGCGACGATGGCACCGGCGCCGGGCAGGAAGCCCGCTGGCGTCGGATAGCGCGCATCGGCATTCGTCGCAATCAGGCGCGCGCCATCGGCCACGGCGCTCATCGCGGCTGACAGCCTGGCGTAATCGACGCCCGGGTCCAGTCCAACGATGACGGCGTCGAAACGGCCCGGCAGCGGTCCGCCGGGATGCTCGCCGGACACCGCATCGGCCATGACCACGTCCAGGCCCGCATCGGCCAGCTCCTGGCGCATGCCATCGGCGCCAATGGCCAGAACGGCGCGGATGTCCGGCGCATGCCGGCGCAGATGCTCGACGGTGGCAGAGGTGGAGGTCACGATCTCCTCCTCCGACGTGGGGATGCCCATGTCCCCCAGGCGCGCGACGTAGCCGGCACGGGTGACCATCGAGTTGTTCGTGGCGAAGCGGACGGCGACGCGCTGCGCATGCAGCCACGCGACGAGCTCACGGGCGCCGGGAATCGGCTCGTTTCCACGGTAGACGACGCCGTCGAGATCGAAGATGACGAGCCTGACGCGCGCCGGAAGGTCGCCCATCGGCGGATGATAGGGGCCACCGGGCCGAACGGCCCGGGCCGGATAACCCTTGAGCGCCGGGAGAGCAAGGCAGTATGATGCCGCAGATTCTGCGCCAGGTGCCCATGGCCCGAGCGCATCCGAGGCGCCGCGGTTCGCGGCTGAGCGCACCCGGGTTCGGGTGTGGAGGAGAGAATGCGGAAGTTTTCCAGCTCGATGATGGCCGTGCTGGCCATCCTCACGCTGATCCTGGCTGCCTGTAGCAACGGCAGCGGCGCCAGCGCATCGGCCAGCGAGCCCGCCGAGGAGAGCGCAAGCGCCGCTCCCGAGTCGGCGGAGCCGAGCGCCACCGAGGCCGCGGCGGTCGACTACAAGGTCTGCATGGTGAGCGACACCGGCGGCTTCGACGACAACAGCTTCAACGAGAACGGCCTCGCCGGGCTCGAGCGCGCCCGCGACGAGCTGGGCGTCGAGATCGCGACGCTGCAGTCGAACAGCGAAGAGGATTACGCGCGCAACATCAACCAGTTCATCAGTGATGGCTGCGACATGATCGTGACCGTCGGCTTCCTGCTCGGCGATGCGACCAAGGCCGCCGCCGAGGCGAATCCGGACACCCGGTTCGCGATCGTCGACTTCGCCTACGATCCGGCGCTGCCGAACGTCGAGGGCCTCGTCTACAACACTGCGGAAGCCGCCATGCTGGCCGGCTACGCATCCGCCTCGTGGACCAAGACCGGCGTCATGGGCACCTTCGGCGGCATCAACATCGGCCCCGGCGTGACCGACTTCATGGACGGCTTCATCGCCGGCATGAACTACTGGAACGAGCAGAAGGGCGATGACGTCACCATGCTCGGCGGCCGCGACCCGAACGACGCGGCCAGCGGCACCTTCACCGGCAACTTCGACAGCACCGATGACGCGAAGAACGTGACCATCGGCTTCCTGCAGGAGGGCGCCGACGTCATCCTGCCGGTGGGTGGACCGATCGGCCAGGGCACCTTCGCCGCGATTCGCGAGCAGGACGCCGACGCGGTCGGCCTCGGGGTCGACGTCGACTGGACCGAGACCGTGCCGGACTACGCCGACCTGATGCTCGTGAGCATCATCAAGCGGATCGACAACTCGGTCTTCGCGGCGATCGAGCGCGCCGTCAACGGCGACGCGCCGGAGCCGGTCTTCGTCAGCACGCTGGAGAACGAGGGCGTTGGCCTCTCCGACTTCCACGACTACGACGACCAGATCGACCAGGAGGTCAAGGACGAAATCCAGGCGCTGTCCGATGCGATCATCGCCGGCGACGTGACCCCGTCCGACTACTACGGCCAGTGACGTGGTCTGACGACCACGCATAGCTATGCTGAACGGGCGGCGTCCATGCGGCGCCGCCCGTTCAGTGCTTCGAGACTGAGGCGACCGTGAAGCTCGAGCTGCGAGGAATCACCAAGCGCTTCCCCGGAGTCATCGCCTGCGACGGTGTCAGCCTCTCCGTCCCGCCGGGCCAGGTCCTCGCCCTGCTCGGAGAGAACGGGGCGGGCAAGACGACGCTCATGAACGTCCTCTACGGGCTGTATCAGCCCGACGAGGGCGAGATCATCATCGACGGCAAAGCGGTCACCTTCGCCGATCCGGGCGATGCGATCGCGGCCGGCATCGGCATGGTCCACCAACACTTCATGCTCGTGCCCGTCTTCACGGTGACCGAGAACGTCATGCTCGGCGTGGAGACGACGAGGGGCCCCTTCGGACGTCTCGACGAGGCGGCTGCGCGAGAGCGCATCGTCGCGCTGTCCGAGCAGCACAACCTGCACCTCGATCCGGACGCGACCGTGGAGGATCTCCCGGTCGGCGTTCGGCAGCGCGTGGAGATCATCAAGACCCTCTATCGCGAGTCGGAGATCCTGATCCTCGACGAGCCGACCGCCGTCCTCACCCCGCAGGAGGCGAACGAGCTGTTCGATATCGTTCGCTCGCTGGCCAAGGGTGGGACGTCCGTCATCTTCATCACGCACAAGCTCAACGAGGTGCTGGAGATCGCCGACCAGATCACCGTCCTGCGGGGCGGCAAGGTGGTCGGCAGCACGACGCCCGACGAGGCGACGCAGAACAGCCTGGCGAGGATGATGGTCGGTCGCGAGGTTCAGCTCGTGGTCGACAAGAAGCCGGCGGAGCCGGGGGCGCCGGTGCTCCAGATCACGGACCTCGTCGTCCACGACGAGCGCGGACACCCCGCGGTGAACATGCTCGATCTCCAGGTTCGGGCCGGCGAGATCGTGGCGGTGGCAGGCGTGCACGGGAACGGGCAGACCGAGCTGGTCGAGGCCATCACCGGCCTCCGCAAGCCCGACTCCGGATCGATCACCATCTCCGGCGCCGAGGTGGACGGCGGACCGCGCGAGATCTACAAGGCGGGTGTCGCCCACGTCCCCGAGGATCGCCTCGAGGACGGGCTGGTGGTCGACTTCACGGTCGCCGAGAACCTCGTGCTCGACAGCTACTGGGCGCCCCCGTACTCGGGCCCACTGAACCTCCAGCGCGACGTCATCGCGTCGACCGCCGAGCAGCGGGTGAAGGACTTCGACATCCGGACGCCGTCGATCTTCAACCCGGTTGGTCACCTCTCCGGCGGCAACCAGCAGAAGGTGATCGCCGCGCGCGAGTTCACGCGGCCCGAGGTGAAGCTGGTCATCGCCTCACAGCCGACGCGCGGCCTCGACGTCGGATCGATCGAGTACATCCACCGACGCATCGTGGAGCAGCGCGATGCCGGAGCCGCCGTCCTCATCGTCTCGAGCGAGCTCGACGAGGTGATCTCGCTGGCCGACACGATCGCGGTGATGTACCAGGGCAAGATCGTCGGCACCCTCGCCGCAGCCGAGGCGACGCTCGAGGAGCTTGGCCTGCTGATGGGAGGGGCGCATCCCGAAGAGGCATCCGCCGAAGAGCTGCAGGCCGCCGTGGCGGCCTCGCGGAGCGGAACCGATGGCTGACGAGACCTACCGCCGACCGCCCGACAGCGCGGAGCCGGTCGCCCAGGAGCCGACGCTCGCCGATGGCAGCTCGGGGGAGCCCGAGCCGGATTCCGGTGGCCTCGGGCGCACCCTCCGAGCGATGCTGCTCCCGATCCTCGCGATCTTCTCCGCCTTCGTAGTCGGCGCGCTCATCATCATCCTGAGCGACGCCGAGGCCATGGGCCTCATGACGTCGGACCCGCTTGCCGCGCTGGGACGATCCTGGACCGTGGTGATGGACTCGTACGGCGCCCTGCTGCGGGGGTCCATCGGCGACCCGGTCCGCCTCTTCAACGCCCTGGTGGCCCTCGACTGGGTCGAGGTGCGCCAGACCTTCGGGCCGCTGTCGGAGACGATCGTGTCGGCCACACCACTGATCTTCACCGGCCTCGCCGTGGCGCTTGCCTTCCGCGTGGGCCTCTTCAACATCGGCGCCGAGGGGCAGCTCTACCTCGGGGCCCTCTTCGCCATCATCGTCGGCTTCTCGTTCACCGGCCTGCCGTGGTTCATCCACGCCCCGCTGGCGATCATCGCCGGCTTCGCCGGCGGTGCGCTCTGGGGCTTCATCCCGGGCATCCTCAAGGCGCGCACCGGGGCGCACGAGGTGATCGTGACGATCATGCTCAACTTCGTGGCGTACCGGACGATCGATTACGCGCTCAAGACCGACTTCGTCCAGCGCGAGGGACGCTCGGACCCGATCTCCAAAGTGGTGCTCGAGAGCGCCTGGCTATCACCCATCGTGGAGGGCCTGCGGGCGCACTGGGGCGTCGCGATCGCCGTTGTCGCCACGATCGCGGTGTCGTGGCTCCTCTTCCGGTCGAAGTGGGGCTTCGAGTTCCGCGCCGTCGGCCTCAACCCGCGCGCGGCGCGATACGCGGGCATGAGTCCCAGCTGGTCGACGGTGCTCTCGATGGTCATATCTGGCGGCCTCGCCGGGCTCGCCGGCGCCAGCCTCATGCTCGGCGGATCCTCGCGGTCGCTGACGCCCGGCTTCTCGCCGGGCTACGGCTTCGACGGCATCACCGTCGCGCTGGTCGGCGCGACGCGGCCGGCGGGAGTGCTCGCCGCAGCGTTCCTGTTCGGCGCCCTTCGCGCCGGCGCGACCCCCATGGAGGCGGCGACCGGCACCCCACGCGACCTGGTGGTCGTCATCCAGGCGCTGGTGATCCTGTTCATCGCCGCGCCGGCCCTGGTGCGGGCCATCTACCGAATCCGGACCGAGCGCACGCTGGGGACCGAAGTGTTTGCGAAGGGATGGGGCTCGTGACCGCTGCCGTCGGCACCGCCGGCACCACGATGACTCGCGCCGAGCGTCAGGCACGGACGCGCCAGCGAGTGCTCGGGCTCATCTTCATGGCCGCCGCCGTCATCATGGCCGTTGGGTTCGCCCTGCCGGTCGCCTCGGACGCGACCTCCGGGTTCAACCTCAATCTCGGCACGACCGTCATCCAGCTGCCGCCGGTGACGCTGCCATCGAAGGCGACCGGCTTCGTGCTCGCCGGTGCGGTGGCCTTCGCGGCCGCAATGCAGCTGACCCGTGGCTTCGGCTCTCGCTGGGCGCTCGTGCTCGGATTGGTCGCCATCGCCTTCGTCTTCGGATTCCTGGTGTGGGTGGCCGCCGGCCAGTCGATGAACCTGACCGGCGTGCTGCAGAGCACCATCCAGCGGTCGGTGCCGATCGTGTTCGGCGCGCTCGCCGGGGTGCTGTGCGAACGGGTCGGGGTGGTGAACATCGCCATCGAGGGGATGCTCCTCAGTGGTGCGTTCACGGCCGCCGTCGTCGGCAGCGTCACAGACAACCCGTGGATCGGGATGGTGGCCGCCGTGGCGGCCGGCGGCCTGATGGCCGCCATCCTGGCGGTGCTCGCGATCCGCTACCGGGTCGACCAGATCATCGCCGGCTTCTTCATCAACATCTTCGCCAGCGGCCTCACCGCGTTCCTGGCCGTGCGCTGGCTGTCGCCGCACCAGGAGGCGCTCAATCGTCCCGAAGTGCTCGGCCCCGTCCCGATCCCGCTCCTGTCCGAGATTCCGATCCTGGGGCCGATCCTGTTTCGGCACAACATCTTCGTGTATGCCCTGTTCGTGCTGATCATCGTCATCCACCTCGGGCTGTTCTACACGCGCTGGGGACTCCGGGTCAGGGCGGTCGGTGAGCATCCCAAGGCGGCCGACACGGTCGGCATCAACGTCTACTGGGTCCGATACCGCAACGTGATCCTGGGCGGGATGGTGGCCGGTCTGGGCGGCGCGTTCTTCACCATCGGCTCCACCGGCGGGTTCGAACGCGACATGAGCGGCGGTCGCGGCTATATCGGCCTGGCCGCCATGATCTTCGGCGGCTGGAACCCCATCGGCTCCTTCCTGGCCGGATTGGTCTTCGGATTCGCCGATGCCGTCCAGTCACGCCTGAGCATCCTGAGCATCGGCATCCCCTCCGAGTTCCTGCTCATGGTCCCGTACGTGGTGACGATCGTCGTGGTCGCCGGGCTCGTCGGCCGAACGCGGGCTCCGGCTGCCGACGGGAAGCCGTACATCAAGGAGTGACCGGCACGGGCGCGCGTCGCGTCGTGCTCGATTGCGATCCGGGCCACGACGATGCCATGGCCATCCTGCTGGCGGCCGCCTCGCCGGCACTCGAGCTGCTCGCCATCACGACCGTCGCCGGCAACCAGACGCTGGACAAGGTCACCCTGAACGCGCGGCGCGTCTGCTCGGTGGCCGGCATCACCGACGTCCCGATCGCCGCCGGCTGCGACAGGCCGATCCGGCGCGAGCAGGTCGTCGCCGGCGACATCCACGGCGCATCGGGGCTGGACGGCGTGGACTGGGGGGAGCCGACGGTCGGCCTGGACCCGCGCCATGGCGTCGACGTGATCGTGGAGGCCGCGGAGGCAGGGCCGCTGACGCTCATCGCGGTCGGCCCGCTGACGAACGTCGCGACGGCGCTCGAGCGTGCCCCGCACATCGCCGCGAACCTGGAACGCATCAGCATCATGGGCGGCGCGATCGGCCTCGGGAACCGCACTCCATCGGCGGAATTCAACATCTACGTCGACCCCGAGGCAGCGGCCGCGGTCTTCGCCTCCGGCGTGCCGATCACGCTGCTGCCGCTCGAGGCCACGCATCGCGCACTCGCAACCGATGAAGTGCTGGAGCGGATTGCCGCGCTCGGATCACCCGTCGCCGCGATGTCGATCGCCCTGATGCGCTTCTTCGCCGAGACCTACGAGCGCGTCTTCGGCTTCGACGCGCCGGCCGTCCACGATCCGTGCGCCGTCGCCGCGGTCATCGAGCCTTCGATCATCACCACCCGCCACGTCAATGTGATGATCGACACCTCGTCGGGCATCGGCGCCGGCCGCACCGCCTGCGACATCCACGGCGTGACGGGTAATCCGGAGAATGCGGATGTCGCGATCGACCTCGACGCACGAGCCTTCTGGGACCTGATGATCCAGGCCCTGGCGGCGTATTAGCCCGCGCGAATAGCCCCGGTCAGGCCGAAGCGACCTCGGTCGGAACGTGCGGATGCATGGCCGGCGGCTCGCGCAGCAGGTCGATCGACCGCCCGGCACCGGCCATGTCGCGCACGACCGAGACGTGGTCGTAGTCGACGGAGCGGAAGCCGACCGCGATGTCGGGCTCGCCGATGTAGACGACCGCATAACGCGCGCGCGCATCGCCGTCGGTGCCGCAGCCGACCGAGCCCGTCGCCACGAAGTGCGCCTGGCCGACGACGCGGTGCCAGGCCTCATGCGTGTGGCCGAAGCAGAAGACGTCATCGGCCTCGTCGCTGGCGATCCGCGCGAAGACCCGCGACGGTCGGGACGCCCACAGGTACTCGTTGGCCTTCAGCGGCGAGCCGTGGAACAGGAAGACCGATCGCCCGGCCAGCGTCAGGCGGAGCGTCACGGGCAGCTGGCGCAGCCACGCCTTGTTCTCCTCGGTCAGGCGCTCCGCCGCCCAGCGCATGGCGGCGTTGCCCTCGGCTTCGGCCTCCGGCGTCGCCCACGTCGCGCCCGTCTGCTCCCGGTCCATACCGATCGCCTCGTCCCAGTTGCCCTGGACCGTCGGGATCTCCAGGCGGCGCAGCTCACCCACCACCTCGTTCGGGTGCGGGCCGCGCCCGACGACGTCGCCGACGCAATACAGGGCGTCCGCGCCGATCCGCGCGGCATCGTCGATGACGGCGTGGAGCGCCGGAAGGTTGGCGTGGAGATCGCCCATGACCGCGATTCGCATGGCCGCGATTCTGCGCACGACTCGTTGCCGGCGCAATCCCCCGCGGGGGTGACCCGCGCGGGACTTTCAGCCCTCCAGTTGACGAGTCCAGTGCCACGTCACCGGTTTCACACGACGGCGACGCGCCCGTCTGAGCGGCTGCGGTACCCGTCAATCCGCCCTGGGAGTCCCACGATTCACAGGCCAGCGACTTCTCGGGCACGTCGGGACCGGAATTGCGCCCGAGCGTCGCTGGCGTGTGACTATGGCGATCCCGCGAGGAAGAGGCCTACGCCGCTCCCACCAGCGATGGCGCGGCGAGCACGCTCACCTTGCCCGCCACCGTCCGCGCCACGTCGCGCAGTGCCTGTGCGGCCCGCGAATCGTCGCCGCCGGGGTACTGGGATGACGTGATCGGCACGCCGGCATCGCCGCCGGCGCGGATGCCCGGCTCGAGCGGGATGCGACCGAGGATCTCGAGCTCGAGCTCGCGGGCGATCTTCTCCCCGCCACCGGAGCCGAAGATGTCGTGCTCGCTGCCGCAATCGGGGCAGATGAAGCCGCTCATGTTCTCGATCACGCCCAGCGTCCGCACGTTCACCTTGGTGAACATGGCGACCGCCTTGCGCGCGTCGAGCAGCGAGACCTCCTGCGGCGTGGTGACGATCACCGCGCCGGTCAACGGGATCAGCTGCGACAGCGAAAGCGCGGCGTCGCCGGTCCCGGGCGGCAGGTCGATGACGAGGTAGTCGAGCTCGCCCCACTCCACGTCGCGCAGGAACTGCGCGATGGCGCTGTGAATGAGCGGGCCGCGCCAGATGACGGGCGCATCGGCCTGGAGGAAGTACTGGATGCTCATCATCTGCACGCCATGGCTGACCACCGGGTTCGGCCGTCCACCGTTGCCGGTGACGTGAGCACCCTGGGTGCCCATCATGAGCGGCACGTTGGGGCCGGTGATATCGGCGTCGAGGAGGCCGACCTTGGCGCCATCCCGGGCAAGCGACACCGCCAGGTTGACCGCCACAGTCGACTTGCCGACGCCGCCCTTGCCGGACGCCACGGCGATCGTGTTGCGCACCCCGGGAATCAGGTCCGCGGCGGGTCCGCCGAAGGAGCGCTTCACGTTGGACGCCCAATCCACGCGGACCAGGCTCGCGCCGAGCGCCGTGAGCGCATCGCCGATGTCGTTCTCGATGGTCGCCTTGAGCGGGCAGGCGGGCGTCGTGAGCTCGACCGTCAGGTCCACCACGCTGCCGTCGATGGTCACGTTCTTGACCATCCCGAGCGACACGAGGTCGCGCCCGATCTCCGGGTCCTTCACCCCGCCGAGCGCGGCGAGGATGTTCTCATCTGTCAGCTGATTGGCCATGCTGGCTCGGGGACTCCTCAATGCGGGACCGATGCGGCCCTCTGAGCGTAGCAGAGGGCGCCGCGAACTTCATACAACCGATGTTGAGGCAACGGGCCGCACGGGACCTCTCGAAAGGGAATTGTGCGCAACGGGCGCGCAGAATCGCCCTTCGCACGCCGCGAGTTGAAAAACGTGCGCTCGGCGGCGCGTTATCCGGCGAATGAGCCTCCTGTCGGCCGCGTCCACGCTCGCGTCGGGGCCTGGTGCGACGCTACGGCCGTGTAATGGTCCGCCGGCGGCGCAAATTTCCAGTCGCGAGACACGCCCGCGTCCGACGCTCAGACGAGCCCGTCGAACAGGCCCGTCTCCGGAGCGACATCACCGCCGGCCGGCACGGGAAGAGCGGAGACGGCCAACCGGTACTCCTCGGTGGCGAGGAACGCGTCGCGGGCCTCGGGTCCCCAGTCATGGAACGGACCGGCGGAGCCGGTCTGCGAGACGTGCCGGCCGATAGCCGCCAGCTTCAGCGCCGCCAGATCCCCGAGCTCGAGCGAGAGGGTGGACGCAGCGGCCGATCCGTAGTCGACTGGAGCCCGTTCACCGAGGACGCCAACCGCCGACGGCGGCACCACCAGCTGGTAGAGCTTCGCGGCGCGCCAGGCGACCTGGTCCTCCTCGATGTCGTCCTCGTACGCCAGCGGCCGTGCCGCACGGTCGTACGCGGCGCGCACCGCTCGCGAGAGCACGATGTGATCGCTGTCACCCGTCACGCCATCGGGCCCGAACGAGAGGATGACCTCCGGCCGATGCATCCGGATCGGCTCGACGATGCGTCCCACCAGGTGGTCGAAGTCGACGCGATCGAGATCGCCCTCGACGTAGTCGAGCATGCGCACCACCCGGACGCCGAGCAAGGCAACGGAACGCCGCAGCTCGTCCTCGCGAACGGTGTCGAGGTTCCGCCAGGTCAGCGCGTCGAGCTTGACGTCGCGGTTCTTGCCGCCGGGTGCGGGCGACTTCTCGGCGAGGCGGCTGTCATACCAGCCGCGCGTGACGCACACGACCACGACGTACGCGCCCTCGGCCACGGCCGTCGCGATCGCGCCACCGAAGCCGAATGCCTCGTCGCCCGGGTGGGCGACGACGACCATCATGCTGCGGGCCGGTGCGCGCTCTCGGACGGGTCGCCAGATGGAGGACACGACCGCGAGTATAAGGTCCTAGGAGCGCGCCCCGATGGGGATCGGCGCGTGCCCGTGCGCCATCGTGACGGAGCGCCCCGCGACCGAGCTTTCGATGACCGGCGCACGGTCCAGGAAGCTCGCCTCCTCGGCCACATCGATGGCTCGCCGGACCTCGGCGATCGACAGGATGTCGTTGCGCATCAGCAGGGCGAGCTCGTCACGGAGATACGAACGCAGCATCTCGGGGCCATCGGTGCTGACGGTGAACCGCACGCCGCCGTCGATGAGCGCGCGTACGACCTGACGGACGTCGCCCATGTTGCGGAGCACGCCCGTATTCAGGTTCGAGCTGGGGCACACCTCCAGCACGGTGCCTCGCTCGCGCAGCATGGCGACCACCTCCGCGTCATCCGCGCCGTGAACGCCGTGGCCGATGCGGTCGGGCTCCAGTGCCACGAGGGCCTCGCGGACCTCGTCGGCCCCACCCGTTTCGCCGGCGTGCACGGTCAGGCCGAGGCCCGCCCTGCGGCAGGCGCGATAGATGTCGGTGTAGTCGGCGAAGCTGAAGCCCTCGACCACGGGACCGGCGATGTCGATGCCGACCACCCCCCGGCTCTGCCACGCGATCGCCTTGGCGGCGATGATCTCGTTGAGCTCGATCGAGAAGCCTCGATCCAGGCAGAAGATCAAGCCGGCGCGGACCTGCGGATACTCGAGCACGGCGCGATCCATCCCGCGCACCGCCGCGGCGATGATGTGGTCGAGGTCCTGCTCGCCGCCACGGTTGCGCTTCATCGGATTGAAGCGCAGCTCGAGCTGCGTGACGTTGTTCTTGCGGTATGCCCCGCCGATGACCTCGTACACGCTGCGCTCGACTGCGATCGGGCTGGACTGGATGAGCTCCGTCCAATGGAACAGCTCGAGGTACGCCTCGAAGCTCCGCTTGCGCCGCCCGACCGTGATCAGGTCGCGGAAGGCCCAGTAGTCCTTGGTCGGCAGCCGGATGCCCTGTGCGTGCGCGATGCCCCACATGATGGCCGGAGTGACGGCGGCTCCGAGGTGAACGTGGAGCTCGCTGAGCGGGGTGCGAGGGTCAAGGCGCTGCCGCGACATGCTGCTCCGGGTGCGTGTGTTCGGCGGAGTGTAGCGCACCGCTCCTTTGCTAGAATCGAGCCTCCATGGAGCTCGTCCACGACATCGCCGACTGGATCGCCTCCGGCTGGGGCGACCGGCTTGGCCTCTTCTTCCCGATCGTCGCCATCGGCCTCGTCGGCCTGTACGTGCTGTGGCTGGTCATCGGCTATCTGCGCGTCAGCCAGGTCGGGCTCGGCGACTCTGGCGGTCCGCGCGAGGCGGTGGCCCTGCCTCCGGCCAGCGAGGGGGTCGAGCATCCGCGAGGCCTCCCGTACTGCGCATTCGACGGGCTGCAGTACCCTGCCGGCGCCCGGTTCTGCACCAGCTGTGAGCGCGACCTGCTGCTCGACTGCGTCAACTGCGGCGCAACCCTGTCCGCCGGGGATGCGTCCTGCTACCGATGCGGCACCCGCACCGGTGTCGCGGACGTCGACCGCCTCGACTGACCGCCGAGCGACCGCTCACCTGACCGGCCAACCGACCGGCGGCCACCACGGGTAGCTCCATGACGGACGTGATCTCGATCCTGCTGGTCGTCTCGCTGGCCATCCTCATCCTGACGACGGCCCTTGGCCTCGCGCTCGTGCTCGTCGGCCTGGCACGAGTGCCGGCTCCCGTTGCGGCGGATGGCATCTCCGTCGCCGCTGCGCCGCGCGCCGAGCGGCAGGCACACGCCCTCGTGATCGGCCTCGATGCAGCCTTCGGGTTGCTTGCCATCTCGGTGGTCCTGCGCGCGCTCACCGTCGGGCATGCGCCGTGGTCGAACCTCCACGAGTTCAGCATCGCCCTGGCCGCAACGCTGCTGGGCACCTTCATCGTGCTCTCGCGAAGGCATCCGATCGCCGGCCTGGCTCCGCTGACCGCGTTGCTGGCGGCGGGCGCCGTCGGATTTGCCATGGGACTCGACAACCGGGTGGACTCGCTCGTCCCCGCGCTCCAGTCGCCGCTCCTGGCCGTCCACGTCGGTGCCGCCATCCTGGCGTATGCCGTCGCCGGCGTCGCGTTCCTCGCGGCGGTCGCGGAGATCGGCCAGCGAGCGAGCGGCGACGCCATCGGCCTGCTGCCTCCCGCGGCCGTCACTCGAGTGGTCGGCCATCGGACGGTGCTCATCGCCTTCCCGATCCTGACCATCGCCATCGTGCTGGGATCGGTCTGGGCCAACGTCGCCTGGCGGTCGTATTGGAGCAACGATCCGAAGGAGCTGGCCGCCGCGGCCACCTGGCTCGTCTTCGGCGCCTACCTCCACGTCGCCGGTCGGCGGGACCGCTGGGAACGGCTCGCGCCATGGCTGATCGTGCTCGGGTTCATCGGCGTGCTGTTCACGTACGTCGGTGCCGGGCTGTTCCTCGTCGGCGAGCACAGCTACGGAGCCCCATAGGCCGGTGGAGACGCGCGAGCTTCACATCGACACCGGCAGCAGCCGCGGGCTGACGGACCTGACAGGCGCCTGCGTCGGCTTCCTGACCGATATCGACGCCGATGACGGCCTCCTCACCGTCTTCGTGCCACATGCCACCGCCGGCGTGGTGGTCTGCGAGCTGGGAGCGGGGTCGGATGACGACCTCCTCGACGCGCTGGACCGACTCCTGCCGCGCGACGACCGGTGGCGCCACGCGCATGGATCGCCCGGCCATGGCGCCGACCACGTGCTGCCGTTGCTGGCTTCCCCGTCCCTGACCGTTCCGGTCGTCGGGGGCCGGATGACGCTTGGCACGTGGCAGTCGATTGCGCTGCTCGATCCGAACCGCGACAACCCGCGACGCACGGTCCGGCTCTCGTTCCTGCCCGGCTGAGACGCCTTACCCGACGGGGAGCTGAAGCTCGGTCACGAAGTCCGCGTCGCGCTCCACGACCCACCCCGGCGGGAGCTGCAGGTCGGGTTCTGCCCCGAACTGGAGGTAGAGCGTCCGGATCGGTCCATCAGGTGTGAGGCCGGCCGCCGCCACCCACTGCAGCAGCCTGTGACGCGCCGGCGCCACACCGCCGTAGTCACCCCGATGGATGACCGATGCGACGCGGCACGCCGGCAGCCGACGGACGCCGATGCGATCCGTCTCGTCGATCGGGCCGGTGATGGGCACGAAGATCTCGCGCGCCTCGGGAAACGCGCCCGGCGGGCGGTGCGCCCGCCGTCCACGGTCGCGAACGTATGACTCCAGCTCGTGGAAGGCTCGGCCCACCCCTTCATCCACCGTCATGACCGCGACGGTGTCGGCCGCAACCGGCCGGACGACGACGTCGACGGCCGCGTCGTCGGCCACCGAGATCTCGAGCGCAGCCAGCCGCTCCTCCACCCGACGCCGCTCTGCCTCGAGCTCGGCGCGCCGGCGCCGGAGCGCTTCGGCGAGATCGTCGCCGGCCGCCAGCCGCCTGATCTGGTCGATCGGCATGCCGAGCTGACGCAGGCCCAGGATCCGGCGCAGCTCGGGCAGCTGAGCCGGCGAGTAGTAGCGATAGGCGCTCGACGGGTCGACCCAGACCGGTCGAAAGAGGCCGATCTCGTCATAGGCGCGCAGTTGTTTCGCGCTGACGCCGGCCAGGCGCGCGAAGCGACCGATCTGGAACATCCCGCCAAGGTTGACTTTCCCTCTGGGGGAAGGTCAAGCATGCGATCCATGATGACCGACAGACCGATTCGGATCGCCGCCCAGCTCCATCCACAGCATGGCTCCTGGGCGCAGCTACGGGATGCCGCGATCCGAACCGACGCACGTGGCTACGACCTGCTCTACACGTGGGACCACTTCAGCCCGCTGTACGGCGCGCCGGATGGGCCGCATTTCGAGTGCTGGTCGCTGCTGGCCGCCTGGGCCGAGGCGACGGAGCGCATCGAACTGGGTCCGCTGGTGGCATGCAACTCGTACCGCAACCCGAACCTCCACGCCGACATCGCGCGGACGGTCGACCACATCAGTGGCGGACGCGTGGTGCTCGGCCTGGGCGCGGGCTGGTTCCGGCGCGACTACGAGCGCTATGGCTACGAATTCGGCAGCTTCGGCTCCAGGATCACGGCGCTTCGGCGGGCGGTGCCCGAGATCATCGAGCGCCTGGCGGTTCAGCCACCACCGCCGATGCGGCGCATGCCGATCCTGATCGCCGGAACGGGCAGGCAGCTCACGATCCCCATCGTCGCACGCCATGCCGATGCGTGGCACGCCTCGTTCCCCGACCGCCCCGCCGAGCTGGAGCCCGTCGTGGACCGCCTGCGAAGCGAGTGCGCCGCGATCGGCCGCGACGTCGCCAGCATCGAGTGGGCAGTGGGCGTCGAGCCCGAAGACCTCGACCGCTTCCTGGTCGAGGACGCCGACGCGTACGTCGCCATGGGATTCACCCAGTTCACGCTCGGCTTCACCGGGCCCGCGTGGTCGGTCGACGCCGGCCGTCCGTGGCTGGAATGGCGGGACGGGCGCAACGCCGAACGCCCGTTGGCAACCTCCGCCTGACGCTCAGACGCGCTGCGCCCGTCCGAGGGCCGCGACCTGCTCTGCCAGGCGGCCGGGATCGGCCGTTGGCTCGTCGCACGCGTATCCACGGCAGGCATAGGCCGTGGCGCTCGCGCCCCGGGCGATCTTGCCCTGGTACAGCGGCCAGGCGGAGCGTGGATCGCCCGCGGCCACCGACGTGAGGACCAGGTTGGGAACGTACGGCGCGCGTGCCGCCTCGCGCAGGGCGCGGCCGCTGCCCTCGTGCGCGTCGGATGCGACGACCACGTCGACCTGCTCGCCGAGCATCCGGTCTGCTGCGGCCAGCATCCGGCCGAAGGCGCTCGGCTGCCGATCCAGGGCCGGGGCGACGGCCCGGAGGATGGATCGAGCCCGCCGGTCGAGATCCGCGTTGCCGGTGAGCAGCGCCAGGCGCTGAAGCACGTCCGCCGCAAGGCTGTTCGCCGATGGCGTCGCGTTGTCGATCAGGCCGCGCGGCTGCGCGACCGTCCGATCGTGCTCGGCAGAGGTATCGACGAACGTGCCGGCCTCGTCGTCCCAGAAGTCGCGCACGGCCGTATCGACCAGCGAGACGGCGAGGAGGAGCGGCGGGCTGTCGCCGAGCGCCTCGTGCGCGACGAGCAACCCATCGGCGATGGCGAAGTAGTCCTCGGCAAAGGCCGGCGTGTGCGCCCGGCCCGCACGGGCCGTCCGCCACAGCCGATCGCCATCGCGCAGGAGGTGTGCCTCGATGAACGCGACGAGCTCGCGCGTGGTTGCGAGAAAGCGATCGTCGGCGAGCACGAGCGCGGCGTGTCCGAAGGCACGCAGCGCCAGTCCGTTCCAGGCGGCGAGCTGCTTGTCGTCACGGGCCGGCCGCGTTCGGCGCGCGCGTGCGGCGAGCAACGCGGCACGCCCGCGCTCCACGAGCTGCGCGGGCGCCTCGGCGCCGTCGGGCCGGTGAAGGATGTTCGTCGACTCCCAGTTGCCGGCCTCGGTAAGGCCCCAGTAATCGGCCAGGAGTCGACGTTCGCCATCATCGATGCCTGCATCGGTGAGGACTGACATGAACTCGTCGTAGGACCAGACATAGAAGCGTCCCTCCACGCCCTCGCTGTCGGCGTCGAGCGCGGACGCGAAGCCGCCGTCATCGGTCTGGAGCTCCGCCAGCATGAAGTCGAGCGTGGCTCGTGCCGTCTCGGCATACCGGGCGTCACCGGTGGCCCGGTAGCCCTCGACGTAGGCGTGGGCCAGGAGCGCGTTGTCGTACAGCATCTTCTCGAAGTGCGGCACGAGCCAGTGCGCATCGGTGCTGTAGCGGGCAAAGCCGCCGCCGAGCTGGTCGTTGATGCCGCCGGCCGCCATGACATCCAGCGTTCGCGTGACCATCGTCAGCGCGGCGTTGTCGCCCGTGCGACGCCACGAGCGCAGCAGGAACTCGAGCGTCATGGGCGCCGGGAACTTCGGCGCGCCGCCGAAGCCGCCATGCACGGCGTCGAAGGTCGCCGCGATGCGGGCGGCCGCCGCGTCGAGCTGCGCAATCGCCGGGTCACGCTCGCCCGCGGCCACCGCCAGCTGGCTGGCGAGGTGATCGGCGAGCATCTTCGCCTGCTGCTCGACCTCGTCTCGGCGCGACGCATAGGCATCCGAAACCGCCTCCAGTACGCGCGGGAACGCGGGCATTCCGTGCCGGTCCTCTGGCGGAAAGTAGGTGCCGCCGTAGAACGGTCGGAGCTCCGGCGTGAGGAACACGCTCATCGGCCAGCCGCCGGAGCCAGTCATCGCCTGGACGGCGGCCATGTACACGTCGTCGAGGTCAGGGCGCTCCTCGCGGTCGACCTTGATGCTCACGAAGTGCTCGTTCATGAGCGCCGCGATCTCCGGGTTCTCGAAGCTCTCGCGCTCCATGACGTGGCACCAGTGGCACGCCGCATAGCCGATGGACAGGAAGATCGGCTTGCCCTCGGCGCGCGCCCGCTCCAGCGCCTCGGCGCCCCACGGATACCAGTCGACCGGGTTGTGGGCGTGCTGGAGCAGGTACGGGCTCGTCTGGCCGGCGAGGCGATTGGTGTGCGCGGGCGGGGCGTCCTGGGACATGCGCCCAGTGTCGCACGCTGCGCCCCGCCGCTCCCGTCAGCCGGCCGGCTGGAGGCCGGTGACGCTCAGGTTGGTGCCGCCCTCGCCCATGCACGGCGGAACCGGCACGCTCGGATCGATCCCCGGTCGTTCGATGCTCGCCTCCTCGATGACGTCGATCCACTCGCCGTCGCCGAAGCGCACGTCCCAGCGCAGAGCCGGCTGCGGCTCCGGGTCGCACCAGTTGCTCCACGCGATCCCGACCGCATACGACGCTCCGGGCTCGAGGCGTACGACCGCGCCCGCCTCGGACACACCGGACACGAGGACCGTCCCCGATCCATCGAGGATGCGGGCGCTGACCGTCGTCGACAGGTCGCACGGCGCGGCCCCGTCGACGAGAAGGATGCTCAGGCTCGTGCCGCGCGAGCCCGCCGCGCCGCCCCACGCTTCGGGCCGGAACACCAGGTTGCCCGCGGCGCAGGTCGTGTCGGCCGGCGCCGTTGGCGCCGAAGCTGGCGCCGAGGTCGGCGACGGCGTGTCCACCGCCGGCGTCGGATCCGATCCCTCGCCGCTCGGGTTGCGATCCGGAAGGCTCGCCGGGATGACGACGAGCGCGACGACGATCACGGCAACGGTGGCAGCCGCCGCAAGGGCCAGCCAGGCCGCGGGCGAACCCGAGCGCCGGCGCTCCAGGACAGCCCTGGCCTCGGCCACGGTGGCAGGAAGCGGACGGGCCAGGTAGTGGGGCTCGTCCGGCATCGGCTCGGTCCGCAGCCGATGCTCCAGGCGTTCGTGTGTCATCGGAAGTCCTCCCGTTGCAGCAGCTCGCCCAACCGATCCAGCGCGCGGCTGGCGTGGCTGCGCGCCGATACGGCGCGGATGCCGAGCACCTCGGCGATCTGATCGAAGGTCAGATCAGCCCGATAGCGCAGGTAGACGACGGCTCGCTGTCGCTCGGGGAGCCGGTCGACCGCGTCCCACAGGGCCAGCCTGGTGGCGGTGGGGTCACGCACCTCGCTCGACGGGCGGATGCGTTCTGCCAGCAGGCGCGCTCGTCGGCGCCATCGGTGCTGATCCATGCAGAGCCGGTAGAGCGTGCGGAAGCTCCAGGCGTCCAACTGCCGGATCGGAGTGCCGGCGTCGAGCGCCAGCCAGACGCGCAGCAGTGCTTCCTGGACGGCGTCGTCGGCCTCTTCCGGGGAGAGGCCCAGGCGACGCGCGAATCCGAACAGCTCGGGACCACGCCGGTCCTGGAGATCCACGACGGCGACGCGATCCGCGTCCCGCTGCTGGGCCGCTGGTTGAGCCGATTGCATTGCATCGATGCCCATCGTCATGCCGGTCCGACGCGGGATGAAGCCAGAACGTTGAGACGCTCGAGATGCTGGAGACGCTGGAGACGCTGGAGATGCTCAAGACGCTGGAGACGCTGGAGATGCTGGAGACGCTGGAGACGCTGGAGACGCTGGAGATGCTGGAGATGCTGGAGATGCTGGAGACGGCGAATTTGCGCTGGGGAGCAAATAACCGCCAAGTTCGCGCCCATCTCGATCAGCGTTTGCGGCATGCAGCAAGTCCAGTGCTGGATTCGGCCTGAAATCGGTCGAACTTCGCAGTTACGTGCGCTGGGCGGCAAGTTGCGGCTCGCAAGAGGTCGAACTTCGCAGTTACGTGCGCTGGGCGGCAAGTTGCGGCTCGCAAGCGGTCGAACTTCGCAGGTACGTGCGCTGGGCGGCAAGTTGCGGCTCGCAAGAGGTCGAACTTCGCAGGTACGTGCGCTGGGCGGCAAGTTGCGGCTCGCAAGCGGTCGAAGTTCGCCGATACGTGCGTTCAGGAACACGTTGCGGCTCTCGCCCCGGATGCTCGCCGTCAGGGACCTGCCGACCCGCTCGTGAACTGCTCGGCCGACAGCTTCGCGTACAGGCCCTCCTGGCGAATGAGGTCGGCGTGCGTGCCGCGCTCCACGATGCGGCCGCGCTGCATCACCAGGATCTGATCGGCCCGCAGGATGGTCGACAGCCGATGCGCGATGGCGATCGTGGTGCGTCCCTCCATCAGTCGTTGGAGGGCGGCCTGGATGAGCCGCTCGCTGACCGTATCGAGGGCGGACGTGGCTTCGTCGAGGATCAGGATGCGCGGGTCCTTGAGGAGCACACGGGCGATCGCGACCCGCTGCTTCTCGCCGCCCGACAGCTTGTAGCCACGCTCTCCGACGACCGTGTCGTAGCCGTCCGGGAGCTCCATGATCCGTTCATGGATGGCGGCCGCGCGCGCCGCCTCCTCGATCTCGGCCATGGTCGCCTCGGGCTTGGCGTAGCGCAGGTTCGCCAGGACCGTGTCGTGGAAGAGGTACGTCTCCTGGGTCACGAAGCCGATGACCCGGCCCAGCGACTCCAGGGTCAGGCCGCGGACGTCGTGTCCGTCGATCGTGACGGAGCCGGCGTCGACGTCATAGAGCCGCGGGATGAGGTACGTGGTCGTCGTCTTGCCGGAGCCCGACGGCCCGACGAGCGCGACCAGCTGCCCGGGCCGCGCGGAGAACGAGATGTCGGACAGGCCGAACGGCTGGATGGCGGTCGGCACGGCCCGGCCCTCCGCCTCGGCCTCGGCGGCCTCCTCGGCGACCTCGATCTGTGCGGGCGCGACCGGATACCGGAACGAGACGTGGTCGAGGCCGACCTCGCCGCGCACGGACGCCGGCATCAGTGCGATGGCGTCGGGCGCGTCGGTGATCTCGTGCTCCATCTCGAGGTATTCGAAGATGCGGTCGAACAGCGCCAGCGCGCCTTGGATCTCGACCTGCACGTTGAGCAGCTGGCCCAACGGGAAGAACAGCCGCGACTGGAGCGTCGTGAACGCGACGATCGTCCCGATCGACACGTTCTGGTCGCCGCCGATGATGAAGATGCCGGCCACGAGGTAGACGAACGCCGGCATGATGCTGAAGAACGTGCCGATCAGCGCGAAGAACCAGCGTCCGATCATCTGGCCGCGAACCTGGAGGTCGCCGAGGCGCTGCGACTCGGCGCGGAAGCGCTCGATACTCGCCTCCTGCTGGCCGAAGGTCTTGCTCAGCAGGATCCCCGACACGCTGAGCGACTCCTCCGTGATGGCGCTCATCTCCGCCATCGAGCGCTGGGTCAGCGTGCTCACCTCGCGTCGGACCTTGCCGACGCGGTACGTGATGTACACGAACACCGGCATCAGGGCGAGGCTGAGGACGGTGAGCCGCCAGTCGAGGATCACCATCGCGACGATGGTCGTGGCGACCGTCGCGAAGTTCGAGAGGAGCGACGCCGCCGTATCGGTCACGACCGATTGCACACCGCCGACGTCGTTGCTGATCCGGCTCTGGATCTCGCCCGTCCGCGTCTCGGTGAAGAAGCGGAGCGGCATCCACTGCAAATGCCGGTAGAGGGCGACGCGCAGGTCGTTCATGACGCGCTGCCCGACGACGTTGGAGAGGTACGACTGCCACACGCCGAGCGCGCTGGTAACGATCGGAAGCACGACCATCAGCCCGACCTGGAGGTACAGCAGGCCGAGGTCGCGCTCGCCATCGGGCAGCAGGTTGTCGAGGACGAACTTGATGAGGATCGGGTTGACGACGCCGATGCTGACCGTGACGAGGATGAGGACGCCGATGAAGGCCAGCCGCCCCCGGTACGGGCTGAAGAAGCCGGCGATGCGCCGCAGCGTCTCGCCCTCGCGGCCACGGCGACGCGTCAGGTCCGGCTCCGGCCCACCGAACCGGGCCCAGCCTCCGCCTCCCCCGCCGCGCCGGGTCATTCGAGGATGATCGAGAGAAACGCCTGCGCCAGGCCGATGCCCTGCGGCTCACCGATCAGCCGTGCCCGCTCCCGCATGCGCTCCGGGATCTCGTCCGGATCCACCTGGCTGACGTGCGCCAGGATCGACTGCAGGCCGACCTCGAACGTGTCGGCCACATCGATCCACAGGTTCGGCTCCTCGACGCCGGTCAGCAGCACCTGGCGGACCTTCCACGGCTCCAGCTTCTCGTCGCGCCACAGCTCGGGGAAGTTGAGGTGATCGCGAGCCGCCGGATAGACCGACGCGAGGGTTGCCTCACCGGTGGCGAGGTGGTCCGGATGGCCGATGAACGGGTTGTGATCCAGCCGGCGCTGCGGGTTCTGGGTGATGACGAGGTCCGGCCGGTAGCGGCGGATCTGGCGGGTGATGTCCTGGCGCAGCTCGAGGGTTGGCTGGAGGTAGCCGTCGGGGTAGCCGAGATGGACGATGTCGGTGACGCCGAGCAGGTCCGCTGCGGCGCGCTGCTCCGCCATCCGCGTCGTCGCCAGCTGCTCGGGCGTGACGTCGGGATCCTCGGTTCCCTTGCTCCCATCGGTCGTGACCACGTAGTCGATGCGCGCGCCGGCCTTGCTCAGGTGCGCGATCGTCGGGCCAGCGCCGAACTCGCCGTCGTCGGGGTGGCTGATGACGACGAGCACGCGCTCGATGGGGCTGATCAGCTCGTGGCGCTCGAGAGGGCTCATTCGCAGATGCTACGCCGAAGGATCGGCCAAGGTGGTGCCCCGCGCTGCTCACACCATGCGATTGGCTCGACCGGTGCGTCCTGGAGCCAGGGG
>DASVDT010000147.1:0-16193 GCA_036380955.1 Candidatus Limnocylindria bacterium | reverse complement strand
GGCGCCGGCCCGCGGCTGTACTTCCAGAAGGTGCCCGAGGGCAAGGTCGCGAAGAACCGGATGCACCTCGACCTCAACGTGGGCGGCGGCTCCGCCGTGCCGCTCGAGGAACGGCGCGGGCGCGTCGACGCGGAAGTGGAGCGGCTGAAGCAGCTCGGCGCGAGCGACGAGCGCGGCGCCATCGAGAAGCGCGGCGAGTACTGGGTCCGGATGAACGATCCGGAGGGAAACGAGTTCTGCGTCCAGTGATCTAGCGAGCGCGGCCCTTGGCGTACTCGGCGGCCTCCTTGCCGTCGGCCCACGGCTCGAACGCCTCGCCGGACTCGCGCAGCTTGGCCTTGTAGGCGCGCTTCTTGGCCTGGTAGTCGGCCAGCGCCTCGGCGGAATCGACGTCGCCGAGCGTCGGGTATGACGGCATGACCTCATCCAGTGCGGGGACCTCGACGCCGAGGCGCTTCCCCAGCACAGCGATGAGCGATCGCACCTTCATCTCGCCGAAGCCGGGCAACGCGCCGATCCGGCGCGCCAGGTCGTGCCCGTCGGACGCATCGGTCCAGAGGCGGGCGGCGTCGCCGTCGTAGGTATCGGCGATGTAGGTCGCGAGCTCGCGCACCCGCTTGGCCATGGCGGACGGGAAGCGGTGGATGGCCGGCGGACCCTTGGCCGCTGCCTCGAGCTTCGCTTCATCGATGGTTGCCAGCTTGCGAGCGTCCAACGTGCCGAGGCGTTCGAGAAGCACCTTCGGACCGGAGAACGCCTTGGGCACGGGCACCTGCTGATCGAGCGCGAAGCCGATGAGAAGGGCCATCGGTTCGCTGACGAGCAACCGATCGGCCTCGTCGTCCCCGGTGTAGTGGAGTCGGTCGGTGACCATGACCTGATGGTACGCCGAGAGCGGTGGATTGGCTCGCCTGACCCTAGCTGAGTGGCTTGACGATCATCACGAAGACGATCGCCGCGATGAGAACCCAGAAGACGAACAGGCCGATTCGCCCGCGCTGATCGGTCACGGCCGCCTGGTAGGCCGCGTCGTCCGGAGACTCCGCGGAGGCCGCTGCCTTGCCCAGCCGCCCCACCCAGCCGCCGTTCACCATGGCGCCCACCAGCACGCCCGACGCGAACAAGACGTACGCCATGAGGAGCCACGGCTGGAACGGGTCGAATCCTTCGACGAAGATCGCGACAATCCCGAAAGCGAGCCCGGTGAAGAACAGCAGCGGGACGAGTCGCGCCATGACGCCATACGTTCCGACGACGCTCCGAATGCCCGCCAGATCTCGGGTGCCGACCACGCGATGGACGAGGATCTCGGCGCCGCCTGACACGCTCACGGCGAGGATCATGGTCAGGACGTGCAGGAAGACGAACGTGCGCACTGGCGGGGATGGTAGTCCCCGCCGTCCAGCCTCTCGCGGCGTAGATCGCCCGTGGGCATAACGGCCAGGAAGTGGCCATTTCTGGTTCGCCACTGGGAAGGATGGCCAAGATGAGCCGATATCGGCTCGCCAGGTTGGCCGCTCGTCCCAGTAGTGAGCCAATTCGGCCAGGAAGTGGCCGATGTTCCCAGCAGCGGTATAGCCGCACCGCGGCACGCCGCGGCAGAGGCGCAGTACGATCCGGCCTGCTGAAGAAACCACGGAGGACGCGATGCGGACGCTGATCAAGGGTGGAACGATCGTCAACGCCGATGCGACCACGGCGGCGGATGTGCTGGTCGACGGCGAGCGCATCGCGCTCATCGGCGAGTCGCTGGAGGTCCAGGCCGAGCGCACGATTGACGCATCGGGCAGGTGGGTGATTCCGGGGGCGATCGACGTCCACACCCACATGGAGCTGCCGTTCGGCGGGACCTTCGCGAAGGACACGTTCGAGACCGGCACGCGTGCGGCGGCCTTCGGCGGCACCACGACGATCATCGACTTCGCGGTTCAGTCGAAGGGCAAGAGCCTGCGCGAGGGCCTCGACGCCTGGATGGCCAAGGCCGAGGGCAACGCCTGTATCGACTACGGCTTCCACATGATCATGAGCGACGTCACCGACGAGTCTCTCAAGGAAATGGACGCCCTCGTCGACGAAGGCATCACCGACTTCAAGCTCTTCACCGCGTACCCCGGTGTCTTCTACTCCGATGACGGCGCGATCTTCCGCGCCATGCAGCAGACGGCCAGGAACGGCGGCCTGATCCTGATGCACGCCGAGAACGGCATGGCCATCGACGTCGTGGCCGAGCAGAACGTCGCCGCCGGCAACACCGATCCCTACTTCCACGGCACGTCGCGCTCGCCCGTGTTCGAGGGCGAGGCCACCAACCGCGTCATCCGCCTGGCGCAGGTGGCCGAGGTGCCGGTGTACATCGTCCACCTATCGGCGCACGAGGCTCTGGACGCCGTCCGTCGCGCGCGCAACGAGGGGCTGCCGGCGTACGCGGAGACGTGCCCGCAGTACCTGTTCCTGACCCTCGACGACCTCGGCAATGGCTTCGAGGGCGCCAAGTTCGTCTGCTCGCCGCCCCTCCGCCCCGCCGGGCATGCGATCGAGCTCTGGAAGGGCCTCGCCACCGATGACCTCCAGGTCGTCTCGACCGACCATTGCCCGTTCGACTTCCACGGCCAGAAGGACCTCGGCCAGGGCGACTTCCGCAAGGTGCCCAATGGCCTGCCGGGCGTGGAGGATCGGGTGAACCTGCTCCACTCCGGCGGCGTCGTCGGCGGGCACATGACTCCCAACCGCTGGGTCGAGGTCATCAGCACCGCGCCGGCGCGCATGTTCGGCCTTGCAGGGCGCAAGGGCGTCATCGGCGTCGGAGCCGATGCCGACGTCGTCATCTACGACCCCGCCAAGAAGCACACCATCAGCGCCAGGACCCACCACATGGACGTCGACTACTCCTGCTACGAGGGCTGGGACGTCACCGGCAACGCGGAGATCGTGCTGTCGCGCGGCAAGGTCATCGTCGACAGCGGTGAGTGGATGGGCGCGGCTGGCGACGGGCGCTTCCTCAAGCGCGCCCCGGCCGGCGAGCTCCTCAACCGCACCTGACCGATGCGGGCGCTGTCCGCTCTGGCGCTCCTCATCGCGGTCGCGGGATGCGGCGGCTCGGCGTCGCCCAGCTGCCCGGCGGCACCGCTGCCCTCAGGCACGCCCAATCCGAATGCCGACCCGGGCCTCGCCGATACCTTTCCGGAATCCGTCGCGGGACAGCCTCTGGAGGTGGCGACCTTCTGCGTGACCGAGCTCGATGAGCTCGGAGGCATCGAGACGTCGGACGAGATGCTGGACGCGCTCGGCGTGAGCCTCGACGACCTCACGATTGCCGCCGTCCCGCCGTCCATCGGGACTCCCGGCGGCACATTCTCGATCGGCGCATACCGTTTTGCCGGAGCGAACGAGGAGGAGATCCGTGACACCTTCTTTCGCCTGCTGGAGGAAGGCTCGTCGGAGCTCGGCCTGGATCCCGGCATCGAGGCGGTGACGATCGGTGGCAAGGACGCCCACCGTGCGCTCGGCCTCGTTTACTACTTCGCCGAGGACACCATGTACTCGGTCCAGAGCGGTGACGAAGCGAAGGTCGAGGAGATCCTCGAGTCACTCCCGTAAGGCTGTGGTCGATCTATCGACTGCATCGCCCGGGAAGGCCGGACTGCGTGCCGCACGGTCGATCTAACGGTCGGCGTCACGCACGAGGTGCACGCGGGCGCGCAGCTCATGCGGCCAGGTGATCGATAGATTGGCCGTACGCCACCGGAATCGGCGCTCCGGTGGAGAACGATCGGTAGATCGGCGGCGAAGGCCGGCCGGCGCATACATCGCCTTCTCATCGGCCTCCCGCTAGACTGCTCGGGCTGCACCACTACCACTACGAGGCACACACCCCGTGAAGCGCATTTCCATTCTCCTCGTTGCAGTGCTGGCGCTCGTCGTGTCGGCCTGCGCGAGCGAGCAGGCCAGCCCATCAGTGCAACCGACGCCCGCGGTCACCGAGGAGCCGACGCCCGAGCCGTCGTCCGAGGCGCCCGAGGCCAGCGAGAGCGCCGACGCCAGCATCGGGGCATTCCCGTCCTTCGACCTGAACGGGGATCCCGAGCTCGCCGCCCGCTTCCCGGACACCGTCGGCGGGCAGCCGCTGGAGGTCCTGAGCATGCGCGGCGACACGTTCATGTCCACTCCGGGCGGCTCCGACCCCGCCTTCGAGGAATTCCTCGACTCGGTCGACGCCGACCTGTCCGACGTGTCGGTCGCCTTCGGTGGGGCCGCGTCGGGAGACTCGTTCCTGAGCGTCGGTGCCTTCCGCGTCCTCGGCGCGTCGGAGGATGACCTCGAGCGCGAGTTCATCGCCGCCAGCGAGGATGCCGGTGACATCACCGGCCTGGAGCAGGCGAACATCGGCGGCAAGGACGTCTGGACCGCCGTGGATCCGAGCGGCGAAACCGGCGCATCGGTCTACCTGTACACGAAGGACGACACGCTCTACTTCCTGACGGGCACCGAGGCCGAGGTGGCCGAGATCCTGGAGGCGCTGCCGTAACCCGCGGCCGCGCCGCCGTCTTCCTCAACGAGGGAGCCGGCAGCGCACGAAGCGATCGCGTTCGGCGCACGGTCGAGCTCGCGACCGATGCGCTGGGCGCGGACCTTCACGTCATCGCGACCCGCGATGCGCTCGAGCTGCGGCAGTGGCTCGAGTCGCGCATCGCGGACTACGGGACCGCCATCATCGCCGGTGGCGATGGGTCACTGAGCGTGGCGTACAACGTCGCCGTTCGGCGCCCGGAGCTCGTGCTCGGCTACATTCCGGCGGGCTTCGGCAACGCGACCGCCCACCTGCTCGACCTCCCTCGCGACCCCGACGACCTGGTCGCGGTGATCCAACGCGGTGAGGCCCGGCCGATCGACCTGGTTGCGGTCGACGGGCGCCTGGCACTGTTCGCCGGCGCCGGCTGGGACGCCCTGGTGGCAGAGCGCTACGCCGATGCTGGCGCGCGCCGCCTGCGCGGCTGGGCCAGCGCGATCGCCCGATCGGTCCCCGATCTGTGGCGGCGTCCGAGGGTGCGGATCAAGGCCGACGACTGGACCGTGCATCGCGGCCCGGTCGAGCTGGTGGTGGTCGGCACCACGCCGTTCTACGGCCGCGGCCTGAAGGTCAACCCGGGAGCGCGAGTCGATGCCGGCCGGATGTCGATGCGCGTCTATCCCGGCCCGGCGCCACGGCTGTTGATCGAGGCCGGCCGCTGGGCCGCCGGCGTCCGGCCGCACGCCGAGCGCGTCGACGCGCAGCGCGTCGAGCTGCGATCGCTCGACGGCGTCCCGATCCCGGTCCAGGCTGACGGCGACGTCGTGGGCTGGTCGGACCTGTGGACGTTCGAGCTGCGCCCGTCCGCGGTTCGGCTCATCGGCCGCTGGAGCTGACTCGCCGCACCGCATCGAGTGCCGCGAAGGCCGCGCGGCGCAACCGTTGCGGGCCGGAGCCATGGATGCGCAGCTCCGTCGGCGGTATGGAGACCGCGCCACTCATCGCGACCCGCACGCGGGAGCGGCCGTGGGCGCCCTGCGGCAGCAGCGAGACCTGGAGGACGGCATCGCCGACCGGCGGCCCCGACGGCGTGCCCAGGTCCAGCACGCCGCCGAGGTAGCGCGTGACGCCGTCACGGACGGGCGTGGCGGCCAGGATCGCGAGCAGGGCGCCGTCGGTATCGGACTCCCAGCTGCTCAGCTCGGCCACGCCGAGCTCGGCGAGCCGGGCCAGTGCGGCGCCCGGCAGATCGGCCTCATCGGTGCCGTAGGCGTCCTCACCCAGAGCCGCCAGCGCTCGATCGGCGAGGGGATCCAGCACCGAAGCCTCGCCAAGCGTCGAGAAGCGCACGTGCACGCCGTCGTCGCGGGCGTAGATGCCGACGTCCACGCCGTCGGGCGGCTCGGCGATGATCGCGCCCAGTCGCTCGGCCATGGCCGATTCGCCGATGCCGAACGCCTTGACGGTGCGCATCGCCAGCGGCGGAAGGGCGAACAGCGCCTCGAGCCGCGGGCGCACCTGCTCGGCCCACATGCGCCGCATCTCGGAGGGCACGCCCGGCATGGCCGCGATGACGACGCCGTCCGACTCGACCCACCAGCCAGGCGCCGAGCCGATCGGATTGGGGAGCGCCTGGGCCGACGGGATCAGCGTCGCCTGCCGCCGGTTCGAGGACGGCATGCGGCCGATGGCGCGGAAGCGCTCCTCGAGCTCCGCGAGCAGCGTCGGGTCCTCGTGAAGCGGCTCCGCCAGGGCATCGGCGATGGCTTCGCGGGTGAGGTCGTCGTGGGTAGGCCCGAGGCCGCCGGTGGCCAGCACCACCGCCGATCGCTCGCGGGCCTCGATGAACGCATCCCGGATGACCGCGCGGTCGTCCGGCAGCATCCGTGCATGGCGTAGCGGAAGGCCGATCGTCGCCAACTCGGCACCCAGGAATGCGGCGTTCGTGTCGACGGTCTCGCCCAGCAACAGCTCGGCACCGACGGAAAGCAGTTCGGCGTTCGTCATCGGATCCGAGTGTAGGGCTAGACTGAAAAACAGAGCGGAAGGAGACCAATGAGCGATCCCGACCTGACCGTTGCGTCAGTCCTGAGCGACGACATGCGCGCGTGGCTCATGAGCGAGCTGCGCTATCCCGTGCTGGCCGTGAACTCTGCCGATGGGCCTCCCAGCCAATCGGTGATGTGGTTCGACCTCGACCCGGACGATCCGGACGTCATCGTCATGAACACGATGGTGCGGCGGCTGAAGTATCGCCAGCTCACCGACGACCCGCGCGTCAGCGTGCTGTTCGAGGCCGGGCTGAAGTGGGTCGCGATGCGAGGCACCGCCGACCTTGACGCCACGTTCGAGCCGGCGCTCCGGAACATCCAGGACCTCGCGCGCCGCTACGGGGCGAACCCCGAGCGCTACGCGGGCCAGGAGCGCGTGATCGTCCGGATCCGCATCGAGAAGGTCATCCGCCATGACCAGTGACGCCGTGAAGCTCGGAGCGCTGTGCTGGAACCAGTACACGGATTGGCCGTCGCTTCGCGAGGCCGGCATCCGTGCCGACCAGCTCGGATTCGACTCGCTCTGGACCTGGGACCACCTGTATCCGATCGTCGGCGACCACGAGGGGCCGATGTTCGAGGCGTGGCTGACCCTTGCTGCCTGGGCCGCACTCACCGAACACGCGACGATCGGCCTCATGGTCGGCGCGAACACCTTCCGCAATCCGGCATTGGTGGCAAAGCTCGCGACGACGCTCGACCACATCAGTGGCGGCCGTGCGGTGCTCGGCATCGGCGGCGCCTGGTTCGAAACTGAGCACCGGGACCTCGGCATCGAGTTCGGGGGCTCGCCGGGCGAGCGGCTGCGCTGGCTGGAGGAGGCGGCGCAGATCATGCGCGGCATGCTGCACGGGGAGCGGCCGTCCGGCTCGCGCTACTACTCGGCTGACGAGGCGCTCAACCTGCCGGCCCCCTTGCACCCGGTCCCGCTGCTCATCGGCGGCGGAGGGGAGCGCAAGACCCTTCGGATCGTCGCCCGCTACGCGGATGCCTGCAACCTCGGCGGCGGCTTCGAGAACGTGAAGCGCAAGGACGAGATTCTGCGCCGCCATTGCGAGGAGGTCGGCCGCGACGAGTCGGAGATCGAGCGGACCGTCGGGGTCGGCACCTGCATCATTCGCGATGATCCCGCGGAGGCGCAGCGCGCCTTCGAGGCGATGTTCGAGCGCAACGGCAGGGCGCGGCCCTGGAAAGACCAGCTTGTCGGCACATCCGAGCAGGTCGCCGAGAAGCTGCGTCCGTTCCTGGGCATCGGGTTCCGGCACCTCATCGTCGGCTTCCCGTCGCCGTACGACGCCGAATCGATGGAGCGGCTGGTGACGGAGGTGAAGCCCGCGCTCGTGGAGAGCGCTTCGGTGGCGGCTTCGTAACGCTCGATCTATCGCGCGCATCTCACGAGACGGCCGCTCCGCGCTGCGCATGGGCGATCGAACGGGCAGTGGCACGCAATGGCCGCACCGCCACGCGCGCTTCACGCTGCGTGTCGCTCGATAGGTCGCGCATGCGACCCCTGGGCCGCCGTTCCGGCGGGACTCGCTCGCCAGATCGAACGCGAGCCGACGGGCTACGCTGCGCGGCATGAAGGTCGCGCTCCTGGCCGGCGGCACGGGCGGCACGAAGCTGGCGCACGGCTTCTCGATGCTCGACGACCTCGAGCTGAGCGTGATCGTGAACGTCGCCGACGACCTCGAGCTCCACGGCCTCCACGTCAGCCCGGACATCGACGCCGTGCTCTACACGCTGGCCGGGCTGATCGACAGCCAGCGCGGATGGGGCGTCGCGAACGACACGTACACCGCCCACGCCATGTTCGCCCGATACGGCGAGCCGATCTGGTTCACGTTGGGCGACGCCGATCTGGCCACCCACGTGGCGCGCACGCGACTGCTCTCCGAAGGCACATCGCTGACCGATGCGACGGCGGCGATGGCTGCCGCCTTGGGGATCCGCAGTCGCATCCTGCCCGCCACCGACGAGCGCTGCCGCAGCGTGATCGTCACCGATGACGGCCCGCTCGAGTTCCAGGAGTACTTCGTTCGGCATCGGCAGGAGCCGGAGGTGCGCGGCGTGAAGCTCGAGGGCATCGACGGCGCGCGCCCGACCCCATCGGTGCTCTCGGCGATCCGGCAAGCCGACCTGCTCGTCATCGGTCCATCCAACCCGATGGTCAGCATCGGTCCGATCCTGGCCTTGCCAGGGATGCGGGACGCGATCGTGAGCGTGCCTCGCCGGGTGGGCGTCAGCCCGATCATCGGCGCGGAGGCGCTCAAGGGGCCGGCGGCGCGAATGCTGGCGAGCCTCGGTCACGAGGTCAGTGCCGCGGGCGTCGCCCGGATCTACGGCGACCTGCTGACCCATTGGGTGGTCGACGCAAGCGACGCGGAGCTCGCTTCGCGCATCGGCGCGATGGGTATCGAGCCGGTCCTGCTGGACACGATCATGCGCTCCGATGCTGACCGTGCGAGGCTTGCCCGCGAGCTGATCGGCACCGGTTAGGAAGCGGCATCTTCGGCCGAAGCCGGGTTCGCGATATCCTGCGGGGGTGTCCCTCCGGATCATCGTGCCGCATCGAGGCCTCGAGGCGGCCAAGACGCGATTGGCGCCCTCGCTGAGCCCCGACGAGCGCATGTTCCTCGCCAGCCAGCTGCTGCAGCGGGTGCTCAAGGTCGCGCGGGAGGTGACCGATGACGTCGTCGTCATCTCGCCGTCGCGCGCGCTGCTCGAGATCGTTCAACCATCCGGCGCACGGCTCACCGTGCAGCGCGGCATGGGCCTCAACGAGGGGCTCGAGGAGGCCCGCTTCGACGCCCTGACCGATGCCATCGATGAGCTCGCCGTGCTGCACGGCGACCTGCCCAACCTCCAGGCCGATGACGTGGCCACCCTCCTGCGCTCCCTTCCGGCCGACGGAGCTCCGGGCGTCGCGATCGCGCCCGACCGAGCGGGCACTGGCACGAACGGCCTCGTGCTGCGTCCGCCGGGCGTCATCGGCTTCCGGTTCGGCAAGGGCAGCTTCGCGAAGCATCTCGAGGAGGTCGAGCGTGCCGGCGTGCCATTGGTGGCGGTCAACCGGGCGGGCTTGGCCTTCGACCTCGACACGCCGCAGGACCTGGCGCGCTGGCTGGAGCTCGGGGACGCGGCGTGAGCGCGCGGCTGGAGCTCGTCGCGCTCGACGGCATCGGCGAGATCCAGCCAGGCGACGATCTGGCGGCGGTGATCGTCGACGCTGCCAGCGCAACGGGCGTCGACCTGGCCGATGCCGATGTGCTCGTGATCACCCAGAAGGTCGTGTCCAAGGCGGAGGGCCGGCTGGTCGAGCTCGCATCGGTGGAGCCTTCCGCCTTCGCGGTTGAATGGGCCGGACGCTGGGGCAAGGATCCCCGCCAGGTGGAGCTCGTCCTGCGCGAGTCGGCCTCGATCGTGCGCATGGGGCCGGGGGGCCTCATCATCAGCCGCACGCGCCACGGCCTCGTGTGTGCCAACGCGGGCGTCGACGTCTCGAACGTGGGCGGGGGAGACGTTGCCTCGCTGCTACCCGTCGATCCAGACGCCTCGGCTCGCGCCATTCGCGACGCGCTGGGCTCGGTGCTCCGCGTGCGGCCCGCCGTCATCATCAGCGACTCCTTCGGCCGGCCGTGGCGCAACGGGATCGTCAACGTGGCAATCGGGTCCGCCGGCATCGAGCCGCTGCTCGACCTGCGCGGCACGCCCGACGCGGCCGGCCGTGAGATGCAGGCCACCGTGATCGCCGTCGCCGATGCGCTGGCATCGGCGGCCGATCTGGCCGGGGGCAAGACCGACGGCAGACCGGTGGTGCTGGTCCGCGGATACGGGTGGCGCCCGTCGGAGGCGGGGGCATCGGTCCTGGTGATGGAGCGGGAGCGCGACCTGTTCCCGTAGGCGTCCGGCCCGAAACCTGCATGCCTTTCGGACTGCCCGCCGAGCGGGCGAGCATGGACGAACCACTGATCCTGGACCGATACCGGCTCATCGAGCGCATCGCCGCGGGCGGTAGCGCCGAGGTGTGGCGTGCGCGCGACGAGCAGCTCGACCGGCCGGTGGCGGTCAAACGACTGCACCCGCATCTGCTTCCAGACGAGGCATCTCGCCGCCGCCTGGTCGCGGAAGCTCGAGCCGCCGCGGCGCTGTCGCATCCGGTGATCGTCGATGTCTACGACGTCGACACCGCTGGCGAGTCGCCGGCGCTGGTCATGGAGCTGGTGGAGGGAGAGTCACTCGCGGCGCGCATCGAGCGCGAGGGTCCGCTCGACGAGCGTGCCGCCGCGGCGCTCACCGCCGACGTTGCCGACGCGCTCTACCACGCGCATCAGCGGGGTGTCATCCACCGCGACGTCAAGCCCGGGAACGTGCTGCTGGCGGCGGACGGCCGGACGCGGCTGGTGGATTTCGGGATCGCGCACAGCCTCGCTCCCTCGGCGGAACGCCTCACGCTCGCGGGCACGGTGATGGGCACGCTTCGAGCGATGGCCCCGGAGCAGCTGACGGGCGGACCGATCACGCCGCGCACCGATCTCTACGGCCTCGGCGTCGTCCTGCATGAGGCCCTGACCGGCCACGCGCCATATCCGGCAACCTCACCCGTCGCCCTGGCCGACGCACAGCGTGCTGGCCCGCCAGCCATGGACGGGATCGATCCCGCGCTGGCGTCCGTGATCGCCGCGTGTCTGTCCCACGACCCGACCGCGCGGCCGCTCCACGCCGGCGCGCTCGCGGCGGCGCTGCGCGACTGGCTCGCCGGCGATCCGGCTGCCGCCCTCGCCATGGCGCCACTGCTGCCTGTCCCGGTGGACACGGCCGCGATCACTCGACCGATGCCGCGCGTGGCCGCGCCTGTCGTGGCTGCCGCGTCGGCGGTTCCTGGCCCGGCGGCTCGTCGGCGTCGCTCGCTGGCCTGGCCGATCGCGGCGCTGGCGGTGGTCGCCGTGATGGCCGTGGCAGCCGCGGGGGTCCTCCCGGGCATCGGGCCGGGCGCCGATGCAGCGCCGGCGCCGTCATCGGATTCGGCTTCGGCGACGCCGTCGCCGGCCTGGATGGCGGGTCTGATCGGTCAGATCGAGGCCGCCTGCGGTGCCGACTCGGCGGCCCACGCCCAGGCCGACATGGCAGCCATGGACGAAGAAGCGGCCGCTGATTACGCCGCCGAGCGTGTCGCCGGATGCACGACTGCCGGCCCGGGCAATGGCGACGGAGGCGGGAACGGCAATGCCGACAAGGGCAAGGGAAAGGGCAAGAAGGACAAGGGCGACTAGGACGCCCGGAACCTAGTTCGGCTGGAGGAAGAGGGCGACGATCTCGCCGTTCTCCACGCGGAAGTTCGCCTCGACGTTCATCGGCGCAACCCCAGGGCGCATGACCGTCACATCGGCGATGTAGCTGGCGCCCATGTTGCGACTGTCGTTGGTGAACATCCGGAAGCCGTCGCCGGCGCGGACGAACCAGCCACCGACCTTGTCGCGACCGCGCAGGTTCGTTCGCTCGTCGGAACCGGGGACGCTGATGCCCATCACCGCGTTCTCACTGAACAGCTCGACCGCCTTGTCGCGGCGGTCGTCGTTGATGAGCTCGAGGAAGAGGTCAACGGTCTCGGTGGCTCCCATTGCCTCCAGTCTAGCCCGCGTCCCCATGCGTCGTCCCGTACGCGGCTGGTAAGTCGCTGGTAAGCGTCCGGTAGGCGTCCGGTAAGCGTCCGGTAAGCGGGTGGTAAGCCACAGGCGGTACCGTGCCAGTGTTCAAGAGTCTTGAACACTCCGCGCACGGTGCTGTCCCGAGCCGAGAGTCTTGAACACTCCGCGCACGGTGCTGCCCTGAGCCGAGAGTCTTGAACAGTCCACGGAGGGTGCTGTCCCGAGCCGGGAGTCTTGAACAGTCCACGGACGGTGCTGGCCCGAGCCGATAGACTTCGCCGCCATGGATGGCGACAGGCTTGGGATTGGGCTCATCGGCTGGGGCACCGTCGGCTCGGCCTTCGGGGAATTGGTCCAGACGGGACCGCTTCCGCTGACGTTGGCCTGCCTGGCGGTCCGCAGGCGCGAGCGCGCCGACCTGCCGAAGGGCATCGACCTCGTCGCCCCCGAAGAAGCGCTCGACGCCGATGTCGTGGTCGAGCTCGCCGGCGGCGTCGATGGTCCTCGCGACTGGGCACGTGCCGCGCTCGACCGCGGCACGCCGTACGTCACCGCCAACAAGGCACTGCTGGCGACGCACGGCGGTGAGCTCGCGGAGCTGGCCGTCCGTCGCGTCGCCGCGCTCCTCGGCAGCGCGAGCGTCGGCGGCGGCACGCCGATGATCGAGACGACCGAGCACCTCGCCGCGACCGGCGCGATCGCGCGCATCCGCGGCATCGTCAACGCCACCACGACCTTCATCCTGAGCGCCATGGGCGAAGGGCGGAGCTACGACGAATCGCTCCGAGCCGCCCAGGATGCCGGCTACGCCGAGGCCGATCCGAGCTTCGACGTCGGCGGTCGTGATGCGGCCCAGAAGCTCGCCATCCTGGCGTCGGTGGCGTGGGGCACATGGCGGGCTGAACGCGAAGTGGACACGACGGGTATCGTCGGGCGAACGGTGCAGGCGGGCGAGACCGTCCGCCTCGTCGCCGAGGCCACGAAGGACACCATGACCGTCTCGCCGATCCCGCTCGATCCATCCGATCCGCTGGCGCACACCAGCGGCGTGGAGAGCGTGCTCGAGATCACCGTCGCCGATGCGGGCACGTTCCGGGTCTCCGGCCCGGGTGCGGGCGGTCGCGCCACGGCCGGCGCCGTGTATGCCGATCTCGCTCGCCTGGTGAACGGCGAGCGCCCGATCCTGTTCGGCAGGGCCTCATGACGAGCTGGCCCACCGTCGGCGTCGCCGGCGCACGAGGCGTCGTCGGCGGCGTCTTCTGCTCGATCCTCGCCGATGCGGGCCTGCCGGCCGAGTGCCTCCGCGCCTTCGGGCACAAGGCGGGCAACACGCTCGACTACCGCGGCACGCCCCTGCCAGTCCGCGTGCTGACCGCCGAGAACGCGAGAGAGCTCGACGTCCTCTTCCTGGCCGTGGATGCCGCGCAGAGCCGCGAGATCATGGCCGGGCCGGGCGCATCGGTGCCGTTGGTGGTCGACAACTCGAGCGCCTTCCGCCTGGCCGATGACGTGCCCCTCGTCGTTCCTGAGGCCAATGCACATGCGGCCCGTGAGCGAAGTGGCAACCTCATCGCCAACCCCAACTGCACGACGGCCGCGGCAGTGGTCGCGTTGGCTGCGATCCGCGATGCGGCAGGGCTGGCATCGGTCGACCTGGCCAGCTACCAGGCGGTCAGCGGCGCCGGTCGCAAAGGGCTCGACGCGTTCGAGGCGGAGCGCGGGACCGACCATCGTCAGCGCGCCGACGACTCGCCGTTCCACGGGCGCATCGCGGACTCCGTGGTGCCGCAGATCGACGTCCTCGACGAATCGGGCTGGACCGGCGAGGAGAAGAAGATCCACGCCGAGATCCGCAAGATCCTCGAGATGCCGGACCTCGACGTGGCCGCCACGACCGTCCGCGTGCCGGTCCACACCGGTCACTCCGTGGCGCTCCACATCCGGACCGAGCGCGACACGAGCGTCGAAGACCTCGAGGCCGCGCTGAAGGCGGCGCCGGGCCTCGAGTATCGGCCGGCCGACGGCTCCGAGCGCCACCCGATGCCGCTCGACGTGGAGGGCCGCGACCCCGTGCTGGTCGGCCGCCTGCGCGCGATCCCCGGACGGCCGAACGGCTTTGCGCTGTGGGTCAGCAGCGACAATCTGCGCAAGGGCGCTGCGCTCAACGCGATCCAGGTCGCCGCCGCGGCGAACCCGGAGAAGTTCGGACGGCTCCTGCCGAAGCCGCGCTGAGGCCACCCTGGATCGAGCGCTGGTAGCCGCGGAACGCGCGCGTGGTGTCGCGCCGAAGCATCTCTCGCTGGATGGTCGAACCAGGAGCGGATCGGGGACGGACCTGCGGACGACGACGACGTCGGGGCATCGACGCCGGACCGCTACGAGACCGAGATCGCGGGCGGCGCAGCACGCCTCGCCGTGGACACCGCCTGAGCCGGATCGGCCTAGACTGGCACCACCCCCGGGCCGCAGCAGAGGTAGCCGAATGCCGTCCTTTTCCGAGCTGACCGATGAGTTCCTGCTCCAGGAATGGGAGGACTCCCCGGTTCGCGCCAGCTCCCTGGGCCTGACCGAGTACGACGATCGCCTCGACGACCTGTCGGAGGCTGCCATCACGCGACGCAACCGTCGCGACGCCGAGTGGCTCGACCGGTTCAATGCCGTCGAGCCCGCCGAGCTGAGCTTCGACGACCAGATCGACCGCGAGCTGGTGATCAGCATTCTGCGTGGCCGGCAGATCGTGGAGGACTTCGAGACCTGGCGACGGCAGCCCGACACCTATCTGAACCCTGGCATGTCCGGCATCTTCGGCCTCTTCCTGCATCGGTTGCGGCCGATGGAGCAGCTGGTCGACTCGGCGGTCTCGCGCCTCAGGCTCATTCCCGGCAACCTGGAGGACGGCAAGCGCAACCTGCGGCCGGAGATGGTGCCCGGGATCTTCCTGGACCGCGCGGCCAACCAGGCGCGTGCCGGCGCGCGCTACGTGCGCGAGATCCTGCCGGGCCAGATGGACGACCATCGGCTGCGGGCGAAGCTGCGCGAGGCGGGCGAGGCGACCGCATCGGCCTACGACGACTACGTCGCCTTCCTGGAGGAGATGCGGCCGTCGGCCGTGGGCGAATGGGCGCTCGGCGAGGAGCGCTACAGCGCGCTGCTGCTCGAGAAGGAGCTGCTCGGCTTCGATGCCCGCGAGCTGCGTGAGCGGGGCCGCGCCGCCTACGACGAGCTGGCTACCGAGCTGACGCGCTGCGCACGGGAGCTGCGCGGCACCGACGACTGGAAGTCGGTGCTCGACGAGCTCAACGAGGACCACCCGCGAACGCCCGAAGCGATGCGCGTCGGCTACGAGGAGTGGACGCAGAAGGCGCGCGAGTACCTGCGCGAGCATCGGCTCGTCTCGTTCCCGGAGGGCGAGGAGTGCGCCGTGGTGCCGTCGCCGCCGTTCCAGCGGCCGGTGCTGGCCGTCGCCTCGTACATGTCGCCGCCGCCGTTTTCCGACAGGATGCTCGGCCATTTCTTCGTGCCCTTCCCGCCCGACGGTGCCTCCGAGGACGAGATCCAGAAGCGGCTGGCCTCCAACTCCTACCCCGGCATCCCGACCACCGCGGTCCACGAGGCGTACCCCGGCCACCACTGGCACCTGGTCATGTCCAAGTCGAACCCCTCGCGCCTGCGCCAGGCGTTCCGGACGCCGTACTTCAGCGAGGGCTGGGCGCTGTATGCCGAGCGGATGATGCGCGAGCAGGGCTTCTTCACCGACCTGCGCTGGGAGATGAACCAGTACGAGGCGACGATCTTCCGTGCCGCGCGGATCATCGTCGACACTTCGCTCCACATGGGCGAGATGACCTGGGACGAGGCGGTCGAGTTCATGACCGCGAAGACCGGCCTGACGGAGCCGACCGCCAAGGCGGAGGTGACGCGCTACTGCGCCTGGCCGACGCAGGCATCGTCGTACCTGACCGGCTGCCTCGAGATCGTGCGCATTCGCGA
>DASVDT010000146.1:0-9273 GCA_036380955.1 Candidatus Limnocylindria bacterium | reverse complement strand
CGGCCGAGGAGCCACCACGCCTGCGGGATCGACGCACCGAGCCGGACGGGATCGAGGACGGTGTGCAGCGACAGGCCGGCGGATCGCAGCGACCGCACGACGAGCTCGTGGTACGGGAGCTCGTCGCCCATCGGATGCCCGGCCACGAGCCGGCGCTCGAAGCCGCGTGCACCGCCGATGTAGTCGAGCTCAACGTCGCGACGTGCGTCGCGCAGGGCTCGCGCGACGGCCAGCGCGGGGTACACGTGCCCGCCGGTCCCGCCGCCCGACACCGAACACCGCATCACGCAGGGATCCTGTCTGGGTGGTCTCGCGGCTGATCGACAGGAGGATGCCGATGGCAGCCAGGTTGATGGTCAGCGCCGACCCGCCGGCGCTGATGAACGGAAGCGGGATGCCGGTGACCGGCATGAGCGCCGTCACCACCATCATGTTGACGCAGGCCTGGACCACGAGCCAGGTGGTGATGCCGCACGCGACCAGGCCGGAGAACGTGTCCGGCGCATGGATCGCGATCTTGTAGCCCTGGTAGGCGATGACCACGAACAGCGCCAGCACGGTCAGCGTTCCGACCAGGCCCCATTCCTCGCCGATGATGGCGAAGATGAAGTCGGTCGACGGCGCCGGCAGATACAGGAATTTCTGGCGGCTCTCTCCGAGGCCGAGGCCGGTGATGCCGCCCAGGCCGAGGGCCAGCAACGCCTGGATGGTGTTGTAGCCGCTGTCGAGCGGGTCGCGGAACGGGTCCAGGAAGGTCTGCACGCGCTCCAGCTGGTAGCTGGTGCTGCTCACCATCACCCAGGCGGCGGCCATGACCCCGGTGCCGATCGCGGTCAGGTAGAGCAGGTTCGCCCCCGCCATGAAGAAGATGCTGATGGCGACGATGGCGTACACGCCGGCGGTCCCGAGATCCGGCTCGATGGCGATCAGGAAGAACCCGGGCGCCACCAGCAGGCCGAACGGGATGAGGCCGTTCCAGAAGCTCCTCGCCTCCTTGCCGCGCCGGTCGAGCCAGTGCGCCAGGTACAGCACGACGGCGAGCTTGGCGAACTCCGCCGGCTGCAACGTGCCGACGCCGGGGATGATGATCCAGCGCTGGGACCCGTTGATCTCGGCACCGATGCCCGGCACGAGGACCGCCACCAGCAGCCCGAGCGTGATGACGTAGATCGGGATGGCCAGGTAGCGCAGGTGCCGGAAGTCGAGCCGCATGGCGACCACCAGTGCCGTCAGACCGATGCCGGCCCAGACCAGCTGCTCGAGCCCCTGGGCCGCCGGATCGGCACTGCTGAAGTAGGACCGCACGCTCGACGCGGAATAGACCATCACGACGCCGATGCCGGTCAGCGCCATGACGGCGAGCAGCAGCGCGTAGGACGGCTCGTGACGATCGCGGCGCACACCGCCGCGCGCGACGCCACGCCGCGTCCCGACGGCAGCGGCCGCGACTGCGCTCATTCGTCGCCACCCAGCCGGTCGACGGCAGTACGGAAGGCATCGCCACGCGCCGCGTAGTCGGTGAACATGTCGAAGCTGGCCGCCGCCGGAGCGAGAAGCACCACGTCGCCGGCCCGGGCGACGGCGGCCGCCTGCGCCACGGCCTCGTCCATGTCGCCGGCCCGCGAGACCGGCACCCGGCCGGCAATGAGGCGCTCGAGCGCGTCGGCCGTCTCGCCGATCAGCACGACCGCTCGCGCGCGACGCGCGATGGCGTCGGCGAACGCCGCGTAGTCGAGGCCCTTGTCCTTGCCGCCGGCGACGAGCACGATCGGGACGTCGAAGGCGTCGATCGCCGCGATGGCGGCGACCGGAATGGTGGCCTGGGAGTCGTTGATCCAGCGCACGCCCTGGCGCTCGCGAATCGCCTCCAGCCGATGCCGCACGCCGGAGAACCCTCGCACGGCGCGCGCAAGGGCCGGGCCGTCGACGCCGACGAGCGTCGCCGCCAGGGACGCCCCGAGCACGTTGGCCAGCATGTGGCGTCCGGGCAGCCGCACGTCGGTCACGGGCAGGATGCGCTCGTCCCCGACCACGACCCAGCCGTCGACCACGGATGCCTGCAGCTGCGGGTCATCGAACCCGTACCACCGAACGTCGCCGGCGAGGCGTGATCCCAGCTCGACGCACCCCGGGTCATCCGCGTTGAGCACGATGTGGCCACCGGCGCTCAGCTCGGCGAGGCGGGCCTTGACCGCGCGATACGCCTCGACGCTGCCGTGCCGGTCGAGGTGGTCCTCGCCGATGTTCGTGTACAGCGCGACGTCGACGCCGCGATCGATCGTCGGCAGCTGCAGCTCGCTGAGCTCGAGGACCGCCCAGTCCTCCGGCCCGAGCTCGGTGACGCGCTCGATGAGCGGCGTGCCGATGTTGCCGCCGAGCACGACGGGCACGCCACCCGCCTCGAGCATCGCGGCCAGCAGCGACGACGTCGTCGTCTTGCCCTTCGTGCCGGTCACGCCCAGCACCCGCGACCGGGTCAGGCGCAGGAACAGGCCGACCTCGGACACGACCTCGGCGCCCCTCGCCTCGGCGGCGACCAACGCATCGCGCAGCCATGGGTCGGTGGTCGGGAAGCGCGCCGAGACCGACGGGCTCGTCACCAGCAGGTCCGCGCGCTCCAGGAGCGCCGCGGCGTCGGCATCGGGGACGCCGAGCGCGAGCCGGACGGGCCGCGATCCGAGCGCGGCGATGGCATCGGCCAGGTCGATCGCCGGGCGCCTGTCATACGCGGCCACGACGGCGCCGGCATCGGCCAGGAAGCGGCTGGCCGCGACGCCGGAACGCGCCAGGCCGAGCACGACCGTGCGCCGTCCACGGAGGTCGTCCACGGAGCGCACGGGAAGGGCGGCGGTCATCGGCGCGCTCACAGCTGCTGATAGGTGGCGAGGAAGACGCTGAATCCGAGCAGGCCGGCCAGCGCGGCGACGATCCAGAAGCGGACGGTGATCTTCTCCTCCGCCCAGCCGACGAGCTCGAAGTGGTGATGCAGCGGAGTCATGCGGAAGATGCGCCGGCCGCGCGTCTTGTAGCTGATCACCTGGATCACGACGCTCATGATCACGCCGAAGAAGACGATGCCGATGATCGCCAGCAGCGGCAGCTGGCCGTTGACGGTCGCCACGACGGCCAGCGTGGCGCCGAGGCTCAGCGCGCCGGAGTCGCCCATGATGATCTGCGCCGGATGGACGTTGAACCAGAGAAAGCCGGTCAGCGCCCCGATGACCAGGGCGCAGAAGATGGCGAGGTTGGGCTGGGCAATCTTCAGATCCGGCACGGCCACCAGGCTGACCAGCAAGTAGGCGACGAAGCTGAAGATGAGGACGCCGCCGGCAAGGCCGTCGAGGCCATCGGTCAGGTTCACGGCGTTGCTCGTGCCCACGATGACGAACGCGATGAACGCGATGAGCAACGGGGCCGCAACCTCGAACTGACCGACCAGCGGGATGTTGACGCCGGTCAGATCGAAGTGTCGCCAGATGTAGTAGCCGGCCAACACGGCGACGACGGTCTGCCACACCAGCTTCCAGCGGCCGCGCATGCCAATGCCCGTTCGCACGTTCACGAAGTCGTCGATGGCGCCGAGGATGCCGACGCCCATGAGCGTCAGCGTCGGCGTTAACGTCGCCGCGTCCTCGATGCGCAGCGCCATGGCAAGGAATAGGACGACGCCGACCATCAGCATGCCGCCCATGGTCGGCGTGCCCGCCTTGCCGAAGTGCGCCTCCGGCATCTCGCCGCGAATCTGCTTCCCGAAGCCGAGGCGCTGGAGGAGGTTGATGTAGATCGGCGCCAGGATGACCATGCCGATGAACGCCAGCAGCAGTGCCACGACGATCTGGATCAGGCTCATGCGCTCGCCCTCGCCAGCAGCTCGACCGCACGGTCGAGGCCGATGCCGCGCGACGCCTTCAGGAGCACGAGGTCGCCCACGCCGGGTGCCACGTCGCGCTCGAGCATAGATGCGGCCTCCTCCGCGTCCTCGACGGCCAGGACCCGCGACGCGCCCGATGCGCGCGCGCTCTCGGCCAGCCACCGCCCGCGCGGACCGACCGCCACGATGGCATCGGCGGTGCGTGCCGCGTGCGCGCCGATCTCGCGGTGCAGACGCTCCTCGTCCGGGCCCAGCTCGAGCATGTCGCCGAGCACGGCGATCCGGCGCCGGCCGGCGCGCAGCGGCGTTTCGGCCAGGAAGTCGAGCGCGGCGGCAACGCTGATGGGTGAGGCGTTGTAGGTATCGTCGACCAGCGTTGCGCCGGACGCGGCCTCGACCACGTTCATGCGGTGCTCCGCGCGGCTGCCATCGGCCAGGGCGGCGGCCACCTCGTCCAGCGGGATGCCCATGCGCTCGGCGACGGCCGCCGCGGCCAGCGCATGCGGCACGAGGTGGCGTCCCGGCGTGCCGCTCCGAAGCCGGCGTGTGCCCCACGGCGCGTGGAGCGTGAACTCGGTGCCGGCCAGCCCGCGGCTTGCGACATCGGCGGCACGCACATCGGCGGTCGGGCCAAGGCCAAAGGTGCGCACCGCGGCACGCGTGACGTCGCGCATGGCGGCGACGCGCGGGTCATCGGCGTTGAGGACGGCGAGGCCGTCGCCCGGCAGCGCGGCGGGCAGTTCGGACTTGGCCTGCGCGATGCGCTCGATGCTGCCCGCGCGCTCGAGGTGCGTCGGGTGGACGGCCAGCACGACGCCGACCTCGGGGCGCGCGATCTCGGCCAGGCGGGCGATCTCGCCGACCGTGTACATGCTCATCTCGAGCACGGCCGCCTCGTGCTCGCGCTCGAGACGCAGCAGCGTCATCGGCAGGCCGGTCTCGGAGTTGAGGTTGCCCTCGTTGCGGAGCGTGACGAGGCCGCGCGACAGCACGTCGGCGGTGATCTCCTTGGCGATCGTCTTGCCGGTCGAGCCCGTGATTCCCACCACGCGCACGGCGTGGCGGGATCGCCACCAGGCGGCCAGCTCCTGGAGCGCGTGAAGTGCATCGGCGACGACGACGAGCGGCGCACTCTGGCCGGAGGGCAGCTCGACCGGGCGTTCGACCAGCGCGGCCACGGCGCCGGCGCGCAGCGCATCGGCGACGAAGGCGTGCCCGTCCACGCGCTCGCCACGGAGCGCAACGTAGATCGAGCCGGGGGTCACGCGGCGGGAGTCGACCGATGCACCTCGCACCTCGACTGAGGCGGTGGTGGGAGCCAGGAGGCGGCCGCCGACCGCGGCCAGCAGGTCATCCAGGGGGATCGTGGGAGGCACGCGGACCACGCTGCGGACTACTGGCGAGTCTAGCAGCGTCATGGCTGCGCGACCGGCTCGAGCGGCCGGTCCGGTGGGATGGCGAGGTAGTCCAGGATCTGCGGCATCAGGTCGGCGTACACCCACTCCGGCCGGTCGGGCATCTGTGGCCCGCCGGCGCCGGCCGGGCGGTTGATGAGGATCAGCGTGACCAGCTTGGTGTTGCCGGCCGGCAGCAGCCCGACGAAGCTCGAGTCGACCCAGCCTGGGATGTACTGGAAGACCTGAACCGTCTCGCCGGCCTCGTTGGTGACGTCGACCGGACCCGCGATCTGCGCGGTGCCGGTCTTGCCGGCGACGGTGTAGCCCGGGATGCCCGCCCGCTGGGCGATGCCGTTGTCGACGGCGTTCGTCAGCAGCTCAACCATGGTGTCGGCCGTCTCCTCGCGCATGATTCGTTCCTGCGGCGGCTGATCGGCCTCGTGATACGTGCCGTCCGGGTCGGTCCAGCCTGCGACGACGTGGGGTGTGACGAGCATCCCGCCGTTGGCGAAGGCCGCGTAGCCGGCGACCAGCTGGATCGGCGTCAGGCTGACCCCCTGGCCGAACGAGTTCTGCGCCGTCGTCAGGTCGCCGGATGCCTGGTCCGGGCGCCAGACCACGCCGCTCTCCTCGCCGACCAGCTCGATGCCGGTCGGGCTGCCGAAGCCGAAGCGCCGGAAGGCTTCGTACAGCCGCTCGCCTCCGAGCGTCAGGCCGATGCGGGCGGCCCCCACGTTGTTCGAGAGCGCGAGCACGTCGGCCGCGGTGATCTCGCCGTGGCCCCACGGGTGCTTCTCACGATCAGCGTTCTGGATGCGAATGCCGCCGACCTGCAGGTTGTTGTCGTCGAGGAACGTGTCCCTGGTGGTGATCGCTCCGGCGTCGAGGGCGGCCGCAATCGTGAACGCCTTCATCACCGATCCGGGCTCGTACTGGCGAGCCACGGCGGGATTCGCGAACCGCTCGCCATCGGTCGTCGCGAACTGGTTGGCGTCGTACGACGGGTAGCTGGCCATGCCGAGCACCGCGCCGGTCTCGGCGTTCATCACGATGCCGGTCACGCCGTGCGCGCTGTTCTTGGTATAGGCGTCGAGCATCTCCTGCTCCAGCAGGTGCTGGACGCCGGCATCGATGGTCAGTGCCAGATCGGCCCCGTCGACGGGGTCGCGCAGGAGCGTGGCCGAGTCGGCGATGCGCCGCCCGATGACGTCCTCCTGCGCACTGACCTGGCCCGGGGTGCCTGCCAGGATGGCGTTCTCCTTGCCCTCCACCCCGTAGCGGCCATGACCGTCGACATCCACGAAGCCGATGAGCTGCGCGGCGATCGTCGTTCCGTCCGCCACGCCCTCGACCGGGTACACCCGCTTCGTCTCCGGCAGCATCCCGACGCCGCGAAGGTCGAGCGATCGAATGCGCTCCGCCACCTCGGGCGAGACTCGACGCTTGAGCCACACCCACGGATCCGTGCTGTCGAGGCGGGCGCGAAGGTCTTCGACCGGAAGCTCGAGGACCGATGCCAGGATGGTCGCCGCCAGGCCGGGATCCTCGATCGTGGGCGGGGTCGCGAAGACCGACTGCAGCTCGACCGAGGTCGCGAGCAGCTCGCCGTTCACGTCGGTGATCTCGCCGCGCTCCGCGGGCAGCTCCTCGTGCTGCGCGAGCTGGTGGAGCGCCATCTCGGCCAGCCACGGCTGCTGCGCGACCTGCCACCAGATCAGCCGAGCGCCGATCGTCGTCGCCGCGAGGGCGGCGGCGATGAGGAGGACCAGTGCGCGGGCACGACTGTCGGTCCTTGCGAGCATTGACGTCTCCGGTGCGATGCGGCCGCCATCGGCCGCGTGGCTAGGTCAATCGGCTGGCTGGCTGGCGGAGGGCGCGGATGCGAACGTGACCGCGCCCTCCTCGAGTGGAACGAGGTGCAGCTTCGACTGCGCTCGCTTGGTGATCTCGGCGGGTGAGCGGGCCTGCCCGATCGCCCAGATCAGCTGCTGCTGGTCGGCCCGCGCCCTGGCGAGGGTCGCCTCCAGCGAGTCGATCTCGTAGCCGGTCGCCGCGACGCGCGTCGACTGGCTGAGGTAGAAGAACGCCAGTGCGGCCGCCACGGCGATGGCGACCAGGAACGGGCGCACGTCGATCCGCGCCGGGAGGCGCGTCGACATCCGGATCCGTCGCCCGCGCCGGGCGGCGGTCGGTCGCCTCCGAGGACGTGGCCTGACACGACGGCCGGGCAGGAACCACGGGCCGGTGGCAGGTCGTGCGCCGATGACTGCCATGACTAGGCGGCGTTCGCCCGTCGGCGCTCGCTGATCGCGAAGCTCGTCGGCGCCTCGAAGTCGAGGCCCTCCTCGATCTCGAATGCGGCGACCTGGTCACTCGACCAGTAGGCCTCCTCACGGGCGGCGTGCGCTCGCCGCTCGCGCAGGTCGCGCTGCCGCGCCGAGTACATCCGGCGCCGGCTGGCCTGGTGACGCGCTCGTCCCTTGCTCATGCGATGGACCCTCCTCCTCCTGCTGCCCGCGTCAGGCGAGCTTCTCGGCGACGCGCAGCTTCGCGCTGCGCGCGCGGCGGTTCCGCCGGACCTCTTCGGAGCCCGGGGTGATGACGCCCTTGGTGACGGCGCGGAGCTGCGCCCGGTGGCCGCAGGTGCAGACCGGCGGCAACGGGTCCTCGATGCAGTCGCGGCTCTCGCGCGCGATGAACCGCTTCACGATGCGGTCCTCGATGCTGTGGTAACTGATGACGGCCATTCGGCCACCGGGCTTCAGTGCGGCGAGCGCTCCGGCCAGGCCCGCGGTCAGCACCTCGACCTCGCGGTTGACCGCGACCCGCAGCGCCTGGAAGGTGCGCGTGGCGGGGTGGATGCGGCCGGCATCGGCGCTTCCGGGGCGGGACGGGGCTGCCCTGGCGACGACATCGGCGAGGTCCGCAGCGGTCACGATCCGCCCTTCCGAACGCGCCGCCACGATCGCCTTCGCGATGCGGCCTGCACGGCGTTCTTCACCAAACGTCGCGAGGATTCCGGCGAGCTCTCGCTCCGAGGAGCGCTCAATGAGCTCGAGAGCCGATACACCACTCGTTTCATCGAATCTCATGTCCGGCGGCGCATCGGCCGCGAAGCTGAATCCCCGAGCCGGGTCGGCGAGCTGGTAGCTGCTGAGGCCGAGGTCGAAGAGCGCACCGTCGAGAGGTGCCAGCCCTGACTCGACGGCGGTGTCGTAGATCGCCTCGAAGTTCGCGTGGCGCAGGACGACGCGATCGCCGAAGCGGGCGAGGACGCGTTCCGCCTCCGCGATGGCCGCCCGATCGGCATCGATGCCAAGCAGGCGGCCATCCGGAGACGTGGTCTCCAGGAGCCGCTCGGCGTGCCCACCGCCGCCGACCGTGCAATCAGCCACGGAGCTGCCGGGACCCACGGCCAGCGAGGCGAGAACCTCGTCGACCAGGACCGGCAGGTGCCCTTCTCCCATGTGGCGTTGCACCTCGTTTGTCGGACGGCGGGCCGAGCGGCCCGGAGACGCATCAATGGCCACGGCACCCTTAGATGCCGAGGTCGGCGAGGTGCTCGGCGAGTGCCTCCGGCTCGTCCTCGATCTGGGACCGATACGGCTGCCACCGCGTCGGCGCCCAGATCTCGAGCCTGTTCAGCGCACCGACCACGACCACCTCGCTCTGGGTCAGGCCGGCGTACTCGCGCAGGTAGCTCGGGACCAGGACGCGTCCCTGTCGGTCGAGCTCCACCTCGACCGCGCCCGAGCTCATGAAGCGACCGAACTGACGCGCGGCCGCGTTGGTGGTCGGCAGGGCCTGGATCCTGGCCGCCAGGTCCTCCCAGGTGTCCGCCGGGAAGATCGCCAGGCAGCCGTCGAGCCAGCGGGCCAGCGTCGCGCCCTGGGCCAGCCGCGGCCGGAAACGGACCGGGACCGCTACACGGCCTCGGTCGTCCAGCGCGTGCCGGAATTCCCCGGTGAGGAATGACGCTCGCTCCATTGGCCCTGTCGTTCACCA
>DASVDT010000145.1:0-12398 GCA_036380955.1 Candidatus Limnocylindria bacterium | reverse complement strand
CCACCATCGGTCCGGGAATGGCCCGGGGCCGATGGCGGCCCTGATGTTCCAGCTGACGACGCGGAGCGTCGCCACGCCTACTTGACGGAGCCCGCGAGCAGGCCCTGGACGAAGTAGCGCTGGAGGCTGAAGAACACGATGAGGGGCACGACCATGATCAGGAACGAGGCGGCCGCCAGGAGATGCCACTCGGTGGCGAATGTGCCGAGGAGGTTCTGGACCTGGGTCGTCATCGGCAGGCCGTTCGGGCGCGGCGCGAACACCAGCGCCATGAGGAGGTCGTTCCAGACCCACAGGAACTGGAAGATCGCGAAGCTGGCGAGCGCGGGGACGGACAGCGGCATCACCACCGTGCGGAAGATGTTCCAGGTCGACGCACCGTCGATCTTGGCTGCCTCGATCAGGTCACGCGGCAGCGTGATGAAGAAGTTGCGCAGCAGAAAGATCCCGAACGGCAGCGCGAATGCCGTATGCGCGATCCAGAGGCCGGTGAACTGGCCGTAGACGCCCATGCTGGAGAACAGCTGCACCAACGGGATCAACACCATCTGGATCGGGACCAGCAGCAGTCCGACGACGATCAGGAAGAGCGAGTCTCGGAAGGGGAAGTCGACCCACGCGAAGCCGTACGCCGCCAGCGCGCAGAAGAAGACGGGCAGGACCGTGGCCGGCACGGTGATGATCACGCTGTTGATGAACGAGTTCAGCATGCCCTGCGAGCCGAGCACCTGCTGATAGTTGTCGAGCGTGAAGCTCAGCCGCCCGGCGAAGATCTCCCACCAGCCGGTGCTGAGGATCTCGGACGCGGGCCGGAACGAGGTGATCAGCAGGCCGATGGTCGGGAGCAGCCAGATCAGTCCGACGATGGCCAGCGCGATGTGGATCGGCGCCTTGGTGAGGACGCGGGTGATCCGCTCGCTGGTGGTTCGCGGCGGTGCCTCGACCGCCACGCTCTCTCCGAACGTCATGCGACCACCCTCTCACTGCGGAAGCGCCGAATGTTGAAGATCATCACCGGGATCAGGATGACCAGCATCACGACCGCGACGGTGGCGCTGTAGTCGAAGTTGCGGGCGCTGAACTGCTGGTACATCTGCACCGCGATCACGTTGCTGGCGTTCCCGGGGCCGCCCTTGGTCATGATGTAGACCAGGTCGAACAGCTTCACCACGTTGATCGTCAGCGTGACCGCGATGACCGAGATCGGGAGCGACAGCATCGGCACGATGATGCGCCGGAAGATCTGGCCCTCCGTCGCGCCGTCGACGCGCGCGGCCTCGAGGATCTCGCTGCTGATGCCCTTGAGGGCGGCGGAGAGGATGACGACCGCGAACCCGGCCGACCCCCAGATGCCGGCGATGATGAGTGCCGTGTTCACGAACGTCGCGTTGCCGAGCCACGAGATGGGGTCCACGCCGACCACGCCAAGCATGGCGTTGATCAGCCCCGTATCCGGGTCAGGTGAGTAGACGAAGCGCCAGATGACGCCGAGCGCTGTCGCTGCGATCGCCATCGGCAGGAAGACGATGGCCTTGATGACGCGCTCGTAGCGCACCCGCGTCGCCATGACGGCGACGATGAGGCCGATGACGATGCAGCCACCGGTGTAGAACAGCAGCCACAGGATGTTGTTGAAGATCGAGCCGCCGGGCGGCCAGCGCAGCGACAGGAAGCGCGGGTCGGCGGTGAGGAGCTGGACGTAGTTCCCCAGGCCGTTTTCGAAGCTGAGCATGATCGTCCGGACCGCCGGATAGATCATGAACACGGCGAGCAGCAGGACCGCGGGGCCGATGAAGATGAGCGCTGCCATGTTCCATCCCTGGAGGAACTTCGGCCCGCGCGATTGGGCGACCTCCGGCGCCGACTCCCGAGCTGCCGTTGCGGTGCTCATCGAGACCTCCTCGTCTGGCGGATGTGCCGAGGGGTGGCGGAAGGATCCGCCACCCCTCATCCGTTACCGGTCGATCAGCCGCCGGCGTCCGAGAATGCCTGCTGGACTCCGGTCTGGAAGTCCTCCAGCGCCGCGTCGATCCCATCGGGATTGCTGAGCGCGGTCTGGAGCGTCGCACCCAGGTCGGGCGAGCCCGCTGGCAGCAGGTCGGAGCCGTCGAACACGGCAGCCTCCGCATTTGCCACCTGGTCGGCCTCCTGCGAGGCCAGCTCGTTCGGGTACGCCGACGACTCGACGCCGATGATCGGCGAGATGATCGTGCCCTGCTCGGCCCACACGGTGCCGGCCTCGGGGCTGATCATGTAGTCCATGAACGCGGCCACGTCCGCGTCGTTGGTGAACGCCGCAATGACGTCACCACCGATGGTGATGGCCGTGTTGCCATCGTCGAGCGTCGGGAAGTCGAAGAACCCGATGTCCTCGCCGATGACGAGGTCGGGGTTGACCTGGCCGATGGCGATGCCACCGACGAAGCCGCCCTCATAGAACAGCCACGCGTCGTTGTCGGCCGCGAAGGTCTGCCCGATGGCATCGACGAATGCGGTGCCCAGCGCACCGTTGACGCCGCCGACGAGATTGTCCTCGTTGAGGATCTCGGTCATCTTGTCGATGGCCGCGGTCACGGTGGGATCGGTGAACGGAGTCTCACCGGTGAACAGCGACATGTAGGCGTCGACGCCGTTCATGCGCAGGTAGATCATCTCGAACCAGTCGGTCAGGTTCCAGGTGTCGCTGCAGCCGCAGGCCCACGCCGGGCCGTCGTAGGCGTCGCCAAGGGCGACCATGTCGTCGTACGTGGCGGGAACGTCAAGGCCGAGCTCGTCGAAGGACGACGGGTGGTACCACACGGTGGCCTTCGAGTTGAGCTTCACCATCGGCGCGTAGAGCGTGCCATCGACGGTGCCGATGTCGAGGATGCCGGGGGCGTACAGGCTTTCGATGTCCGCCTGTGCAACGCCGAGATCCTCCATCGGAATCAGCAGGCCATCGCGAGCGAAGCTCTGCATGAAGCCGATGCCGGGCATGATCGCCACGTCGGGCGGGGTGCCGCCGGCGGCGCGGGTGCTCAGCACGCCCGCATAGTCGTCGCGGACGGTCTCGTACTCAGCATGGATGCCGGTCGACTCTTCAAACGCGTCGAGCACGGCCTGGAAGGCCTCGCCTTCGGCGCCGCCCCACAGCGAGGTGACGCTGATCTCACCGTCGCCCTCGGCCTGCTCGCCGCCGCCCCCGCCACCACCGCTGCTGGCGGGCTCCCCCTCGTTGCCGCTGCTACACGCAGCGAGCACGAGCAACAGCACCATGAACGGTGCCATCAGTCGAAACTTGGACATTCGGTTCCTCCACCTATCCATGGTCCGTGGCACGTGCCACGCTTCGTCATGCGGGCGACGTTAGCCCGCCAGAGCCTTCTCCGAATCGGGATCGAAGATGTGCAGCTTCTCCATCGGCACCGCGAAGTCGACGCGATCGCCGACCGCGACCTTCTTGTCCGACGGCAGCAGGGCCACGATCTCGTTGCCCTCCGCCTGCGCGTGAATGAGCTCGTCGTTGCCGAGGTACTCGACCACGTCGACCGTGGCCGGGATGCGCACGGCGCTCGTCTGCTGGCCGTTGGCGATCTCGATGTGCTCGGGCCGGAAGCCGATGAGCACGCTGGCGCCGTCCGGGCGCGAGTCCGCGGCGCGCGCCTGTTCCCCGGCCAGCTCGAGCTTGTGACCACCGAAGATGAGGTCCTTGCCCTCTGACTTGGTGGTCGCGAAGTTCATCGACGGCGAGCCGATGAACCCGGCGACGAACACGTTCACCGGGTGGTCGTAGAGCTCCTGCGGCGTGCCCACCTGCTGGAGGATGCCGTCGCGCATGACCGCGATCCGATCGCCCATGGTCATGGCCTCGACCTGGTCGTGCGTGACGTAGATGGTGGTCGTCCCGAGGCGCTGGTGGAGCCGCGCGATCTCGGCACGCGTCTGGACGCGCAGCTTGGCGTCGAGGTTGGACAGCGGCTCGTCCATCAGGAACACCGACGGCTCGCGCACGATGGCGCGGCCGAGGGCGACGCGCTGGCGCTGGCCGCCGGACAGGGCCTTCGGCTTGCGGTCCAGGAACCGCTCGAGGCCCAGGATCTCGGCCGCCTCCTTGACGCGGCGGTCGATGTCCTCCTTCTTCGTCTTGCGCAGCTTGAGGCCGAAGGCGAGGTTGTCGAACACGCTCATGTGCGGATAGAGCGCGTAGCTCTGGAAGACCATGGCGATGTCGCGGTCCTTCGGCGCCACGTTGTTGACCACGCGGTCGCCGATGAGGAGCCGTCCGTCGCTGATCTCCTCCAGGCCCGCCACGCAGCGCAGTGCGGTCGTCTTGCCGCAGCCGGACGGCCCGACGAGGCAGATGAACTCGCCATCGCCGATCTCGAGATTCAGGTCGTTCACGGCTATGACGTCTTCGCCGTACCGCTTGTACAAATGGTCGAAGGTGACGGTCGCCATCGAGTCCTCGCTCCTGTTCGTCACGGCAGGCTCAGGCCGGGCCATGCGGCCCACGCTCGGGGAAGGCATCATAGTACGGGGTGCAACCCGCCCATCGGCCCCTCGGCACACGGCAATTCCTCATGCAACTGCTCACCGCCGCCGCTCGGTGGCTCCTCGCACGACTCTCCGCCGCCCTTGTGCTCGTCGCGGTGGCCGGTCGCGTGCGCCGCTGGTGGCGCCGTCGGACGAAGGCGAGCCGCGCGCGCCGTACCGCCGAACGCGCGATCCTGCCCTCCCTGTACGACCTCCATCCGGCGGCCACGTCGGCGCCTCGTCGGCCCGTCGGCCTGCGAACGGTGCCCCTCGATCGGATCGTCGGGACGACGCGACACCCTTCACAGAACACCGCCGACTTCCTCCCCCTGCCGCGCCTGCGGGGCGCGAACTGGCGCGCGCGCTGGCAGCGCATCAACAGGGCAATGGACCGGTTGGCCTTGCTGCCGCCCATCGACCTGATCCAGGTCGGGGAGGAGTACTTCGTCGAGGATGGCCACAACCGCGTCGCGGCAGCGCGCCACGCCGGCGGAATCGACATCGACGCCGATGTCACGCAGCTCGTCGTGCCCGGGGTGGCGACGCCGGTCCATGGCCGGCTGGATGGCAGCACGCTGATCGGCGCGCAGGAGGTTCGCCAGGCGGGGATGGGGCGGCAGTCGCGGACGGTCGAACAGCGCACGGCCAGCGACGTGATGACCCGCGAGGAGCTGCTGCGCGAGACCGAGGGCTCCGAGTGACGGACCGCCTCCGGCTGCGCTGGCCGGACCCGGCGCCGTTCACGGGACGCAATGGACGGCCGCTACGCATCCTGGCCATCAGCGACGAGCCCGACCCGTCGCTCGACTCGGCCGGGACGCGCGAGGGGCTGGGCAAGATCGACCTGATCATCGGCGCGGGAGACCTCCAGCCGGAGTACCTCTCGTTCGTGGCCGATGCCTTCCACGCGCCGATGCGCTACGTGCGCGGCAACCACGACCACGGCGCGGCGTGGGAGCACACGGAACGCAAGCTGCTGCCGCAGCCGATGCCGGATGCCACCGTCGTCCACGAGGCGGGGCTTCGGCTCATCGGCTTCTCCGGCTCACCGAGGTACAGCGACCGTGGGACGGAGGTCTCGGCGATCGGGATGTGGGGACTGTCGATCCTCGCCTGGCTGCGGGCATGGCGATCGCGCCCGCATCTCGTCGTCAGCCACGCGCCGCCACGCGACGTCAACGACGACGACGACCGCGTGCACCGCGGCTTCACCGCCTTTCGGTGGCTGGTGCGTCGCCTCTCCCCGCCGCTGTGGCTGCACGGCCACACGGCCCTGGTGCGGCGGGGGATCGACGACCGCTCCGCCATCTTCCACGACACGCTCTTCTATAACTGCACCGGCGCCACCCTGATCGAGCTCATGCCGCCCGAGGCCTCCGGCGATTGACTCGCTCGCTCGGCGAGTAAGCTGCGGCACGGGTCGTGCATCGGGTCTCGGGCACCGATGGCAAATGCGTGACAGGAGGAAGGCATGGGCGATCTCGGGTTCTTCGGCTGGATCATCATCGGCTTGCTGGCGGGCGCGCTGGCCGGCTTCTTCGTGCCCGGCCGGGAGCGCATGGGCTGCATCGGGACGATGCTGGTCGGCATCGTCGGCGGCTTCATCGGCGGCTTCGTGTGGGTCAACGTGCTCAACCAGGACGAGGCCAGCGGCTGGCTGGGTGCGCTGGTGATCGCGACGATCGGATCCATCCTGGTCCTCTTCGTCCTGCGCTCGATGAGCCGCGACTGAGCCGATCCCGCGCATGGAGCTTCTCGCGCGGCTGCACACCCTGCCCGGGCTGGTGCTCGCGGCCGGCCTGGCGGTGCTGGCCGTCATGTCGGGCGTGATGGCCGTGCTCGATCGGCCGCCGATGCCTTCGCTCGACTTCGCGCGCCGCGTGCTCCTCGGCATCATCGTGGCCGAGGCAGCGATCGGCCTGGTGCTGACGCTGCGCGGCGCGGAGCCCGACGAGTGGATCCACTGGCTCTACGGCGGCATCATCATCGCCGCGCTGCTGGTGCCGGCGACGCTGGTCACGAACGGAACGCCACGATCGCGGAGCGCCGCGTTGGCGGGCGCGGCCGGCCTGGCCGCGGTCTTCGCCTGGCGGCTGTGGGGAAGCGGCTGAGGTGCGTCTCGTCCTTCCTGCGCTCGCGATCATCGGCCTGTTGGTCCTCGCCAGTCCTGGCAGGCCGGTCGTCGCGCAGGAAGGGGCGTCTGGCGGTTCGGTCGAGCGCGGGGCCGAGCTGTTCCGCGTCGGGTGCGCCACGTGCCACGGCGCTCGGGGTGAGGGCATCGACCCCTGGCCGGGCATCGCGGGTGCGGGCGAGGCGGCCGCCGACTTCCAGCTGCGCACCGGACGCATGCCATACACCGGCGAGCCCGGGCAGCAGACACAGCCCAAGCCCCCGGCCTACGACCCCGACGAGATCGCCGACCTGGTCGCTTTCGTCGGCAGCCTCGGGGACGGTCCGGCCATCCCGAACGTCCAGACCGATGACGCCTTGCTCCAGCAGGGCTATGAGCTCTTTTCCGTGAACTGCGCCCCGTGCCACGGCGCCACCGCCAGGGGCGGGGCGGTCGGTGGCGGCGCGATCGCCTGGCCGTTGGCCTCCGCCGACCCGCGGACCGTGGGCGAGGCGATGCTCACCGGCCCCGGCCAGATGCCGGTCTTCGACCTCGGTGACGAGTCGATCGCCGCGGTGGCGACGTACGTCGAGTTCCTCCAGTCTTCCGACGATCCCGGCGGGTTCGAGATCGGCGGCATCGGCCCCGTGCCGGAGGGCTTCGTCGCCTGGCTCGTCGGTATGGGGCTCCTCATCGGCGTCGTGTACCTGGTCGGACGGCGCTGGGACCGAACGGGGCATCGCTCATGACGCCGGCGCGAGCGGTCGCCGCGGCGTTCGCGCTGAGCGCGCTCGCGTCCGTGGCGCTGGTGGCCGTGTACGTCATCGGCGGCAATGCGCAGATCGAGGGAATGCTGCTGGCGCTGGCGTTGGGCGCCATCGGCGCCGGCATCGTGATCTGGGCCATCCGGCTGCTGGACGTGCCGATCGAGGTCGAGGAGCACGAGTCGCTGGCGTCGACCGCTGAGCAGCGCACGGAGGCGGTCTCGGCGGCGGAGCTCGAGACCGTTACGCGTCGTCGGTTTCTCGTGCGGCTCCTGCTCGGCGCCGGCGCGGCGCTGACGGCGGCGCTCGCCATCCCGGCCCTCTCGCTCGGCCCGCAGCCCGGGCGATCCCTCTTCACGACCGGCTGGCGTCGCGGGTCGCGCGTCGTCGACGGTGATGGTCAGCCGATCCGGCCGGGCGACCTGGGTCTCGGCACGGTGCGGACCGTGTTCCCGGAAGACGCCATCGGCCGGGCCGATGCGGCGACGCTGCTCATCCGCGTGCGCCCCGCCGACCTGCGCCTCGAGGGCGACCGGGCAGGCTGGGCGCCGGAGGGCGCCATCGGCTACTCGAAGATCTGCACCCATGCCGGCTGTCCCGTGGGCCTCTACCGCGCCGAGGACAACGCGCTGCTGTGCCCCTGTCACCAGTCGACCTTCGACGTGCTGCGCGGCGCGGTGCCGACCTTCGGACCGGCGGCGCGCCGGCTGCCGCAGCTGCCGATGGGCGTTGATGACGATGGCTACCTGGTCGCGCTGGACGATTTCCCGGAGCCGGTTGGCCCGTCGTTCTGGAACGTGACGCACGAGGTCGACGCCTGATCATGTTCCGCTGGTTCGACGACCGGCTTGGCCTGGCATCGTGGACCCGGACCGGACTGCGCAAGGTGTTCCCGGATCACTGGACCTTCCTGTTCGGCGAGGTGGTCCTGTTCTGCCTGGTGGTGCTGGTCCTGACCGGCGTCTTCCTGACCCTCTTCTATGTGCCCGATGCGACGCCGGTGACCTACGAGGGGCCGTATGCACCGCTGCATGGCGCGCGGGTATCGGCGGCGTATCGGTCCGTGCTGGAGCTGTCGTTCGAGGTCCAGGCCGGGCTCGTCATGCGCCAGGTGCACCACTGGGCGGCGCTCGTCTTCGTGGCCGCGATCGTCGTGCACCTGCTGCGCGTCTTCTTCACCGGCGCGTACCGGCGGCCGCGTGAGATCAACTGGCTGATCGGGATCGGGCTGCTGACGTTCGCACTGGCGATGGGCATCACCGGTTATTCGCTGCCCGACGATCTGCTGTCCGGCACCGGACTGCGGATCATCTACTCGGCCGTGCTGTCCATTCCCTTCCTGGGCCCCTGGGCGGCGTTCCTGCTCTTCGGCGGCGAGTTCCCGACCGAGAGCATCGTGTCGCGCCTCTTCGTCTTCCACATCATGCTGCTGCCGGCGCTGCTGCTCGGGCTGGTCGGTGTTCACCTTGCGGTGCTGTGGCGCCAGAAGCACACCCAGTGGCCCGGTGGCGGGGCGACGGAAACGCGGCTGGTGGGGAAGCCGTTCTGGCCGACGCAGGTCTTCAAGTCCACGGGGCTGCTGCTCTTGACGGCCGCCGTGCTGGCGCTGATGGGCGGGCTGCTCCAGATCAATCCGATCTGGACGTACGGTCCCTTCGACCCGACGCGCGTCTCGGCGCCATCGCAGCCTGATTGGTACGTGGGCTGGCTGGATGGCGCCTTGCGGCTCTTCCCGCCGTGGGAGGTCACGTTGCTCGGCGTGACGATCCCTTCGCCGTTCATCCCGGGCATCCTGCTCCCGGGTCTGGCCTTCGGGATCATGACGCTGTGGCCGTTCCTCGAGTCGTGGGTGACCGGCGACCATCGCGAGCACCATCTTCTCGAGCGGCCGCGCGATGCTCCCGTTCGCACTGCGGTCGGGGTCGCGGCGCTGCTCGTCTTCGTGCTGCTGACGCTGGCGGCGGCCAACGACGTGGCCGCGGTCATCCTGCGCATTCCGCTGGAGGAGACGACCAACCTGTTGCGGATCGCCGTCGTCGTGGTGCCGGTGGTGGGTGCGCTTGTCACCTACCGGGTCTGCGTCGGGCTGCGTCGGCGCGATGCGGCGCTGCGGGGCCGGCCGCGTCCGGGCGCCATCCGCCTGGAGCGCAATGCCGCCGGCGGCTTCGACTCCGAGGAGTAGGCGACGCGTGGTCGCGGCGCCGCGTCGTGCCTCCTTGGCACTGCCGGTCGGTAGATCAGCCGAACTTCGCCGGAAGCCGTCTCCCGGGTGGTCTGGACGCCGGCGCCGGCGCGGTCGTTAGATCGGCCGATGTTCGCCGGAAGGGCTGCCCAGGTGTCGTATGGGCGCCGGCGCGGGCGCTAGATCGGCCGAACTTCGCCGGAAGGGCTGCCCAGGGGTCATATGGGCGATCTAACGGTCAGCCTCACGCACGAAGCGTTCCCAGGCGCGCAGCTCACGCGTCCAGCTGACCGTTAGAACGCTCATACGACACGCAGAACCGGCTTCCGGCGCGATGCGCTCGTTAGATCGCCCGCGGGCAAAGGACCATGCAGCTCACGCGCGCACCTGACCGATAACGTGGCCATGCGACACGCAACCGGCTTCCGGCGCGATGCGCTCGCTAGATCGCCCGCTGAGCTGCGGAGGTGCCGTCCGCAGTGGACGAGGGCGATCAAGACGCAGCAAATGGAGCAGTAAGCGGTCGGTAAGCGGGCGCGTGCAACGATTCCGCGATGCGAAGTGCGCGTCGGCGCCAGCGGGCCAGCGAGCTGATGACGGAGATCGGGAAGGAAGTGCTTCTCGCCCGGGCCACGCTCGGGCTATCTCGAAACGCGGCGGCTCGTCTGGCGGGCATCGCGTCCTCGACGCTCGCTTCTATCGAAGCGGGGAAAGGGTCGGTCCAGTTCGACACGGTTGCATCGGTCTGCGAGTCCGTTGGTCTTCGGCTATGGGCGAAGGCGTACCCGGCCAAGCCGCCCTCGCTGCGCGACACGGGGCAGCTGGAGCTCGTGGCGTCGGTGACCAGCCAGGCGCACTCGGTGTGGCGTCCGGCGATGGAGCTCGTCGTGGATCCGAAGAGCGGCCGCGCGGCCGATCTCGTGCTGTTTGGACCGGACGAGATCCAGCACCAGGAGTTCGAGCGCAATCTGCTTGATTGGCAGGCTCAGTACCGCTCGGGCCGGATCAAGCAGGAGCTGTTAAGCGGCATGCACCAACGTCCCGTGCGCTTCGTCCTGGCCATCGAGGACACCCACCGTAACCGCGAGATCCTCATGCCGCACATGGCAAGCATTCGTGCGGAGCTTCCGGCCGGTTCGCGGGAGATCTGGAGGTCGATACGCACTGGCCGGCCGCTCGCACGCGACGGGCTTCTCTGGCTTCGACGGCCGCGTCGTGAGGCATCGGGGCTCCGCCGGTCGGTAGATCGTCCGAACGTCGCCGGAAGCGCTGCGCAGGTGCCGTATGAGCGATCTAACGGTCAGCCTCGCGCATGAAGCGCCCCAGCCGCGCGGCTCACGCGCGCAGCTGACCGATAAAGTGGCCGTGCGACACGCAGAAGCGGCTTCCGGTGCGATGCGCTCATTAGATCGTCCGCCGCCCGCAGGTCCGCAGGTCCGCAGGTCCGCAGGCCCGCAGGACCGCAGGACCGCAGGACCGGCCTCCGGTGCGATGCGCTGGTTAGACCGCCCGCAGCCAAAGGGGACAAGGATCTACCGGTATCGATCCAGTTGCGTGAGCCAGCCGATGCCGCCGATGAGCAGCAGCACCACGCCCGGCACGATCAGCCACGACCCGAAGATCAGCCCCAGCCCGATGAGGATGACGGCCGCGGCCGAGATGATCGGCGAGGACGAGCTCGATGGCACCAGCTCAGGGCCGGCCTCGAGAGGGGCGGGAGCATCGGCGCGCTCGTGGAAGCCGATGACCCGGTTCAGCCAGGCCAACAAGCCCGACCCTTCGGCGACCGGCCGAGCCTGGGCCAGCACCAGCCCGACCCCGATGACAGCGAGGATGGCAAGCAGCAGGGCGCCGAGCAGGACCGTGCCGGACAGCTCGTAGGAGAGCAGCCAGTAGGCGACGCCCGCGATGAGGATCCATACCCCGGTGCGGAGGAAGAAGCGGAATTCCTCAGCCATCGGCGTCCTCGGCGGCCTTCTCGCCACCCACGGTCGGCGTCAACGAGAGACGCGCGTCGAGCAGCGGCCGGTCGGAGGTGATCGGCGGCAGGGCGATGAAGTTGTGCACCGGCGGTGGCGAGGACGTCGCCCACTCCAGGGTGTGCCCGCCCCACGGGTCGTCGCCGGCGGGCGGACCCAGGGAGAGCGACGTCACGAAGTTCCACACGAAGATGACGACGGCGATCCCGATCACCAGCGAGCCGAAGGTCGAGAGCAGGTTGAGATCGGCCCAGTTGGTGGAGGGCAGGTAATCGGCCACGCGCCGCGGCATGCCGTCCAGGCCGAGCTGGTGCTGCGGAAGGAAGGTGACGTTGAAGCCGATGAACAGGAGCCAGAACTGCCACTTGCCCAGGCGCTCGTCGAGCATGCGGCCGGTCATCTTCGGGAACCAGTAGAAGAGGCCGCCGAACATGCCGAAGACGCTGGTGCCCAGCAGCACGTAGTGCATGTGCGCCACCACGTAATAGGTGTCGTGGACGGCGTAGTCGATGGCCGGCGACGCCAGGAAGACGCCGGTGATGCCGCCGATCAGGAACACGCCAAGCATGCCCATGCAGAACAGCATCGGCGTGGCGAACCAGATGTTGCCGCGCCACATCGTCGCGATCCAGCCGAAGAACTTCACGCCCGTCGGGATGGCGATCAGGAACGAGGTGATCGCGAAGTACACCGTCGCGACCGCGCCGGTGGTGAACATGTGGTGCGCCCACACGCTGAAGCTGTAGGCGGCGATCAGGATCGTGGCGAAGACGAAGGCCTTGTAGCCGAACAGCGGCTTGCGGCTGAAGACGGGGATGATCTCGGTCACCACACCGAAGAACGGCAGGGCG
>DASVDT010000144.1:0-10737 GCA_036380955.1 Candidatus Limnocylindria bacterium | reverse complement strand
GCGCCGGCCATCGCCGAGACGCTCCTGGCCTCGGCATTCGAACGAGCGCCCGGCGTCGAGCGGCTGCGGCTCAATCTGCCACCCGGCAACGAGATCGGAGCCGGATGGCTCCGAGGGCTGGGGGTCGACACGATCGGCTGGGACGGACGGATGGCACGCGGGAGCGATGTGCCGAAGCGCGAGGAGACGCTCTACGGCATGGCGGTGGGCGCGCTCGGATGAGCCGCACCAGCGGCGTCGTCCTGCGAGCGCGATCGGGCTTCTACACCGTGCTGACCGACGATGGTGACCTCGTGGAGGCGCGGCTGCGCGGCCGGGTCAAGAAGGAGCGCCAGGCGTCCGACCTCGCGGTCATCGGCGACCGCGTGAGCCTCGAGCGCCTGGCGGATGGGACCGGCGCCATCGACGCCGTCGAGCCTCGAGAGCGGCGGTTCAGCCGCCGGCAGCCCGGTCCGCGCGGGTCGTGGCGCGAGGACGTGATGGTCGCCAATCCCGATCTGGTGGCCGTCGTGTTCGCATGCGATCGACCACCGCCCAATCCGCGGCTGGTGGATCGGTTCCTGGTGGTGACGGAGTACAACGAGGTGCCCGTGCTGCTCGTGGCCAACAAGGTCGACCTCGTCGCCGAGGCGGAGGCGCAGCGGCTGTTCGGCGGCTATGCGCAGATCGGGTACGCGGTCGTCTACGCGTCGGCGAAGACTGGCATGGGCGTCGAGGAGCTGCGAGCGCGGCTGGCCGGCAAGCTGTCGATCGTCACCGGGCCGTCCGGCGTCGGCAAGTCGACCCTCCTGAATGCCATCCAGCCCGGCCTCCAGCTGGCGACCGGCGAGGTCTCGCAGGTGCTCGCCGGCAAGGGCAAGCACACCACCACCCACGCGGAGCTGCATCCGCTCGCCGGCGGCGGCTACGTCGCCGACACGCCGGGCATCCGCGAGCTCGGCCTGTGGCAGATCCCGCCCACCGAGCTGGCATGGTGTTTCCCCGAGTTCCGCGAGCACCTCGGCACCTGCGCCTTCAACGACTGCAGCCACCTGCACGAGCCACGCTGCGGGCTGCGGGCAGCGGTCGAGGCCGGCGAGGTGAGCGAGGCACGCTACGACTCCTATCGGCGCATGCTCACCGGCGACCTCGCCGCCTGACGCGGCGAATCAGCCGGCGGCAGGTGGCGTGACGTCGGTGATGGATACGGCTCGTGGCGCCGAGAGGATCAACGGCTGAGCGCGCCCCGGTACAGATCGAGCAGCCGCGAGCTCAATCCAGGGCCGGAACCGACCAGCTCGCCGAAGGCCCCGGCGTCGAGGGCGTAGAGCACGGCGGGGGTGCTGGCCGTGACGGTCGCCGTGCGCGGCACTCCTCGCAGCAGGCCGATCTCGCCGAAGACGTCGCCCGGACCGAGGTCGCGCAGGACATGAACGTCACCATCGCGGACCTGCGTGACGCGCAGCTCGCCGGAATCGATCACGTAGAAGCGGTCGGCCGTCTCGCCCTGGCGAACGACAGCCTCGCCCGCGTCGACCGGCACGGGGACCAGCTGTCGTGCGGCTGCCTCGATGCGGGCGGGCGGAAGCCCGGTGAAGATCGGCCGCTCCAGCAGCCGGATGCGCGAGGCCTCGACGGGCGCGGGTTCCTCCTGGCTCCCGCTGAGCAGCAGGGCCAGGATTGCGCCGGCGGCCATGATGACCGCTGCGCCGATCAGCACCACCGGCACGCCCAGCGCATCCGCCAGCAGCGGCATGACGAGCGAGCCGGCGGCGTACAGGACCGATGAGCTGGTCTGCATCGCGCCCACGGCGCGGCCGCGGAGCGCGTCGGGAACGATGCGCTGGATGAGGGTTGTGTTGACCACGTCGAGGAGCAGCAGCCCGGCCACGGCCACGCCGATGGCGAGCATGGCGGTCAGGAGATCTCCGGTCAGCGCCAGCCACGCGAGGCCGACACCGCCGGCGAGGCCGCCCAGCAGGAGTGGCACGCTCAGCCGGCGTGCCAGGAGCGCACCTCCGGCGATGCCGGCCACGACTCCGCCGACGCCGATGGCGGCATTGAGGTAGCCGGTCCCGGCATCACCGGCGCCCAGCACGTCGATGGCGATGACGACCGTCAGCACGCCCAGGCCGCCACCCACGATGCTGGTGGTCGAGTCGAGGATGAACGGGCCGGCCAGGGGCCGAATGAGATCGCGCCAGGAGGCTGATGCGGGCTGCGTGTCCTCGGAGCTCACCACCACGTCGGCCGTGCGTGGAATCGGCAGGTGCCAGAGCACGACGGCCACGACGGCGAACGAGACGGCGTTGAGCAGGAAGGCGATCTCCAGCCCGCCGCTGGCGAGCAGGATCCCCGCCAGCGCGGGCCCCACGATGAAGGCGACGTTGTCGAGCGTGGCCCACGCGCTGTTGGCGATTCCGAGGTCGCGCTCGTCGACGATGGTCGGCACCAGCGCGGCGATGGCCGGGCCGAAGAAGGTCGAGAAGCAGGCCGCGACGATGGACACCGCCACGATGACGAGCGTCGGAGCGTCGACCATCACGGCAGCGACCAGCACGAGCATCAGGACGCCGCGCGCGACATCGGTCACCAACAGCACCATCCGGCGGTCGAAGCGGTCGGCGACGATGCCCGCCGGCACGGACAGCAGCACGTACGGCAGGATCCGCGCGGCGCCCACGATGCCGAGGAGCACCGGCGAGTTGCTGTCGGCGTAGACGACGACGAGGACCGCCACGAGATACAGCCAGTCGCCGATGCCCGACACGAACTCGCCGGCCAGCAGGCGCGAGAGCGCACCGTTGCGCCGGAAGAGGTCGAGGTAGGTACGAAGCAGGCTCACGGAGCTGGCGCACGCCGACGCCACGGATGGCGCCGGCCGGGGTTGTCGGCCACGCTGGCCAGGATGGCCTTGACCTCGAACGGGCTCAGGCCCGGGTGCTTCGAGAGGATCAGCGCCACCAGCCCGGCGACGTGCGGCGCGGCGAAGCTGTTGCCGGTGGCCACCGTGGAGCCACCGTCCTTCCAGGCGATCGGCACGTCCACGCCCCACGCGCCGAACTCGACCGGCGGCGCGGGGTTGTAGTAGATCCGCCACGGGTCCGGCTCGGCGTGAGCGGCCACCGAGAACACCGAGCTGAACAGCGACGGATAGCTCGGCGCCGGCACGTTGTTGGCGGCGCTGATGAGCGCCATCGACTGGAAATACGCTCGATCGGCCAGGTCGTGGAAGACCGGGTACAGCGACTCGCTCTTCGACGACAGGCTCAGGTTGCAGACCTGGATGTCGTGCTCGATCGCCCACTCGAGCCCGGCGGCGAAGGCGGTTCCCTTGCCGCGCAGGTCGGCGCCAAGGACCCGGATGCTGACGAGCTCCACGTCGGGAGCCAGCGAGAGGATGATGTCGCCACACGCCGTGCCATGTCCGAACATGTCGATCGGGTTGTCGGGCACCACCCTTGGACCGTCGTCGGTCATCTCGACCGTCACGTTCTCGACGACGCGTCCGCGGAGCCTGGGATGTGCGTTCTCCAACCCCGAGTCGATAATGCCCACCCGGACGCCGGCCCCGGTCGCCCCACCCCAGGCCCAATCACGCGTGACCCCCTTGATCCGGAGGCGTCGGCGAAGCTCGCGCCGGCGGTTGGTGAACGGCTCGGACCAGGCCGGGAGCTCGGACGACGTCATCGACCGATGCGGCCGCGCTGGGTTCGCTCCGCGTGAGCCGCCACGGTTTCCAGGATCGCCGAGACCAGGCTCGTCTCGCGGTCACTGAGTCCGCGAAGTCGGGCGATCTGGTCGACCAGGCTCCAGAAGGCGTCGTCCTCGGCATCCAGGCCATGCGTCGCGGCCGAGACGGCCGCCTCGGCCTGCTCCTCGGTCAGCCCTGGGGCGAGGTCGGCGAACACACCGCGCAGCAGCCGGGCGGTGTCGCGCTGGACGCGGGTGGCGGCGATGGCAACCGTCGCCTGCCGCGCGAAGACGGCCAGCAGCTCCATGTCGCGCAGCGAGAAGGTCGCCGACGAGTGCTTGTCGAGCACCTGCAGGACGCCCTGCGTCCCGTTCTCGTCGAGCAGCGGAGCCGCGGCGATCGAGCGAGGCACGTATCCCGTCTGCTCGGCCGCGTCCCGGTTGAAGCGCGGATCGTTCGCCACGTCGGACAGCGCGAGCGCCTGCCCGGTCGAGTACACGAACCCAACGATGCCCTGCGTGGGAGGAACGGACAGGCCGATGGCGCCCGCTCCCTGCTCGCCGGCGGCAACACGAAATTCGAGCCGGTCCGGATCCGGCTCGAAGAGCGCAATCGAGGCCGCCTCGGCGTCGAACAGGCGGACGGTCGCGTCGACGATGCTCTGGAGGAGCCGCGTCTCGACGTCGCCCTGGAGTCGCCGCCCGACGGCGGAACGCCGCGATGCCGCGACAAGCGCGGCAATCGCGGCATCCACTGGGGGATCTTGTGCCACGCGCGGGTGGCTACTTGATCTTCGCGGCGTGGCCCTCGGTGTCGTCCTCGTCGGTGGCCTTCAGCCAGCCGGCGTGACCCTCGGTGTCGTCCTCGTCATCCGCTCGGCGGGTGAACGCGTGACCCTCGGTGTCGTCGCTGTCGTCCGCGCGACGGGTGAAGGCGTGACCCTCGGTGTCCTCGCTCTCATCCGCGCGGCGGACGTAGGCGTGGCCCTCGGTGTCGATATCCTGGGTGCGATCGTCGTCCATCATGTGACCCTCCACTGAGTCGTCATCGTGTGCCTCGCCGCCCAGTGAACCCGGACGCGAGAACCCTTCCATCGGCGGTCGCCGCCGGAATCTGTCCATATCGTTCATTGCCTCCTAGCTGGCAGCATCGACCGCAATGACGTGATCCTACGGTGGTCGGTGCGCTTCCCGAAGCACTCATCCGACACCGTGGCTGTCGCCTGCGCGACACTCATCGGCTTCCATGGCGCTCGAGCTGGAGCACGTCGTTGATGACGAGGGTGTCGCGCTCGATGCTGATCAGCCCGTCCTCGACGAGACCGCTGAGCAGCTTGTTCACACTCTGGCGGGTGCCGCCGATCATGGCGGCCAGGTCCGACTGGGTGAACGGCCAGTCGAGCTCGCACCGGCCGGTCGCGTCGGGGTTGGCGTCGCGCGCAAGGCGGACCAGGCGCATCGACAACCGCCCTGCGAGATCCAGGAAGTGGAGCTCCTCCACGTGTCCCGTGAGGCGGCGCAGCTCTTCGGCCAGCGCTCGCAGCAGGGCGCGGACCAGCTCCGGATCGTCCTGGAGGAGGTGCAGGAACTGCTCACGGGGAAGGGTCAGCGTCTCCGTGACCTCGATGGCCGTCGCGGTCGTCGATCGCGGTGAGCTGTCGAGCAGCGCCAGCTCGCCGAAGAAGTCGCCGGGCTTGAGGCTGGCGATGATGGCCTCGTCGCCCTCGGCCGACGGGAGCACGATCTTCACCGCGCCGGCGGCGACCACGTGGAATGAATCGCCGATGTCTCCCTGGTGGAAGATCACCTCGTTGCGCCGATAACGGCGGCGTCGCATCTGGCCGGCGAGCGCACGAAGGCCGTCGTCCGACGCGTGCGCGAAGAGCGCGCACCGGCGCAGCAGGTCGATCGCGACAGAATGGTCGAGCACGTGGGCACCCTCGTACGCGCGGACACTCTCCCCCGTCAGCGCGCTCGGCGTCAAGGTGTCGCGCGTCCGACAGCCGATGCGCGGCTGGGCCGACAGCGGGCGCATCGGCAGGTTGACCGGTCTCCTGTCGGCCCGTTGATCACCGATTCGGCCGCTCGGGGCGAGCATTCCTCCAACGACGACGAGCCAAACCACTCCAGCTCGAAGGAGACACTTCAATGCTCGGACCGAACACCACCAGCTACCACCTGGCCAAGCAGACGTACGGCGAACGACTCGACCATGCCGCCCGCATCCGCATGGTCCAGAAGGACCGCCACGAGCATGCGCGACCGTTCAATCGCGACGCGTTCCGCTCACTGACCGCTCGACGGCTGGCGGCCGGCCTGGCTGGCGTGGCCCTGATGGCGGCCATCGCCGCCGGCACGGTCGGAACCGTCGCAGCCTCTCCGAGCCACGCCCAGGGCGGTGGGGCGACACTGATCCGCTAGGCCTTCCACTCGACAGCGACCAGCCGACGCCGGGACCTAACCCCCCGGCGTCTGGCATTTTCATTCGCTCTTCACTGGGCCGATTCAACTGGGCCGATGGACTGCGGGCGCGCTCGTCCGCTACGATCGGCTGGCGCGGGAATAGCTCAGTTGGCAGAGCGTCTGCTTCCCAAGCAGAAGGTCGCGGGTTCGAGACCCGTTTCCCGCTCCACTCCGACCCTTCCTCCGCGGACGAGAAGAGACCCCGTCTGCAGCTGGTGCTTCGAGCCGATAGGTCGGCTCAATCGCGCCATACCGCGACCCCGGATCGGTCTGTCCGATGTATCGGTCGCGATCTCGCACGAGCACGGCCTCCCGGCGCAGTTCGTGCTCGCCGCGTGCTGATGAATCGGACGAATCGCTCCAGAGGAGGGTGACTGGCGCGACTTGGCCGATCTATCGGTCGTCGTCGGGCGGGCACGCCGCGGATCAGCGCGGCGAGATGTTCTGGTTGCGATGGAACACGTTGGCCGGGTCGTATCGGCGCTTGATCTCGGCCAGGCGCTCGTAGGCGCCGGCGGGATAGGCGGCTCTGATGCGCGCCTCGCCTTCGTCCTCGAGGAAGTTCGCATAGACCCCGGTGGATTTCGGCTCCAGCACGGCGAACAGTCGACGGTTCCAGGCGACCGCCGCGGGGGCCGATGCCTCGTCGACGAACGCCGAGATGACGCTGACCTGGACCGCCGCATCGCGGTGAGCGAACGCGGTGGCCGTCACCGGGACGCGTGACATCGCGCCGCCGAACACGCGCAGCTGGATCATCGAGCCCGCCGGGATCGCGTCGATCGCCGCCATCAACGCATCCACACACGCGTCGTCCAGCGTGTTCATGAAGACCGAACGCGTGGTGCTGGCATGGCGTTCTGCGCCGCCCGCCGTCAGCTCGTAGATGCCCGGATATCGCATCGGCGAGGCCAGCACCCCGTAGGGCTCGGCGACGGCCATGAACGGCGCGATGGCGGCGCGACCGGCCTCCGGATCGCCGGCGTAGACGAACATGAGGACCAGGCTCATGCGGCCGTCGTGCTCCTCGGACATTGCCGGATGCGCCGGCGCGGGCATGATCATGGCGATCGTGGTCAGCTCGTCGGGAGCCGCGGCCGCGATCGACACCAGGCTGCGGAGCACGTCGCGCGTGGGTGGAAGGACGAGCGCGCCGCCGAGGATCTCGTCGACGGGATGCAGCCGATAGCAGAAGCGGGTGACGATCCCGAAGTTGCCGCCGCCGCCTCGGACGGCCCAGAACAGGTCAGCGTTCTCCGATTCCGAGGCGGTCACGACCTGGCCGGAGGCGAGCACCATCTCGACGGACAGCAGCGAGTCGATCGTCAGGCCATGCTTGCGTGCCAGCCAGCCGATGCCGCCACCCAGGGTGATGCCGCCGATGCCGACCGAGCCCGTGTCGCCGAATGGCGTCGCAAACCCGTGCTCGGCCACGGCGGCGGTGTACTCGCCAGCAGTCAGGCCGGCACCCGCCCACGCCATCCGTGCGGCTGGGTCGACGTGCAGGCCGCGCAGGTCGCGCAGGTCGATGACCAGCACGCCGTCGCCGGTGCTGTGGCCGGCGAAGCTGTGACCGCCGCTGCGGACCGCGATCTCGATGCCGTTGCGGCGAGCGAACCCGACGGCGGTGGCCACGTCTCGAGCGTCGGCGGGTCGGACGATCGCCAGCGGCTCGGCGGAGTGGGCCAGGTTCCACACCTGGCGCTCGTCGTCGAACGAGGGATCGCGGGCGTCGATGATCCGCCCACGGAGTGCGCGGCCAAGGGCGGAGAGGTCGACGGGCTGGGAGACGAAGCGCAGGGTGACGGCGGTGTCCATGGTGCGGGCGGCTCCTGAGAAGGGATTGCGGATGGATGACGCCCGCATCGTCACGCGCCCCGGTCCGTGCGCCATCCGGCAGGCGGCGGTGCCGGCACCGCCGCATCGGTCCAGTGGGAGCTACGTCGAATGCTCGACGTTGGAGCGCCATGGCATCCTCCCCGTATGTCGAAGCGGGCGACGGTGATCGGCTATGCGCTCGTACTGACCGCCTGCGCTGCACCGGCGCAGCCATCGGCTTCGGCGACCATGACGCTCGACGCATCTCCGGCGGCGACGGCGACACCGCCGCGCAGCGCACTGCCCGGCCCGGCGACTGAGCCGATGACGTGGACGCAGCTCGACGTCGTCGGACCGCCGCCGCGCGAGGACCACACCTGGACCGTCGACGGTGACGGACGCCTGGCGTACCTCTTCGGAGGCCGCGACGGCGCAACCGCATACGACGACCTCTGGACGTACGACCTCGAGGACGATGAATGGACCAGGCTCGACGTGCCGTCGGGTCCCGACGCGCGGTTTGGCCACGAGGCGGCGTGGGTCGAGGGCGTCGGGCTGGTCATCTTCGCTGGGCAGGCCGGCTCGCGATTCTTCGACGATCTGTGGGCGTTCTCGCCGGAGACGGACACCTGGCGCCTGCTGCCGGCGGGCGGCGACGTGCCGGTCGCTCGATATGGCACCTGTGCGTCGGTCGGACCGGACGGCCGGCTCTGGATCAGCCATGGCTTCACGGCCGATGGCTCCCGCTTCGCCGATACGCGCGCCTACGACTTCGCAGCCGAGGCCTGGGCCGATGAGACGCCTGGTGGCGCCGCACCGATCGAGCGCTGTCTGCACGGCTGCTGGTGGACCGATGACGGCGAGCTCACGCTGTACGCCGGTCAGACGACCGGCGTCACCGCCCTCGGTGACCGATGGCTGCTCTCCGGCGGGGGCTGGAACCAGGTCGACGGCGCCCTGCCGCCCGAGCGCAACCTCTATGCGCGGGCACGCCTCGACGGTGCAACGCTCGTGTCTGGCGGCCAGGCCTCGGACGGCGGCTACCTCGGGGATCTATGGCTCCTGGTCGACGGCGAGGCGGATGCCGTCGCGGTGGAGGCCGTCGAGCCCGCACCGCCGGGGCGGGCCGGTGCCGAGATGGTCCATGACGAGGCCCGCGGCCGCGTCCTCCTCTTCGGCGGGCGAGATGGCCAGGGGACTCGGGCCGACATCTGGGAGCTCGTCGGGGGCGTCGTCACGGGCCGCTGACTGGCGCGCTACGTGCTAGGAGGCGTGCATGACGCTCACCTTGCCTGCCCCCGATCTTGTCGACGCGCCCGAGTGGACGATCCGCGCGGAGCAGCCGATCGATCTGGACCTCATCCACGACCTCCATCGCGAGGCGTTCCATCGGCGTGATGAGGCCGAACTGGTCGACGCCATCCGCAGCGGCCCCGACTTCGTGCCCGAGCTCTCGCTCATCGCCACCACGCGAGACGGCAGCGTTCTGGGTCACATCCTCATCAGCCGAGTCAGCTTCCACCCCGAAGACGGCGAGCCGGCCGGCGCCGTCCTGGCGCTGGCGCCGCTGGCGGTGCTGCCCCCCTACCAGGGCTACGGCATCGGCTCCGCGCTGATGCGGGACGCGCTCGCCATTGCAGACACTCACCCGGAGCCCTTCGTCGCGGTCCTCGGCTCACCGCCGTTCTACTCGCGCTTCGGTTTCGAGCCTGCGTCGGACCACGACATCCACGGACCGTACGACGCGGCCGGCGACGCGTTCCAGGTGCGTCCTCGGCCCGGCGTCACGGAGCTGCCTGCCGGCGTGGTCGTCTATCCGCCGAAGTTCGAGGGCGTCTGAGTCCTCAGCCGCCTCCGCCCGGGCCGCTGTTGTCGTCACCGCCGCCCCCGGGACCGCTGTGATCGGACTCGCCCGGCTCCGGGGTCTCGAACCCATCGTCGCCGTCCGATGCGCTCGGGGACGGGCTCACACTCGGCTCATCGCTCGGACTCGCCGTCGCTGACGGTGACGGGCTGGGGGACGTCGTGACGCTTGGCGTCGGTGAGGCGGTCGGCGTGACGAGCGGGCTTGGCGTGGACGACGCGCCGACGTTGTCCTGACGCGCCCGCTCCGCCAGGTCCCCGAGGGCCAGGGCGCCCACGACCACGGCCACGCCGACGGCTGCCACGGCAACCGCGCGCGCCGGACCTCGCAGGCCGCTCAGGGCGGCCGTGAAGGGCGCCCACCATCCCGCGCGACGCTCAGGCTCGTCGTCGATCGCCGCCTGGATGCGCGCGGCAAGTCCGAGCGGTGGCTCGCCTGACCGTGCCGCCGCGTAGCGCTCGAGCTCGCCGGCAACTCGGTCCAGCTCGGCGTCGACCCGGTCGAGCTCGTCGGGACCGTACGGATGTCGCGTCATCGGTCCACCTCGGGAACGAAGACGGGGCGCAGCCGCTCGAGGCCGCGGCGCAGATGCGTCTTCACGGTGTTGATCGGTCGCCCCGTGGTCTCGGCCACCTCGGCCAGCGACATGTCGCCGAAGAAGCGCAGGGCGACCACCTCGCGGTACGGATCATCGAGCGCGGCAACGGCGGCCCGGATCTCGTCGCGCGCCTCGGCGGCGACCGCGACGCGCGCCGGTTCTGTCGACGTGTCGACCAGGAGCCCGTCGCCGATGGCGCCGAGGTCGGCGGCCGGCCGGCGTTGCGCGAGCCGACGGAAGCTCTGGCGCGTGGCGATGCGCAACAGCCAGCCGCGCAGGGATCCCGCCGACCGAAACTGGCCGATGGCGCGGTAGGCAGCCA
>DASVDT010000143.1:0-2938 GCA_036380955.1 Candidatus Limnocylindria bacterium | reverse complement strand
TGCGCATTCCACGCATCGTGATCACTTCGTCCACGCCATCGTGATCACGTGTTCCAGAGCATCGTGATCACCAGTTCCGTGGCATGGTGATCGGAGCGAAGCGACGCGAGGACGTCGGTGTTGTCGATCAGCCTCCTTGAGTGACGAGCGTCATTGTAGTGGTTCTTGTTCTTCTCTCTTTACAACGAAAAAGAAGGATGCCTGTGGGCCGTTGTGGGCGGCGCGGTCTGTGCGCCGTCCAAGGAGCTGTGGGAAACGCGTGCTGTGCGTTTTCCATAGCTCCGGCACGGTCCACAGGCTGCCGCGCCTTCAGCGCGACCGCACAGGGATGCCCTATAGACGCCGATCGTCAGGTCGGCCGACCCGTTGTATCCCCAGGAGATTCGCCTCTGGCGGTTCATGCCTCCTCCTTCGTGCTCGATGATCCGTTCCCCGTTGCCTTGCGCCGGGACGGCCCGGTGAGGGCCAGGCGATGCGCGCGATGGACGACGCGGTCGAGAATCGCGTCGGCGAGCGTGGGATCCCCCAGGTGTTCATGCCAGCGATCGATCGGCAGCTGGCTCGTGATGATGGTCGATCGGTTGCCGTCCCGGTCGTCGAGGATCTCGAGGAGATCCTGGCGCTGCGCGTCCTTGAGCCCGACGAGGCCCCAATCATCGAGGATGAGGACGTCGACCCGCGCGAAGCGGGCCAGCACCGTCGGGTACGTGCCGTCTCCGTGGGCGAGCGTGAGCTCGGGAAACAGTCGCGGAATGCGTCGGTAGATCACGCGGTGATGCTGGCGGCAGGCCTGCTGGCCGAGCGCACAGGCGAGATACGACTTGCCGACGCCGGTGGGTCCGGTAATCAAGATGTTGTGATGCTCGGCGACCCAGCGGCAGGTGGCGAGTTGGCGGATCAGCGCGCGATCGAGCTTGCGCCCGCTGTAGTCGAGATCCTCGAGACAGGCCTGACTCATTTTGAGTTTGGCTTCTTTGAGGCGGCGGCGCAGGGCCCGATTCTCGCGGGCCAGTTGCTCGGCATCGACGAGTATCCCGAGGCGCTCGTCGAAACTGAGCGACGCAGCGGCGGGGTCTCGCTGTTGGGCGAGGTAGGCCTCGGCCATGGCGGCGAGGCGGAGGTGATGGAGACGGTCGACGGTCTGTTCAGTCAGCATGTGGCAGCTCCTGTTGGTAGTAGGCCGGCCCGCGGACGTTGGCGTGGCCGGGACGGGGTGCTGAGGATTCCGTGGTGTCGAGCGGCAGGCGATCGAGGCCGTGTTTGAGCATCGCCTCGACATGGCGATAGGAGCGCGCGCCGGCGACGACGGCGCGGCCGCTCGCCGCCTCGACCCGCTCCGGCCCGTACTGTTTCGCGAGCCGCATGAGGCCCAGACAGGACCGGTAGCCCTGCTCCGGATGCGGCCGACTCGCGAGAATCTGCTCCACCAGTGCGGCGGTCTGCGGCCCCACGGTGGCGCCCCACCGAATCAACCGCGACGGACTCCACTCCAGATGAGCGCGGTGAGCCTGCGGCATGTGCTCGGGGACGGTCGTAAAACCGGGGTGATGACTGCGCCGATGCAGCCAGATCCGCGAGCCGCGGTGAAACACTTCGAGGGTGCTGGCTGAGAGGCGCACGTCGACGGTCTCGCCGCGCAGCCGATGCGGCACGGAGTACAGGTGCCGCTCGACATCGATGTGGTAATCGATATTCACGCGCGCCTGGCACCACTCGGTGTAGACGAAGCGCTCAGTGGGCAGCGGCCGGAGCGCCGGCTGATCGAAGCGCAGGAAGAGATCCCGCCGCGAGAGCCCGCCGTAGCCTTTCATCGGGCGGGCGTTGAGGTCCACGAGGACCTCACGGATCCGGGCGTTCAGCGCGGCGAGCGAGAAGAAGGTCTCATGGCGGAGCCGCGCCAGGATCCAGCGTTGGGCGACCTGCACGGCCACTTCGACTTTGGCTTTGTCACGAGGTTTAGCCGGTCTTGCCGGCAAAATGACCGTGCCGTAGTGCGTGGCCCATTCTTCATAGGTGCGCTGAAGAATCGGCTCATAGCGACACGCGTCACGGACTCCAGGCTTCAGCTGATCGGGGACCACCGCCGCCGGGACCCCAGCCAGAAACTCCAGCGTCCGGCCGTGGCTCTGAATGAAGTCGGCACTGCGCTGCGTCTCGGTGGCTTCGGCGTAGGTGTAATTGGACGCCCCCAGCACGGCGACAAACAGCTCCACGGGCCGCACCACGCCGGTGAGCGGATCAACGATCTCCGGCTTCTTGCCGGAGTAATCGACAAACAGCTTGTCGCCAGCCTTGTGCACCTGCCGCATCGACAGACGCTGGCGCCCGAGCCACTCGCGGTAATGCCGGCAGAAGGCGGAATAGCGATAGCCGTCCGGGTGCTGCTGCAGATATTCCAGGTGCAGGAGCTCGAGGGTGACGCCGGTGCGCCGCAGTTCCGTGTGGATCCAGGTCGGATCCGCCAGCGGTCGGGCGACCGTGCCCGCCAGCTTCGGGCCATACAGGCGTTGCTCGAGCGCGTCGTCAGTCAGCCCCTCGAGCGCCTCCAACGTCAGCCCGATGGCCGTCGCCCGGCTCAGGACCGAGGCCACGGCGCCGGCACTGATCCCCAGGCTACGCGCCGCCTCGCGGTGGCTGCGCTTCAGGCCCCATTTCAGTCGCAGAATCTCTCGAATGTGTCGCATCGGCAGTCGTTCCGTCGCCATCCGCCCTCTCCGCCGACCGGTCGATCGGCCAAATGGGCGATGGTAAAACGACGTCCGGCGACGCTCCGCGGGCTTTCAGCCCGCGACGGACGGGGTGATCACGATGCGTACAATCGGTGATCACGACCCGTACAACCGGTGATCACGATGCCGTGGAATGAGTGATCACGATGCCGTACAACAGGTGATCACGATGGCGTGGAATGGGTGATCACGATGGCGTGGCGCGCGCA
>DASVDT010000142.1:0-2353 GCA_036380955.1 Candidatus Limnocylindria bacterium | reverse complement strand
CGCGCACGGGTTCATGCTCGACGTGACCGGCCAGCGCATGAGCAAGACGACCGGCAACACCGAGGACCCCGACGAGGTGGCCGATACCTTCGGCGTCGACGGGGTGCGCTACATGGTCCTGCGCGAGGTCCCGTTCGAGCGTGACACGAACGTCACGTACGACGGCTTCGTGCGCCGATACAACGCCGACCTGGCCAACGACCTCGGCAACCTCGTCAACCGCACGGTCAGCATGGCGGCGCGGTATCTCGACGGGCGGCTTCCACCTGTCGCCGATGCGACCGAGCCCGCCGACCTCGAGATCCGCGCGACGGCCGAACGGGTCGTGTCCGCGTATCACGCGGCCATGGCGGAGCACCACCTGGCCGATGCGCTGGCGGCGATGATGGACCTCGCCGGTGCCACCAACGGCTACGCCGAGGGCCAGGCGCCGTGGGCGCTCAACAAGGCGGGGGAGACCGAGCGACTGGGCCAGGTGCTCGCCGTCATGGCCGAAGCGTGCCGCATCGTCGGGCATCTGCTCGCCCCGGTCGCGCCGGACGCGGCGCGCCGCCTCGAGGAGCAGCTCGGCGCGCCACCGCCATACGACGAGCGCGGTGCGGGCGGGCCTGGCCTCGACGCGCTGCTGGCGTGGGGTGGCGGTCCGGCGGACTGGCGCACGGGCTCGCCGACGCCGCTCTTCCCGCGGGTCGAGGTGGAGGTTTCCGCCTGAGCCGTCGGCGTGTGCCAGGGCGCCTGCCGGGGCTGGTGGACTCGCACGCGCATCTCCAGCACGAGCGATTCGACGGCGACCGCGACGAGGTCGTTCAGCGCGCGGCGGATGCCGGCATCGAGCGCATCATGGTTCCAGGCTGGGACCTGACGTCATCGGAGGCCGCGCTCGAGCTCGCCGCGCGGCATCCGGAAACCATCCACCCGGCGGTCGGCGTCCATCCGCACGACGCGGCGGCCATGGACGAGGCCGCCTGGGGGCGGCTCGAGTCCCTCGCCCGCGACCCGGCCGTGTGTGCCATCGGCGAGATCGGGCTCGACTACTTCCGCAATCTGTCGCCCCCGGATGCCCAGCGCGAGGCGTTCGCTCGGCAGCTGTCGCTCGCCGCGAGCCTCGGCCTGGCGGTGCTCGTGCACGATCGCGACGCGCATGCCGACGTGACCGAAGCGCTGGAGGCGTGGCCGGGTCGGTCCGCATCCAGCCACCGCGGCGTGCTCCATGCCTTCTCGGGCGATGCCGCGATGGCATCGCGCCTTTCCGACGCGGGCTTCCTCGTCAGCTTCGCGCTCCCCGTCGCCTTTCGTTCCGCCATCGGGCCGCGAGACGCTGCGGCCGGGCTCGGCGCCGGGCGCTACCTGGTCGAAACCGACTCGCCGTACCTCGGGCCGGACCGCGACCGCCGCAACGAGCCGACGACCGTGCTCCGCGTGGTGGCGCAGCTCGCGCGCCTCCGCGAAACGGAACCCGTCGAGCTCGTGGGTCCGATCCGCACCGCCTACAACGCGCTCGTCACTCGGTGAGCGAGCGTGCGCTCGACCGGCCATCGGGCATGGGTTGGCACGCCGGTTGCTGAAGGGTGGGCGGCGAATCGACGCCTGATATCGAACGTACCGTAAGGAGGGTCCGCGGAATGGGCCAGGTCAACGTCAACACCCCGGGCGGGGCGACCGATCCGGACGGAAGCAGCGGCGCCGGCTTCATTCTCGGCATCATCGTGGCGATCATCGTGATCGCGGCGCTGGTGTACTTCCTCGTCCTCGCGCCGGGCAACAACGGCGGCGGCGGCACGACGAACGACGACGGTGGCGACGGCGGCAGTGCGCCCGCACCCAGCGGCTGGATGCTGACCGACTACGCCTGATCGGCGACATCGCCAGTCATCCCAACGGCGCCCACGGCCTCGGCCGGGGCGCCGTTCTTCGTAGCTGCCGCATCGCCTTGACACTCGCGAAGGGCGAGTGCTACCTTGCCACTTAGCACTCTTGCTGGTTGAGTGCCAGTCGACCCGGTCCCGACCCGGCAACAAGCGGGGCCGCAGCTGGCGCTCCCGCGAGCGTGCGTCTCAACCGCACCAGTCCGCATCGGTTGCGCATGCAAGGAGGCACTACGCACACATGACCACCACGGTCAGCGGCACGGCCGCGGGGCTCAAGCCCCTCGGGGACCGTCTCGTCGTCAAGCCCACCCCGCGCGAGGAGATGACCAAGAGCGGCATCGTCTTGCCGGATACCGCCAAGGAGCGCCCGCAGGAGGGCACCATCCTGGCCGTCGGCCCCGGTCGCACCCTGGATGACGGGTCGCGCGAGCCGATGGAGGTCAGCGAGGGCCAGAAGGTCCTCTTCCAGAAGTACGCCGGCACCG
>DASVDT010000141.1:0-8683 GCA_036380955.1 Candidatus Limnocylindria bacterium | reverse complement strand
TTTGAACCTCCGACCTTGTCGTCCCGAACGACACGCGCTACCAAGCTGCGCCACGCCCCGACCGAAGGTGGCAATCCTAGCAGGCGTCTCCCGCACGGTCCATCGGGCCGAAGTCCGTATAGTCGGCCGCGTGCCAGGCCGCCTGCTCTCTCGGACCGATGCGCTCCTGCTGAGCTGGACCCTCCTCGCGAAGCTCGGGGTGCTGGTCGTGGGGGTCGTCGCGGCGTGGGCCGCAACCGGCCATGCGCCGGGGCTGCTCGAGCCGTGGGATCGATGGGACGCGCCTCACTACACCGACATCGCCGTGTTCGGCTACATGGCACACGACCCGGGCAATCTCGTCGCGCCGGGGTACGAGCAGGTCTTTCCCGGAGACCTCGACCTCTACATCGTCTTCTTTCCCCTCTTTCCCTGGCTCGTCGCGGCGGTCAACGCGATCGTTGGAGCACCGGTGGTCGCGGCATTCGTGGTCGCCACCATGGCGTCGCTGTTCGTCGCGCCACTCCTCCATCGGCTCGTCGCGGCCGACCTCGGCGAGCGGATCGGGCGGTCGTCAGCGCTCCTGTTTCTCGCCTTCCCGACTGCGTACTTCCTGCACATCGGCTACACCGAGAGCCTGTTCCTGGCCCTCGCCTTCGGCTCGCTCTGGCTGGCGCGGACGGACCGATGGTGGGGCGCCGGCCTCCTCGGTGGCCTTGCGGCGCTGACGCGCGCCAATGGATTGGTCCTCATTCCCGCGTTGCTCGTGGAGGCCTGGCTCCAGTGGCGTCAGCATCGGCGGCTGAAGGTCGGCTGGCTGGCGATCGGCGCTGTCGCCATCGGCTTCGGGGCCTACCTGGCGCTCAACTGGAGCGTCTACGGCGATCCCTTCGCGTTCAGCGAGATCCAGCATTCCCACTGGTTCAAGCAGCTCAGCCCGCCATGGGAGGGCATCGGCGGATTCATGCGCTGGATTCGGGACGACGATCTCGACACTGCGCTCATGCTCGGCTGGGCGGAGCTGACATTCACGGCTCTCGGCCTGGTGGCGACCATCGCGACGGCGATCTGGCTGCGGCCGACGTGGGGGGTGTGGATGGCCGGCAACTGGCTGCTGATCGTGAGCACCGGCTTCGTGATGAGCGTGCCGCGCTACTCGCTGGTGCTGTTCGGGATCGTGGTGTGGCTGGCGCTGATCGCGCAGCGCTGGCGGACGGTCGGCTGGGTGCTTGCCGTGTGCTCGGTCGCGGCCATGGGCGTCTTCGCCTGGCGCTTCGCCGCCGGCCAGTGGGCGTTCTAGCGGCGCACAGCAAGTGTCCCGAAGGAACCGCGGCGACCGTTGAGGTGATCTCGGATCGGCCAGCTGCCCCTTCGGGACGCGTTCATCATGCGGTGCGGCGGCCCGGCCACGCAATCCCAGTTATCCACCATTTCGCGACGATTCGGCGGACTTGTCCACATGTTGTCAGCGGAGCCACCTTGATGCCGGCCGCCACGACCGCAGTCCGACCGCAGATGCGGGACATAACGTCGCCGTAAACACCCACTGGGTGTCCGAGTAGCACAGAGGCGGGGAAATGTCCGAGCAGCTTCGACGCATCATCGACGCGGTGCGCGCTCCTGAGCGGTTGCGGCGCGTGCGAGCCTGGGTGCACGGCCACCCACGTGCGACCATCGGCGGCCTCGCCGGAATGGGCGCCGGGCTCCTCGTCCTCGTCGCGCTCGTCGTCACCGGTGGACGTCCGACCGCCACCGCGCCCTCGTCCATGCCGTCATCGGCGGCGTCGAGTGAGCCGCGGCCATCCGATGCACCCGCATCGGACGCACCTGATGGCGACTGGGCAGCCCTTACCCTGCCGCCGTACGAGCCAGCCGCGAACCTGCTCGCGTCTGCGACCGAGGGCATGCGCGTCGATCCGAGCACGGCGTTTACGCTGCAGAGCCTGACCTCGACGCCCGCGGTCGAGTTGGCACAGCGGCTGACCGTTGAGCCCGAGGCAGACCTGACAATCGCGCCCGGCAACAACGCCGGCGAAGTCATCGTTCAGCCCAGCGCGCCGTTGCTGGAGAACGCGGTGTATCGCTTCCAGCTCACCGACCCGGCCGGTGCCCTGCTCGACGAATGGACCTTCCGGACCGGCGGCCCGCTGCACGTCGTCCGGCGCGTACCGGAGGATGCTTCCGCGCAGGTGCCGGTCGACACGGGGATCGAGATCGAGTTCGACCAGGACGGAGTCGTCGGATTCCCTGAGAGCTTCTCGATCGAGCCGGCGGTCGAGGGCCGGTTCGAGCAGCACGGTCGCACCTGGGTCTTCATCCCCACCGACGGGCTTGCGGCGGCCACCCTCTACACGGTGACTCTCGGGCTCGGCGTCCACGTCGACGGGAGCGACCAGGGCCTGGACAGCGAGCAGCGCCTCGCCTTCGAGACCGCACCAACTGGCGCCTCGGCGAATGAGCCGCGCGTGGTGATCGATCGCGCACTGTACGAGGTCCGACCTGCCGATAGCGCCGTCATCCCGGTTGGAGTACAGGGCGATGTCGGTAGTGCGGAGAGCATCACCCGAACGGCGAAGCTCTTTGGCCTGGACAACGCCTCGGCTGCGCTGGATGCGGCCACGACCCTAAGCGGTGCCTACCCGTGGGCGATATGGTCGTCGAGCGGCACCGTCGCGACGGAGGGGCTGCGGCTCGTCGGCTCGTACGAGGCCGTGGTGTGGACGCGCTGGACCGAGCAGCGCCTGGAGCTGCCGAGCGCGCTCGAGCGCGGATTCTATCTGCTGGATGTCGAGCAGCCAGGGCGTCACGCCCAGCTCGTCCTGCAGGTCACGGATCTCGCCGCCTACGTCCTGATGTCCGACGCCACGCTCGTCGCCTGGGTCAACGACCTGGCGACCGGTGCGCCGGTCGCCGGCGCAACCGTCTCGCGCGCCGACGGCGCCGCCCTGGGCGAGACTGATGCGGCTGGCCTGCTGACGGCTGAGATGTCCGAGCCGCTGCTGCCTGCACCCGACGCGATGAACTTCGGTGCGACCGAACCCGCCTTCGTCACGGTGCGCGCCGCCGACGGATCAGAAGCGATCGCGGCACTCGGCGCCGATGGGTCCTGGTTCTTCGGGCCGCATGCGGGGTCCGAAGCCTGGTGGGTGCTCCTCGGCACCGATCGGCTCCGTTACCGCAGCGACGACACGATCCACGCCTGGGGCTACCTGCGGGCCAGGTCGGATCGCAGCGTGCCCGAGAATGTCGAGCTTCGGCTGCTGGCCGGCTGGGATCCGTACGCGCCGCCCATCGCACGCCGCCCGATCACGGCGACGCCGCGCGGGACGATCATCGGCGATCTTCCGGTCGAGGACCTTCCGCCGGGCCAATACAGCGTCACGCTGTTCGTCGGCGACGAGTCGGTCGCGCAATCGTCGATCAGCGTGACCGAGATCCGGAAGCCATCGTTCCGCCTGGACCTGGAAACACCGCGTCACGCCTACCTTCAGGGTGAAACGGTCCGCGCTTCCGTCGCGGCCACGTTCTTCGATGGCACGACCGTACCTGGACTCGAGCTTCGGCTCGAAGGTTCGACCCTCGAGCCGGCCGGAGAGCAGACGATCAAGCTTGGGCCGAGCGGAGCTGCGGCGCTCACCTTCGAGGCGCACACGACCTCGAACACGGTCGAGTTCGGGATGCTGCACGCTGCGCCGGTCTCGCCGCAGGAAGGCGAGAGCTACGCCGACGAGAGCTTCGCCGTCTTTCCGTCGGCCGCCTGGCTGAAGGCGGATGCGATGCTCGACGCCGGGGCGCTGAGGGTGTCCGGATCGGTCAGCCACGTCGACCTTGCCGCCGCCGAGGCGCAGTTGATTGACGGCTGGGTCCAGGACCCGGGCGGCGAGGCATTCGCGGGTCGGACGGTCACAGCCGCGGTCGACCGCATCACCTGGAAGGCCGTGCAGAACGGGACGAGCTACGACTTCATCGAGAAGCGGGCGGTCCCGACGTACGACTACCAGCGCCAGGTCGAACGTATCGGTACGTTCACCGCCGCGTCGGCAGCAGATGGCTCCTTCGAGCTGCAGATGCCGTTCGACGACGCTGACGCCGGCGCCGGCGCCGAGATCACCCTGAGCGTCACCGATGAGCAGGGCCGCGCCGTTGAGCTGAATACCTGGGCCTCGAACGCGCCGGCGCCATCGCCTGCCGCAGCCGAATTCCCATACCTCGAGCAGCGCGACGTCTGTGGACCTTCGGCGGGACAAATGACAGCCGAGCTGGACGAGGCTTACACGGTGACCGTCCGTTCTGGCAACGGCGAGCCCGACGCGGACGGCCGCACGCTGTTCGCCGTGAGCCGCGCGGGCATCGCCGACGTGGTCATCACGACCGGCGCGGGCATCGAGCGTCTCTTCGGCGACGGCGACCTGCCCAGCGTCACCGTCCGGGCGATCAGGTTCACGCCGGCGGGCTATATCGTCATGAACGACGTCGTCGTTCGGGTCAATGCCGAGGACAAGGCGATCGAGCTGCGCCTCGAGCCCGACCGCGATCGGTATCGGCCTGGTGACGAGGTCACGGTGGCACTGAGCACGACCGACGCACACGGGCGGCCGATCGCAGCCGACGTCGTGCTCCAGGCCGTGGACGCGAAGCTGTACGCAATCGGCGCCGCTTCCGAGTTGGACTCGAGCACGCTGATGATGCCGACCGGTTCGGCATTCACCGGCTCATATGCGACCCACCTGGTGCCGACGCCGGACTTCGGCGGCGGCTGCGGAGCCGCTACGGGCGGCGGGGATGAGGTCCGCACCGAGTTCAAGGACAACGCGACCTTCCAGCTCGTCCAGACTGCTGCCAACGGACGCGGCACTGCCACGTTCGATGCGCCAGACGATCTCACCAGCTGGGTCGTGTCGGCGGCGGCCTTCAGCGACGCCCTCGACACCGGAACCGCCTTGATCGAGGTCCCGGTCGGCCTGCCGTTCCTCGTCGACGCCGTCGTCGCCCCGGAATACCTGGCGGGCGAGCAGCCGATCCTGCACCTGACGACGTACGGCGACGAGCTCGATGCGGCCGACGCGGTGACCTTCACCGTCGAAGCACCATCGCTCGGACTCGACGAGACGATCGAAGCGCGGGCGTTCGAGCAGGCGCGCATCCGACTCCCGGCACTGCCGTTGGGCGATCACGAGCTCACGATCCGCGCGGAAGGCTCGAGCGATCTGACGGACGCCGTGTCCCGAACCGTCCGCGTGGTACCGACTCGGATGCGCACGCTGCAGACCGCGTACGCGACCGTCGGTGACGACTTCGACGCGCCGGGTGGTGACGGGATGACGACCTACGCGATCAGCGACGGCGGCCGCGGCGCATTGGTCCCGGTACTTCAGCGGCTTGCGTGGACCACCTCTGCCCGCCTCGACGCGACGCTCGCGGCCGATGTGGCGCGACAGCTGCTGGTCGGCGAGCTCGGCCTCCCGGATGCGAGCGTCCCGGCGTCCGGGTGGGGAGGCATCGGCGTTCAGGCGCCGGGAGGCCTCGCACTGATGCCGTACACCTCGGGCGACCTGTTCCTGACCGCGCGAGCCGCGCTCGCTGCACCCGACCATCTGCCGCTGGACTACATCGACCAGGTCATGACGAGCACGCTCGCCGAGGACCCTTCGCGCGAGCGCGCGATCGTCGCCCTGGCCGCGCGTGCGGGCATCGATCGAGACGTGCTCGCGCAGCTGCGCACGTTCGATCCCGCCGAGGTGACCATCCGAGAGCGGCTATGGCTGGCGCTCGGCCTCGCCGCGGCGGGTGACGAGGATGCCGCTCGGGCGATCGAGCGCGCGATCCTGACCGATCACGGGCAACGGCTCGGTGGCTGGGTACGGCTGGACAGCGGCGTCGATACGCCGGAGGCGGCCGAGGTGACCGCGACGATGCTGCTCCTCGCGGGCCAGCTGCGCGATCCGGTGGCCATGGACATCTCGCGCTACCTCCTCGACAACCCAACACCGCTGTACCTTGCCGCGCTGGAGCAGGTCGGCTTTGCCCGATCAGCCATGGAGTGGCTGCCGCGCGCGGCCGCGCGCTTCACCTGGACCGTCGACGGCGAGAGCCATGAAGAGATCCTCGAGGCAGGCGGTGCGATGACGCTCGCGCTGACGGCCGCGCAGCGCGAGGCATTCGAGCTCCGGGCGCTCGAGGGTGAGCTCTTCGTCACGAGCAGTTGGCTCGCCGAGGCGCGCTACGACGAGCTCGTCTCCCACGAATCGGTCACGCTCCAGCGCTTGGTCTCGCCAGCCGACCACGCGCCAGCGGACGACCTCGTGCACGTCACTCTCAAGGTGCACTTGACCGATCCGCTCAAGAGCACCTGCTACCAGGTCACCGACCTGCTGCCATCCGGCCTCGCGCCGGTCTCCCAAACGGCGTGGCCGGGGATGGATCCTGAGCTCATCCTGCCCTACGAGGTGGAGGGACAGCGCGTCTCGTGGTGCATCGGCACCGATCGCGCCGACATCAGCCTCGGCTACTCGGCGCGCGTCGTGTCGGCGGGCACCTATCGATGGGAGCCGGCCGTGATCCAGGCTGTTGCCGCGCCGGAGATCGGCTCAGCGACCGCGGTGATCACTTACACGATCGACTGATCGCCGGCGGCGTTCGGACGATCGAGCACGGCGCTGCCGGCGATGTAACCGTCTGGTCGAATCATCCAGGCGCGTTCCGAGCCGTAGACGGTGTCCGGGCCGATGACGAGCGGCTCGGCGCGCAGGTCTGGCGCCGGCACGGGTCGCGGCAGCAGGACGATGAAGCCGCGCCCGAGATGCTCGCGCAGCCGCGTCCCGTCGGGCAGGCGCGCGTCGGGCGCCACGGTCCCGTGCCGTGGCAGCGTGCCGCCGTCGGGACCCGGAGTGACCGATGGAGCGCCCTCGTACGAGGCGGGCTCGGCAAGCCGCCCCGAGTTCACGCGCCGCCGAAACCAGGCCGAGCGAGGCGCCATGCGCAGGACGAGGTTGCGCCACGCGCGTCGGATCGGGCCGTGGGGCGCCATGAAGCGCATGGTCGCTTCGGTGGCAGCAAGGTTGGCGAGTGCCGCCGGCCGCCGCTCGGCCTCGTAGGTGTCGAGGAGGCTGTCCGGGGCCCCGTTGCTTGCGGCCGCGAGCTTCCAGGCAAGGTTCTCCGCATCGGGGACGCCGGAGTTGAGACCGCGCGCCCCGAACGGCGACATCACGTGCGCGGCGTCCCCGGCGAGGAAGACGCGGTCGTCGCGGAACGCATCGGCGACGCGCTGACTGAAGCGGTAACCGGTCATCCAGACCAGCTCGTAGGGAGTCGACTCCCCCACCACCTGCCGAATGCGGCGATCGAGCCCTCCGTTGTCACGCTCGGCGTCCGGATCGGTCTCCGGTGGCAGCTGCCAGTCGATGCGCCAGACGCCATCCGGCTGCGGATGGATGAGCACCTGCCGGCCGGGATTCCAGGGTGGATCGAAGTGAAAGTGCCGCTCGTTCGTCATCGGTAGGTCGGCGCGGACATCGGCGATCAGGAAGCGGTCGTCGAGGGTGTAGCCGGCGAAGTTCATGCCGATGACATGCCGGACAGCCGAATGCGCGCCATCGGCTCCGACCAGGTAGTTGGACCGATGCTGGACCGCTCCCTCACCCGCCTCGAAGGTTGCCGTGACGCCGTCGGCGTCCTGCGTCAGCGATGTGAAGCGGTGGCCGCGATGGACCGGGACATCGAGCTCTCGGAGGCAGGCCTCGAGCAGGTCCTCGACCTCGGATTGGCTGATGTTGACGAACGGCGGGAAGTGCTCGTCCGTGTCGGGCAGATGGACCTCGAACAGCTGGCGGCCGCGGTAGTACGTGCGGCCGATGCGCCACCGGATCCCGCGCTGCGCAACGCGCTCCCCGACTCCCAGGCGCTGCCAGATCTCGAGCGTCTCGCGCTGCATGCAGATCGCCTTGGAACCAACGCGCTGGCGCGCCCGCTCGGCCTCGAAGACCTCGACCGTCGCGCCGTGCTGGGCGAGGCGGCCGGCCAGGGTGAGGCCCACGGCGCCGGCCCCGACGACGATGACGTCCACGTTCGGCGTCAGTCCTGGAGCGCGTCCCAGACCTGGCGATCGCGCTCCGCGGTCCAGATGCGCGGGTGGTCGATGCCATCCAGCTCGTCCCAGGCGCGTTGCACGTTGAACGGCATGGTGTGCTCGAAGATCGGGAAGCCGGCGTAACGCGGGGCAAGCTCGGCATGGACCGTTTCGAACGCTTCCTTGAGCGTGCCGTTGGCGTCCTTCACAGCCCGGGTGCCCTCGAGCGTCGTGCGCAGGAAGGCGCGCGTGTCATGGGTTGCGGTTTCCACTTCCTCGCCACGCACGACCGGACCGCGACCGCCGACCAGTTGGCGCGCACCGAGCATGCTCACGTTGTCCAGCGTGCTCGTCGACCAGTCGCCGATGTGGGCGTCGCCCATGTAGGGCGCCGCCTGCGCCTCGACCAGGTCGCCGGCGAAGCAGATCCGCTCATCCGGCAGCCAGACGACGAGATCCCCGGACGTGTGGCCGCGTCCCAGGTACCGCAGCTCGACCGTTCGATTGCCCAGGTCGAGGGTGAGCTCATCGTCGAACGTGTCGGTCGGGTGCGTCAGACCCGGGATGGTCTCCGCGCCCTGGAAGAGCCGCGGCATCCGCCCGGCCTCGCTGGCCCAGTCCTGCTGGCCGCGCTCCTCG
>DASVDT010000140.1:0-19644 GCA_036380955.1 Candidatus Limnocylindria bacterium | reverse complement strand
AGGAGCACGTCCTCGCGGATGCCGATCTTCCCGACGTCATGGAGCACGGCGCCGTAGCCGACGGCCTCGATTCCCTGTTGATCCAGCCCGGCGAGGCGGGCCAGCTTGACGGACCGATCCGCCACGCGGCCGCAATGGTGCTCCGTCGCCGGGTCCTTGGCATCGACCGCGCTGGCGAGGGCGACGAGCACGTCCTGGGTCGCCTCCAGCCGATGAAGCGCCGATGACAGCCGCAGGTTCGTGCGGACCCGGGCGAGCAGCTCGGCCGGCTCGAACGGCTTGGTGACGAAGTCGCTGGCGCCGGCATCGAGGCCGGAGATCTTGTCCTCGGTTCGCCCGCGGGCGGTGACCAGGATGATCGGCAGCAGCGCCGTCGCCGGGGTGCGCCGGATGGCCCGGGTCACTTCGAGGCCGTCCATGCCGGGCATGCCGATGTCGAGTAGCGCGACATCCGGCGGCTGGCGCAGGATCTCGCGCAGCGCATCGGCTCCGTCGTCGAACTCGCGCACCCGGTAATCGGCACGCTCGAGCGTGGCGCGCAGCAGCGCGCGCGTGGCGAGGTCATCTTCGGCAACGACGATGGACGGAGATTCGAGAACGCTCTGCAGAGCGACGAGGTCGGGTCTCTCCATCGGTTGATCGTCGCCCAGGCGAGCCCGGACGTCAGTGGTACTAATGGTTGAGTCCCGACGCGGGGCCGAGCGAGCCGTAACCCACCGCCGGCGGGAATCGGTTTGACATATATCCGCTCCGGATATAGTGTGCGCCACCATGAAAGGCAGCCTTCTCACTCCGGCGGTTCTGCACATCCTGCTCGCGCTCTCCACCGAGGAGCGGCACGGGTACGGGATCATGAAGCAGGTCGAGCGGGAGTCGGGCGGCAAGGTGAAGATGGGTCCCGGCACGCTGTACGGGTCCATCGGCCGCATGATGGACGCCGGGCTGATCCGCGAGAGCGACAAGCGCCCGGACCCCGACATGGTCGACGAGCGGCGGATCTACTACGCCATCACCGGTGCCGGGCGCAAGGCGCTCCAGGCAGAGCTGGACCGATACCGAAACGTCGTCGCCGTCGCCACCGAGAAGCACCTCACCCCGAAGGCATCAGCCGATGGCGCCTGAGCACCAGATCCGCCGATACCGACGCTGGTATGGCCGACTGCTCCGCCTCTACCCGCGGACCTTTCGCGAACGCTTTGCCGAGCCGATGGCGCAGACATTCACCGACCTCTGCCGTGAGCGAACCGATACCGACCGCGGCCCCATCGGCTTCGCGGCCAGGACCTTCGCCGAGACGTCAGCCGGAATCGTCAGGGAGAACCTCGCGCAGATGACCACGCAGCCCGTGAAGTACCTCCGCTGGATCATCGTGACGGCCGTCGTGCTGGCGATTCCCGCGGTCCTCATGGCGTTCCAGATCGGCGTCCCTGACCCCGGCAGCAGCAGGCAGGATGGCATGGACTGGGGACCGATGGACTTCGCCATCGTCGGCGTGCTGGTCCTGGGCTTCGGCCTGCTCTACGAGTACGCCACGACGCGATCGGCGAACGTGCTGCACCGAGCCGCGGTCGGCATCGCCGCGCTCGCTGCGCTGGCGCTGATCTGGGTCAACCTCGCCGTGGGCTTCATGGACGTCGAGAACGGCAACCTGATGTACGTCCTCGTCCTGTTCGTTGCCCTCGCCGGGCTGGCCATCGGACGCTTCGAGCCGCGCGAGGCGGCCATGGCGATGTTCGCGACGGCGGCGGCGCAGGCGGTGGTGGCCGTCGTCGGCCTCGTCGCTGGTCTGGGTCCGACGCTGCCGGCGGACGGCTTCTGGATCGCCGGCTGGGTGGCTTCAGGGCTGCTGTTCCGGCAGGCGAGCCTCGCACCGTCGCCGGCCCGCTGATACCGACGACAGGCCTGATGCACGGCGACGAGCCAGCGAGCCGCCACGCCGGATGGTGATCGGCCGCGGGTCGCGGACCTCGCCCAGGATCATGCGATCGCGGCCTCGAAGATGCCGAACCAGTAATCCCGAACGATGTCGTGCGTGGTCACGAGCCGATAGCCGGCATTCGTCATCTCGCGCTCGATCTCGCGCGGCGACGACGCATGGAGCGCCAGCCACCTCGCGAGAACGCCCTGGCGTCGCGACTCCAGGATCGCGACGCGCCCACCGGGCCGGAGGTCCGTTCGTGCGCGTGCGAAGTACGCCGTTCGTTCGGGCAGGTGGTGATACGTCGCCGAGACGAAGAGAACATCCACCGGCTCCGGGATCTCCAGGCGATCGCGCCGGATGAACTCTGTTCGCAGGTTCGTGATGCCGCGCTCGTCCGCGGCGTGACGCAGGTCGTCGAGGATGCCGCGCCGGACGTCGAGCGCGTAGACGACGCCATCGGGCTCAACCGCGCGTGCGAGTCGAAGGGTGAAGTGGCCCGCGCCCGGGCCGAGGTCGCCGACCACCATGCCAGGCCGGACATCGAGCGCGGCGACGACCGCGTCGGGGTCGCGCAGGCGGTCCGCGCGCGTCCCGGCAGCGTAGAGGACCCGCCTGGTCCGCTCGAGAAGCCGGTCGAGGATCACGCCCGTGGGCATGAGACAGCCTGGCTAGGGCGAGGTCATCGGCGGATGTTCACTCCCCGCCATCCGACATGGTGATGACGACCTTGCCGCGGGCGTGGCCGTCCTCCACCCAACGCAGCGCGTCGGCGGCTTCCTCCAGCCGATACCGCCGGTCGATCATCGGCCTCAGCTTGCCATCGGCGATCAGCCTCTTGAGGATGTGAATGTCCGGCCGATGCATCGGCTTCCACCACAGCATCATCCCGGACCACCGGTCGCCGAACCGCGACATGACCAGGCTCCCACCCAGCGCGGCGAACATGGTGGCCGTGGTGCCTCCCATGGTCAGGTAGGCGCCCCCGGGCTTGAGCGCACGTCGCACCGCGCGAATGGGGTGGTGCGCGTCGACCGCAACGATCCAGTCGTACCGCTCCCCCGCCTTCGTGAAGTCCACCGCCCGGTAATCGATGACGTGATCGGCACCCAGCGATCGGACGAAGTCGAGCTTGTCGCCGCTGGCGACGCCGGTGACCTCGGCACCCATGGCCTTCGCGATCTGGATGGCGAACGGCCCGACGTTGCCGGATGCCCCGTCGATCAGCACGCGAGCGCCCGGCTCGAACGTCCGGCCGTCGCGCAGGCGCATGCCCTGGAGCGCGAGCACCGCCGAGTGCGGCAGCGTGGCGGCTTCCTCGAACGACATGCCGGTCGGTATCGGCTCGAATGCCTTCTCGCGAGCGCAGACGTACTCGGCGAAAGCGCCAAAGCGGCCGGCGGCGAACAGGTCGGTCATGACCTCGTCGCCGGGCTTGAATCGCGCCACCTCGGGGCCAACCGCTTCGACAACACCCGCGGCGTCGATGCCGACCCCGTGGTTCCGTGGCGCACGCAGTCCCATGAACAGGCGGAGGAAGCCGGGCTTCGGCTTCAGGCCGTCGAGATCGGCACGATTGACCGACGCGGCTCGCACCCGCAGCAGGAGCTCATTCCCCGCCGGGGTCGGTCGTTCGACATCCCGAATGCGGACCACGTCAGGCCCGCCGTACCGGTCCGCGTATGCCGCCCTCATCCGGGTCATCAGCCTGATGCTACACGCAGTACCGTACGCAGCGTGATGGGGCGCAGTCTCGGCTGGCGGTCGGTCGCGGCACTCGTCGTCACCGGACTCGCGCTCGGCGCCTGCGCAGGCACACCACCACCCGTCAGCTCCACCGCTGCGTCGACGCCGTCGACGCTCGGGTCATTTCCAGCCGATCTGGTGCGAGGGCTCCAGACCGACGTCGACGTGCTCTTCACCGATGTGACGGAGTGCGGCGGCACGCCGTGCCGCGTGCCGGGGGACGTCATCGCGCCGGCCGATGGCATCGACCACCCGACGATCGTCCTCCTGAATGGCGGCGGCAAGCTGTTCGACGAGCGTCGCTACCAGGCGCCGCTCGCCGTCGAGCTCGCGAAGCGCGGTGCGGTCGTGTTCCTGATGCCGTATCGCGGCGTCATGACGGCCAACTACGACTCCGACTCCATCAGCGACGCGCGCTGCGCGGTGCGGTACGCCCGGGCGCACACCGCCGACTACGGTGGCGACCCGGATCGGCTCCTGCTGGTCGGTCATTCGCAGGGCGGCGTCATGGGTCTCCAGATCGCGATCGAGCCCGATGAGGAGTCCGAGGCGTGCCTCGCCGACGGAAGCGCCAAGCCTGACGGGGTCGTCGCCCTCGGCAGCCCCCGCCCGCCGCTCGCGCAGGCCGGAGGTTCCGCTCCGCCGATGTGGCTGATCGCCGGATCGGAGGACCGCGTCGGAAAGGCCGACGTGGACGCCCTCCGCGCCGCCGGATTCGACGCCGAGGGCATCGTCCTGCCGGGCGTGACCCATGACGGCGTCACCGATCCGGCCGCGGCGCCCGAGATCGTCGACCTGATCATCGAGGCGCTGGACTCCATCTGAGGCAGCTCAGTCCGGGGGTATTCCTCGGAGCTTCTCCGGATCGGCGATGAGGTAGATCTCGGCGATGCGTCCGTCCACGACCGTGAACGCACCGAGGAGCGACCGTGCCGGGAAGCGCACGAGCAGTCCGGCCGTGCCGTTGACCACCACCGGCTCGGCCTCCGCCGCTCGCGACCGGAACAGCATCGCCTGGCGAGCCACGTTCTCGGCGCCGACCAGTGGTGGCTGCGCGAACGCGCGCGGAGCGTTCGGACCTCCGTCGACTCGCAGGATGACGTCAGGATCGAGAACCCGGAGCAGTCCCTCGAAGTCGCCCTCGCGAGAGGCGGCCAGGAAGGCGTCCACCGCTCGGCGCTGGACGGCGAGATCCGCGTCGGGCTCGGGTGCCTCGGCGCGCACCCGGCGTCGTGCGCGGCTGGCGAGCTGACGGGCAGCGGCCGGCGAGCGCTCCACCACCGGGGCGATCTCCTCGAACGGTACCCCGAACACGTCGTGCAGCACGAAGGCGAGGCGCTCTGCCGGCGTGAGGGACTCGAGGACCACGAGGAGCGCGAGTCCGACCGAGTCGGCCATCACGCTCTCATGCTCCGGATCCGTGTCGTCGGGGGTGCGGAGAATGGGCTCGGGTAGCCACGAGCCGGCGAGCTCCTCCCGGCGGGACCTGCGACGGCGGAGGATGTCCAGGCAGATGCGCCCCACCACGACGGTGAGCCAGCCGCGGAGATCATCCGAGCCGCCCGGATCACTGCGATCGAGGCGCAGCCATGCCTCCTGGACCGCGTCATCGGCCTCGGTGACGGACCCGAGCATGCGGTAGCCGACAGCGCGCAGGTGACCGCGATGGCGCTCGAACTCCTCGGCAAGCCAGTCGCGTCGTGTCATGTCGTCGTCGTCATCGGTGGGGTCATGAAAGGAGCACGAAGGCGGTGACGGATATGTGACATGGTCGCGGATTTCCCCGCTCCGGTCACATCCGGCGACATCGGTTCGTGCTCTGTATGACACCGAAACAACGACCGGAGACATGCACCGTGACCCAGACGTCAACACCGCGGATCCTCCTCACCGGGGTGATCATCGAGCTCACGCTCGCCACCGCGTTCATCCACTACAGCCTGGGTGGGACGCTCTTCCTGCTCAACGCCGCCGCATACCTGGCCCTGGGCGCCGCCTACGTCGTCGCGGCCGTCGCGCCGACGCCGGCCACTCGCCGTCTCAACTGGCTGCCCAAGCTCGGACTGGCCGGTTTCGCATCGGTCACCATCGTGGCCTACCTGGTGGTCGGTCCGTCCTTCACGCTCGGCTGGGTGACGAAGGGCATCGAGGTCGCGATCGTGACCCTCGTCGTCGCCGACCTGCTGTTCCAGACCGATGCCGGTCGCGCCTCCCGGCGCCCGCCGACGAGCGCCTGACATGGCAACGACGACGATGGACCCGTACGCAACGCTGGGCATTCCGTTCGGGGCGAGCCGGGCCGACGCCGCACGCGCCCACCGGCGCCTCGCCAAGCGGTTTCACCCGGACCTGAACCCGGGACAGGGTGCCGCCGACCGGATGCGACGCATCAACGAGGCCTGGCGGATCCTCTCGGACCCCGCGCGCCGCGCCGGCTACGACGCTCCGCGAGCTGCTCGCTGGCCGCAGCGGCACTATGCCGGCCGCCAGCGGACCGCGTGGGCGGGCTCGGGCGACGGCCCGCGCACCTCGACGACGTGGGCCGAGTGGCCCGAGTCGCGGCGCACCACCTACGGGCGTGTGACGCGGCCGGTGCGGTCGGCCCCGACCCAGCCGTCGCTCGGCGATCACCCGGCGGTCGTCATCGGCTTCGGCATTGCGCTCGGCGTGCTGCTCTTCATCGGCAGCTGGCTCGGGAGCGTGGCCCGGTGACGCGAGACATCCAGACACACGAAGGGAGAACGAACATGACGACCAACACCGGCCACGCCGACCACGCGCCATGGTGGGTTCGGGCATTCGGTCCCGTCGCGCGGCGCCTCCTCACCGCCCGCCTGCCGCTTGGGCCCAACCGGCTGCTGACCATCCGCGGCCGCAGGTCCGGCATGCCGCGCACGACTCCCCTGGCCGTCATCGAGGACGCCGGCAGGCGTTGGGTATGGGCGCCGTGGGGCGAAGTCAACTGGGTGCGCAACCTGCGCGCCGCCGGCGAGGCGACGATCGGGGTTGGCGGCCGCCAGGATCAGGTGCGTGCGGTGGAGCTGGACCCCGCACAGCGGGTGGCCTTCTTCCGCGACGTCCTGGGTCCCCTGGCTCGGCGCATCCCGTTCGGTGCCGCCTTCATTCGCATCGTCGACGGTGTCGACCTGGACAACCCGGTCGTGGCCGCTCGCGGCCGGCCGGTCTTCGAGCTCACCCGTGATCGGTCAGTTTCGGAGAAGCCATGAGGTTCCGATGGTGCGTAGCATCGGGCCAACGAGATCCAAGACCAGACCGACCAGCAAGGAGCTGCGCGATGCCCGACAGGAAGAGATCGACCAAGCGGACGGCCGATCATCAGTGGACCGAGGACGAGATCGCCGCCATGAAGGAGCGCTCGAAGGAGCTCAAGGCGGCCAAGGGTGGCAAGCCTGACGGCGAGAGCGACCTCCTCGCCAAGATCGCCGAGATGCCGCCACCCGACCGCGAGATGGCCGAGCGCATCCACGCAATCGTCAAGGCAAACGCGCCGCAGCTCGAGCCGAAGACGTGGTACGGGATGCCCGCCTGGGCCAGGGACGGAAGGGTCGTCTGCTTCTTCAAGGCCGCCGACAAGTTCAAGTCGCGCTTCGCGACGTTCGGCTTCGAGGAGGCCGCCACCCTGGACGACGGCTCGATGTGGGCGACGTCCTGGGCGTTGACGAAGCTGGCACCAGCCGATGAAGCGAAGATCGCCGAGCTCGTGAAGAAGGCGGTCAGCTGATCGGCTCGTCCGACTGACAGCTCCGGGCTGACCCCATTCACGGAGCGTCGTCAATCGGCGGCGAGCAGCTCCGTCGCCCCTCCGCCGGCAGGCTCGAGCGTGCCGGCACGGACCAGAGGGCGGTTGCGGACAGGGCGGCCGTGATGAATGCGCCGATGGCGGCGACCGCCGCCACCAGGTGAAGCGCGTCGACGAACGCGACCTGCGCCGCCAATGCGACGGCGTCACCGATGGCGGCGGGCAGCGACTCCGCGATGGCGATGGCGCCGCCGAGGGTGTCGCGCGCCGCATCGGCTGCCGCGGCGGGGACATCGGCGGGGAGCTTATCCGCCACTTCGGCGCGATACAGCGCCGTTCCGACGCTGCCGAGGATGGCGATCCCGAGCGCCCCCGGCATGCGAATCCTTCACCCGCCGCAACTGGCGGATCTATCGGCCGTTCTTCACCGGAACGCGGCTTGGCGTGTCGTTTGGCCACTCTATCGGTCAGTCGGACGCACGAGGGGCCCGGCTGCGCGCCGCTCACGCGCGTGGGTGACCGATAGACTGGCCGCCTGACACCTGGGCGGCCGCTCCGGTGCGATTCGGCCGCTAGAGCGCCCGGAACAGCTTGACACGCAAGGATGTACAACCGTATGGTTGTATCCATGCAGCTCGTCCCACCCAACTTCGATCGCATGTTCGGCGCGCTGGCGGACGCCACGCGGCGTGACATCGTGCGCCGCGCGATCGACAGCGAGGAGGGCGTCGCCGAGCTCGCCAGTCACTACGCCATGAGCTTCGCGGCGGTGCAGAAGCACGTCGCCATTCTCGAGCGGGCCGGGCTGGTCACCAAGCAGCGCATCGGGCGACGCAAGGTCGTCCGCACCAACCTGGCGGGCCTGCTCGCGGCGCGGCGGCTGCTCGACAAGTACGAGGAGCTGTGGCGCGGACGAGTCGACCGCATGACCGAGCTCATCACCGACACGAAGGAGGCAGACCGATGACCGTGACCGCCGTGCGCAAGGACGCCGATGCCCTGACCATGACGCTGGACGCCGAGTTCGACGCATCGGCCGAACGGGTGTGGCAGCTGTGGGCCGACCCGCGCCAGCTCGAGCGCTGGTGGGGTCCGCCCACGTACCCCGCCACGTTCACGAAGCACGCGCTGACGCCCGGCAGCCGCGTGGAGTACCACATGACCGGCCCGGAGGGCGACCAGCCGAAGGGCTACTGGGACATCCTCGAGGCCGATGCGCCGCATCGCCTCCTGGTGCGCGACGGCTTCGCCCACGACGACGGCACGCCGAACGAGGAGTTTCCAACCGGCGAGATGGAGGTGACGATCGAGGAGTCCGGCGACGGGCGCACCCGCATGTCGATCCTGAACCGCTTCCCGAGCACCGAGGCCATGGAGCAGCTGCTGGCCATGGGCCAGGAGGAAGGCATGAAGCAGGCGGTCGGCCAGATCGACGCGATCCTCGCCGAGGACACCGTTCGGACGGCCTGATGAGACCGACGAGAACGGTCCATCTGCGTCGTCCACACGGTGAGTAGCGAGGAGCCGGCATGAATCCCGAATCGCAGATCGACGAGTACCTGCGCAGCCTTCCGGCGTGGCAGAGCCGGCTCACGACGCGCATTCGGGCGCTCGTGCACGAGGCCGATCCGAATATCACCGAAGCCTGGAAATGGAGCACGCCCGTGTTCGCCGATGGAGGCAACGTCGTCGCCATCGGCGCCTTCGCGGATCACGTCAAGGTGAACTTCTTCAAGGGAGCGACGCTCCCCGATCCAGCCGGACTCTTCAACGCCGGCCTGGAGGCGAAAGCGACCCGCGCGATTGATCTCGCCGAAGGCGACCAACTGGATGAAGCGGCCTTCGGCGCCCTCGTCGCGGAAGCAGTCGCGGCAAACCGCACGTAGTGCAACGACAGCAGGAGCGACGACATGACCGTCACCGAATCCCAGACGCGGACGATCCGGGCACCCGGCGCCACCCTGGCCTACGACGTCCGACCGGGCACCTCGACCGACGAACCGCCACTGTTCCTCATCGGCTCGCCGATGGGCGCATCCGGCTTCGCCAGCCTGTCGAGTCACTTCCCGGACCGGACGGTCGTGACCTACGACCCCCGCGGGGCCGAGCGCAGCACGAAGGACGATCCGACGACCCCTTCGAATCCCGATCAGCACGCCGATGATCTCCATCGGATCATCCAGGAGGTCGGTGGGCCGGTCGACCTGTTCGCCAGCAGCGGTGGTGCGGTCAATGCGCTCGCGCTCGTAACCTCCCATCCGGAAGACGTCCGGATCCTCGTCGCGCACGAGCCGCCCATCGCGACGATCCTTCCCGACGCCGAGAATGCGAGGGCGGCGGTGCGCGCCATCAGCGACTCGTATCAGCGGGGTGGCTTCGGCGCAGGCATGGCGCATTTCATGGCGATCACCGGGCATCGAGGCCCATTCCCCGATGACATCGCCAGCCAGCCGGCGCCCGATCCATCCGCCTTCGGCATGCCGGCCGACGACGACGGTACGCGGACCGATGTAATGCTCGCGCAGAACATCGTCGGCACCACGCACTACGAGCCGGACTTCGAGGTGCTGCGCAGCGTCTCGACGCGAATCGTCTGTGCCGCGGGCAGCGAGTCCCAGGGCGAGATGGCGAACCGCGGCGCCCATGCCGTGGCCGAGCGTCTGGGCACGGAGCCGGCCGTCTTCCCGAGCCACCACGGTGGCTTCCTGGGCGGCGAGTACGGCTGGGGCGGCGAGCCCGATGCGTTCGCGGCGAAGCTGCGCGAGGTCCTGGCGAGCGCAGTCCGATGAAGCTGACCTCCACCATGTTCCTGTCGGTCGACGGGGTCTACCAGGGCCCCGGCGGTCCAACCGAGGACACGAGCGGCGGCTTCGAACGCGGCGGCTGGTTGGTCCCTCATTTCGACGAGGCCACCGGCGCCTTCATGAACGACGTGTTCGGCCGCGTCGACGCCTTTCTGCTCGGCCGGCGCACGTACGACATCTTCGCCGCGTACTGGCCGACCGCCGCGGATCCGGGCGACCCGACCGCCAACAAGCTGAACGCCCTACCGAAGTACGTCGCCTCCACGACGCTGAGGGACCCGACGTGGGAGCACACGACCGTAGTGGGTGGGGACGTCGTCGATGCTGTGCGCGAGCTCAAAGGGCGACCGGGCAACGAGCTCCAGGTGCATGGCAGCGGCATGCTCGTGCGCTCCCTGTTCGAGAACGACCTGCTGGACGAGCTCAACCTGCTCGTCTTCCCGGTCATCGTCGGCGCCGGACGCAGGCTCTTCCCGGAAAGCGCTCTGTCGACGGGCCTCGTGCTCGAGTCGTCGCGCACGACGCCATCGGGCGTGCTGATCGCCACGTACCGGACCGCGGGCCGACCCGAGTTCGGCGAGATCCCGGGCGCCTGATTCGTCATGGGCAAGCTGATCTACCTGTTCAACGTGTCGATCGACGGCTTCATCGCGACGACCGACCGAAGCCTGGAATGGACCCAGGTCGACGATGAGCTCCACGCCTGGTTCAACGAGCACGCGCGCAGCGTGGAGGCATCGCTCTACGGCCGGCGGCTGTGGGAGGTCATGTCGGCGTACTGGCCGACCGGGGAGAGCGACCCGGAGGCGACCGAGGTGATGCGCGAGTTCGCGCGAATCTGGAATCGGACGCCGAAGATCGTCTTCTCGTCCACCCTGGATCACGTCGACCACGGAGCACGCCTCGTCCGCGGCGACGTCGGCCAGGTCCTGGCTGACGTGCGTCGAGAGTTCGACGGAGATCTCGAGGTCGGTGGCGCGAACCTCGCCGGCCAGTTCGTGCGCCGCGGCCTCGTCGATGAGTACCGCCTCGTCATCCATCCGGTCGTGCTCGGCACAGGCATTCCGTTCTGGCCGGAGCTGGATGCCCCGCTGCGCCTGCGGCAGATCGACGAGCATCGGTTCTCGTCGGGCACGGAGCTCAGGTCGTTCGTTCCCGCCTGAGTCAAGCTCGGGCAGTCCCCCTTACCACTCGCCCGCCCAGACGCCCACCGGCTCGAACTGGAGTGGGACGTCGATGAGGATGAGCTCCGCGGCGAGGTCCGTCCCAAGCTCGAGCTCGGCCTCGCCCAGGACCTTCGCGGCGTCGCCCGTTCGGAGCGAGTCGCCGTTCAGCGAAAGCCTGCCATCGATCACGTACAGGTAGCCACCACGACCGGGTCCGAAGGAGTGCTCAAGGCGGCCGGCATCGGTCAGGTGGGAGACGAGGGCGACCGCATCCTGGGCGAGGTCGAGGCCATCGGTACCGGCCGGTCCCATGATCTGCAGCCAGCGATCGGTCCGATCCTCCAGGGTGTGCTGCCGTTGCTGGAGGGTCGTCTGGAGTCCTCGGGTGCTGGGAAGGATCCAGAACTGGATGAAGCGCATCGGCTCATCGGTCGAGCCGTTCTTCTCCGAATGCAGGTCGCCGCCGTGGCTGAACGTCATCACCTGCGCGGCGCCGCCCTCGAGGCGGCCGTTGTTGCCGAGCGAGTCCGCGTGGAGGAAGTGCCCGGACACGACGTAGGTGTTGGATTCGATGTCCTGGTGAGGGTGCATCGGCCATTCGGCACCGGCCACGATCCGGTCGTCGTTGAACACCCGCAGCGCGCCGACGCCGTCGTTGTCGGGATCGCGGTACCGGTCGAAGCTGAAGTGCCAGCGAGCGTCGAACCAGCCGCCCTGCTCGTGCCAGATGGTGTCCGCCTCGCGGACGATGACGTTAGGAGAGGCGGCCATGGCCAGCGTCCGTGCACATTCCCGGCCAATGGAGCCTGCTCATGGGCCTTACTCGGCGCTCCCGACCGGCGACCAACCGGTCACGGGCAGTGCCGATCAGGGGCACGAGCTTCTCACGAACGCCGGCGTGGCCTGATTTCCTGCCGCGGGATGTCATCTTCTCCGCGCATGATCCGCCAATGAACATGATCGACTGGCTGCTCGATTCCGATCCCGCCATCCGCTGGCAGGTGTTGCGCGACCTGACCGATGCGCCTCCGGCGGAGGTTGCCGCCGAACGATCGAGGATCGCCCATGAGGGCTGGGGCGCGCAGATTCTGGCTGCACAGGACGCCGATGGCCGATGGGGCGGCGGAACGTTCTTCCCGAGGTGGATCGGCACATCCGACACGCTCCACCTGCTGTACCTGTTCGGGATCGACCCCGACGCGGATGAGGTGCGCCGCGCAATCGCGCCGATTCACGAGGCCGCGCGTTGGGACTACGACCCCAACCTACGCTTCTGGGAGGGTGAGGTCGAGCCGTGCATCAACGGGCGCACGGTCGCCATCGGCGCCTACTTCGGGCAGGATGTGAAGGGCATCGTCGACAGGCTGCTGACCGAGCAGATGGCCGACGGCGGCTGGAACTGCGAGCAGGAGAACGGCTCGACCCGCGGCTCGTTCGACTCGACGCTCAACGTGCTCGAGGGCCTGCTCGAGTACGAGCGGTCGGCCGGCGCGAACGGCGACGTCACGGCCGCGCGACGCCGTGGCGAGGACTACCTCCTCGAGCGCAAGCTCCTCCATCGACTGTCCGATGGCGAGATCCCGCAGAAGCGGTGGCTCTACGCCGGATTCCCCGAGGCCTGGTTCTACACGGTGCCACGCGTGCTCGACCATTTCCGACGGGCTCGTCCGGAGCCCGATCCGCGCATGGGCGAGGCGCTCGACATCGTCGAGTCGAAGCGCAATGCCGACGGAAGATGGCCGCTCGACCACGCCTACCACGACGCCTCGCACGTCGACCTCGGCGAGGCCGAGGGCGGCCCGAGCCGGTGGAACACGCTGCGCGCACTGCGCATCCTCCGCTGGGCCGGCCGCTGGGAGCCCGCCGCGAGCGCGACCAGCGCATCGGCATGACGGACCGCGTCAGGGTCATTCCAGCCAACGGGGCGCCGTGGGAGGACATCGCCGCCGTGTTCGGCACGCGCGGCTCCGCATCGGTGTGCTTCTGCCAGCGCTACAAGCTGCACCCGGGCGAGGCCTTCTCCAAGTTCCCGGCGGAGGAGCGTGCCCTGCGCCTCCGCGAGCAGACGAACGCCGGTCAACCCGGCGCGGAGTCGACGAGCGGCCTGCTGGCGTACCTTGGCGATCAGCCGGTCGGATGGTGCGCGGTGGAGCCGCGCCCGGCGTACTTCGGGCTGCTGCGCGTGTACCGGACGCCGTGGGAAGGACGCGCCGAGGACAAGGACGACGCCTCGGTGTGGTCCGTGACGTGCGTGCTCGTGCGGGCCGGATTTCGCAGGCAGGGCGTCGCGTATGCGCTGGCGCGCGCCGCAGTCGACCACGCGCGCTCGCGCGGCGCACGAGCGCTCGAGGCGTACCCGATGCGGACCGACGCCGGCGAGATCACGTGGGACGAGATCCATGTCGGCGCGCAGAGCATCTTCGCCGCTGCCGGCATGGCGGAGGTCAATCGACCGGGAAAGCGCCGCGTCGTCATGCGGATCGACTTCTGATCGTCGTGCGCGAACCGTGCGGCATCGGTCTTGCGCGTCAATTCGAATCACCCACCATGAGGAACGTTCACCGATGAGGAGCACACCGATCATCCTGGTCCCGGGCTTCTGGCTGGGTGCCTGGGCCTGGGACGAGGTCGCCTCGCTGCTGCGCGCGGACGGCCACGACGTGACCGCGATCACGCTCCCCGGCCTCGAATCGGCCGACGCCGACCGGTCGTCGATCACGTTCGAAGACCATGTGAACGCCATCGTCGACGCCATCAACGCGGCGTCCGAGCCCGTGGTGCTGGCGGTCCACAGCGCGACCGGCTTCTCCGGCTACGCCGCCAGCGATCGGGTGCCGGAAAGGATCGCCGCCATGGTCTACGTCGACACGGCGCCCGGCATCCCGCCGCTCGACCCGGGCTTCGAGGACGACGAGAAGCCGATGGTGTGGGAGGAGATCGAGGCGGAGGAAAACCTCGACGGCCTGAGCGAGGAACAGAAGGAGACCTTCCGGCAGCGCGCCGTGCCGGTGCCTGGCGGCGTGGTGCGCGGGACGGTCGAGCTCACCAACGACGCGCGGCGCGATCTCCCGAGCACCCTCATCTGCACCGCGTTTACCGCCGAGCAGTACCGCCAGTACGCCCAGGGTGACGAGCCGCCGTCGTTCCTGGCGGGCATCCCGGAGCTCCGCAATGCGACCTGGATCGACCTGCCGACCAGCCACTGGCCGATGTGGTCGAAGCCGCGCGAGCTGGCGAAGATCATCGGCGACGTGGCAACACGGGCATGACCAGGGCCGTTCAGCTCCGGGAGTACCGCATCCGCGAGGGAGAGCTCGACCGCTTCGTCGTCGAATGGCGGGATCGCCTGGCGCCGCTGCGCCAATCGATCGGCTTCGAGATCCTCGGGGCGTGGACGGTGCCCGAGGAGCATCGGTTCATCTGGCTTCTCTCGCACCCCGGCGGCTGGGACGCCTTCGCCGATGGCGACGCCGCCTACTTCGGGTCGCCGGAGCGCATGGCGTTCGACCCGGACCCGGCGCGGCTGATCGAGGAGCAGCGCAACGTGCGCCTGACCGAGGTGGAGCCGGCCTAGTCGTCCTCCTCGGCGAACACGACCTCACGCTTCTGCCGAATTGCGGGAAGCACCGCGAGCACCAGCGCGCCGAGCGCAATCGCCAACAGCACGGCTGAGACTGGCCGTTCGATGAAGGTGCTGAAGTCGCCGCGCGAGATGATCAGTGCGCGTCGAAGGTGGTTCTCGAGCAGCGGCCCCAGGATGAAGCCGAGCAGCAACGGAGCGGGCTCGCAGCCGAGCTTGATCAGGCCGTAGCCCAGGACACCGAAGATGGCGATGGTGTAGACGTCCCACGGATTGAGGGCGAGCGAGAACGTCCCGATCGCGGCGAAGGCGATGATCGCCGGGAACAGGATCTTGTACGGGATGGTCAGCATCCTGACCCAGATGCCGATGAGCGGCAGGTTGAGCAACACCAGAAACAGGTTGCCGACCCACATCGACACGATCAGTCCCCAGAACAGCTCGGGCTCGGCGCGGATGACGTTGGGACCCGGCTGGATGCCGTGGATGATCAGCGCGCCGTAGACGAGCGCCATGACCGGGTGTGCCGGCAGGCCGAGCGTGAGCAGCGGGATGAAGGACGTCTGCGCCGCGGCGTTGTTCGCCGATTCCGGGCCTGCCACCCCCTCGATCGCGCCGTGGCCGAACTCGGACTTTCGCTTCGACAGCCGCTTCTCGATCGAGTAGGAGCCGAACGCCGCCAGCACGTGGCCCGCGCCCGGCAGGATGCCGAGTGCGGAACCGAGCACCGTGCCACGGGCGATGGGAGCGGCCATGCGCCGGAAGTCCTCGCGCGTCGGCATCAGCCCGGCGATCCGCTTCGTGACCAGGTCGCGGGTGCGCTCGTCCTCCAGGTTTCGCAGGATCTCGGCGACGCCGAACATGCCGACCGCGACGGAGACGAAGTTGATCCCGCTGAACAGCTCGCGGAGGCCGAAGGTGAAGCGTGGCGTGGCGGTGTAGATGTCCTGCCCGACCGTGCCGAACAGCAAGCCCAGCACGATCATGGCGAGCGCCTTCAGGGTCGAGCCGCGAGCGAGGGCGATCGACGCAATCAGGCCGAGCACAACCAGCGCGAAGATCTCGGCTGACCCGAATGTCAGCGCCACGCGCGCCAGTGGCGGCGCGAAGAGCACGATCACCAGGGTCGCGACGCAGCCGGCGATGAACGAGCCGATGGCCGCGGTTGCAAGGGCCGGCCCGGCACGACCCTTCTTCGCCATCTCGTAGCCGTCGATCGCAGTCACCGCCGCCGACGACTCGCCCGGAAGGTTGATGAGGATCGCCGTCGTCGAGCCGCCGTACTGCGCGCCGTAGTAGATCCCGGCCAGCATGATCAACGCGGATACCGGGTGGAAGTTGAAGGTGATGGGCAGCAGCAGCGCGATCGTCGCGGTCGGACCGATGCCGGGGAGGACGCCGACCGCCGTCCCGAGCGCCACGCCGATGAGACAGAACAGGAGGTTCTGAAGGCTGAGCGCCGTCTCGATGCCGAGGCCGAGGTTGTCGAACAGCTCCACCGGCCGGGCCTACAGCGGGATCCACGGGCCGACGAGCGGCAGCCGCAGCTGAAGCGCACCGATGAAGATGACGACCGATAGGATCGTCAGCCCGGCCGCGATCGCGACGGCCGTCGTCGGACGGGTGCGTGCGCGGGCCAGGGCCGCCAGCAGGCTAGCGCCAAAGAGGGCGGCAACCACTCCGAGCCCGCGCACGGTGAGGCCGAAGAACAGCAACGCAGCCGTGACGAGGATGACGCCCCGCCACTCGACGCTGCCGATGGGATCGGCCTCAGCCGCAACGAATCCCTTGATCACGATGGCCACGCCGAGCGCAACCATCAGGAGTCCGAGCGCGAGGGGGACGTAGCCCGGACCCATTCGTACCGGGGTGCCCACGTCGTACGCGAGCGAACCCAGGGCGAACGCGCCGCCGAACAGGATGAAGACCGCCCCGGCCAGCAGATCCTTGAGCGCAGCACGGACCGCGAGCAATTTCTGCGACTCCCTCATCAGGTTCGATTGAGGTGGGGCGACATCAACACGCGTCGCCCCACCCGTTGGTACGACAGGCTCAGCCGGCGGTAACGCCCGAAGCCTCGATGATCGGTGCCCACAGCTCGATCTGATCGCTCAGCTGCTGCGTGTGCGCCTCCGGCGTCGCGCGGTCCTGCGGAACCGGCGCGGTACCGAGATCGGCGAGGCTGTCGATCACGTTCTGATCCTGGAGGGCCACCTTCAGTGCGGCGTTGAGCTTCTCGACGATCTCCGCCGGCGTTCCAGCCGGAACGTACAGGCCATGCCAGACGCTGACCTGGAGGTCGGGCACGCCGGCCTCTTCGGTCGTCGGAATATCGGGCAGCGCGTCGATCCGCTCCGGCGTGGTGACCGCGTAGGCCTTCACCTCGCCACCCAGGATGTGCTCCGTCGTGTTCGTCGTCTGGTCGCACATGAAGTCGACCTGGTCGCCGAGCAGGTCGTCCAGCGCCGGTCCGGTCCCCTCGTACGGCACCTCGGTCACGTCGAGACCGGTCGCCTCCTCGAAGAGCAGGCCGCACAGTTGCGACGCGGCGCCGATGCCTGCGTTGGCATACGTGACCGTGTCGAGGTTGTCACCGACGTACGAGACGAGCTCCTCGAACGTGTTCGGCTCGAAGTTCGGGCTGCCGATGATCGTCATCGGCACTTCGGTGACCAGGCCGATGGTCTCGAAATCCTCCAGCGGGTCATACGGCAGGTCCGGGTACAGCGTCGGAGCCGTCGACATGCCGATGTGGTGCATGAGCACGGTGTAGCCGTCCGGCTCGGCGTTGGCGACCTGCTCCGCGGCCACGGTGCCACCGGCACCCTCCACGTTCTGGACGACGATCTCGACGCCCAGCTCCGCTGCCATAGGCTCGGCAATGAGCCGGGTCACCGTGTCGGTCGGGCCGCCCGCGGAGAACGGCACGACGACGGTGATTGCGCTCTCGGGGTAATTGCCGGCGTCGCCGCCGTCCCCGCCTCCGCCGCTGGCGCTGGCCCCGGCCCCGCCTCCCTGGCAGGCAGCAAGCAACAATCCGATGCTCGCAAGTGAGGCCGCGATGCCCCGGCGTCGTGGTGTGCGTCGTTCTCCGGGTGTGCGCGCTGCGTTTCGCATGGTGTCTACCTACTCCCTCTCGTCGACACTCGATGCTCGGGCAGACCGAAGGGTAGCATCCACCGCTCAGGCGGGCCCGGATTCCGTGCCCTCGAGCGCCTCCGTCAGGGAGCCCGCCACCCGGACCTGCTCGGGCAGCGGCTGTCGCACGGGCCGGCGCCTGACGAGGACCGTTGACAGCCCGGCGTTCGAGGCGCCGATGGCGTCATACGCGGCGCCGGCGACGAATTGGACCTGGGTCGCCTTCAAACCGAGCCGTTCGACGGCGAGGGCGTACACCTCGTGCCTGGGCTTGAACCAGCCTGCTTCCTCCGCGGCGAGCGTGAACATCGGCCGTAGTCCGGATCGCTCGACGGCGACTGCGGCGAGTTCGCTCGAGCAGTTCGTGACGAAGGCGTACCCGACCCCGAGGTCCTCGAGTGCCACGGCATCCGGCCATGGCTGCATGACCGACCACGCCTGACGGAGTTCAGCCCGTGCGTTCGGTGGGAGTGCGAGGGTCGCGGCCGCGCGCTCCACGAGCCCGTCGTAGTCGACGTACCGTCCGGCGTCGATCATTCGCGCCGTGACGGCGTCTCGCCATGCAAGGCCCCGCTCGCGGTCACCGGCAGCCGCGGTCCAGATCGCGATCGAGTTCATCGTCGCCATCAGCAGGTCCAGCAGCACGGCTCGCGGCGCCACGCGCGAGATGGTAGCGCTGGCTCCGCGTTGCTCCTCCTCCGGTTCGTGCACCCGGTGCAACGCGCGCCGAACGACGCTGTGCCCTACCGTTAGTCCATCCCTCGCGCTTCCCAGGAGCAAGGCCATGACGACCGCACGTGCCACAACCACCGACGATGCCCCGCCCGCACCGCATTACCAGCCGGGCGTCTGCAACATCGGTCCCGCCGAGATACGGCGGCGGCGCACGGCCGGTCATGTCGGCAGCGTCGTCACCGTCCTGGCCCTGGCTGCCCTGGTCGCCCTCGACGCCCCGCCGATCGCCAGGCTGATCCTGATCCTCCCCGCCGCCGGCGCCGCGAGCGGCTATCTCCAGGCGTGGTTCCGCTTCTGCGCCGGCTTCGGCTCTCGGGGCATCTTCAACTTCGGAGCGCTCGGCGACTCCACCACCGTCACCGATCCCGACGCCCTGGCACGCGACCGTCGACGGTCGCGGGAGATCGGCGGGATGGCGCTTGCCATCGGCGTCATCGCCGGCATCGCTGCGGCGCTGCTTCCGTTCTAGCCGCCGAACGCCTCTTCGAGAAGATCGAGATAGGCGGCTATCTTGTCAGTGGCCACGATGGCGCGCCCACTTGAGCGGTTGCGCTAGCCTCGTCCCCACAACGCACCCCCGTGGAGGACACAACTCGATGTCGGCCGATCGTATCAGCGCTCTGGTGGCGCTGCTCTCGGAGACGGAGACGGCGCACGGCGCCTACGAGGCAGCCGACCTCGGCGGCGTCTACGACCAGGACTGGCCCGCCTGGTATGCGGCGTACGCGGTCGACCACGGCATCGGCGAGGTCCTCGGTCGCGACGTGACGGCAAACGACCTCGCCGCGACCCTCGCG
>DASVDT010000139.1:0-4453 GCA_036380955.1 Candidatus Limnocylindria bacterium | reverse complement strand
GCACCATTGCGGCCGCGTGGCGGATCGGTCCGTCAAGCTGGCCCGCCTCGCCGGGCTGGATCAACAGGGAATCGAGGCCGTCGGCTACGGCGCCGTGCTCCATGACGTCGGGAAGATCGGCATCCGCGAGGACGTGCTCCTGAAGCCCGGAGCATTGACCGACGAGGAGCGCACCGAGATGCAGCGTCACCCGCTCATTGGTGCCGAAATCCTCAGCCCGCTGCGCATCGGACGGCTGGTGAGCCCCATCGTGCGGGCGCATCACGAGCGCTGGGACGGCGCCGGCTATCCCGACGGCCTGTCGGGCGAAGCCATCCCGATGGGCGCGCGGATCGTGGGCATCGTCGACGCGCATGACGCGATGACCCACGACCGCCCGTACCGAGGACGGATGTCGGATGAGGAAGCGATCGAGGAGCTGATCCGGAATCGCGGTCGCCAGTTCGATCCGGAGCTGACCGATCTGTTCGTGGCGTCGCTCGAGAAGCTCGAGGCTCATGAGGACGAAGAGGTCGATGCCTATACGCGGGGCCTCCAGCGCCACGGAGACGCCGCGTGAACGTGCTGACGCTCGTCATCGAGCTGCTCTTCGTGGTCCTGTTCATCGCGACGCTCATCTCGTACCTGCGTCGACGCGACGCATTGAGCCGCGACGTGATGCTGATCTTCGGTTCGGTCGCCGCGCTGTACGCGACGATCAGCGTCAACGCCATCACCGGCCGATTGCCGGATCCCGTGCTGGGCGCGGCCCTCGCGCTCCTGCTGGCGCAGCCGCTGTTCACCCTGCGACTCGCGAACCAGCTCCGTCCCGTGCCTCGACCGGTGTGGCTGGCGGCCATCGGCGCATGGGGCATGACGTCGATACCGTTCATCGCCATCCAGATCGAACGGCTCGCTTTCCTCTTCATCCCGGCGACCGTGGTCTTCGCCGTGACCCACCTCGTTGCCGCGCTCTTCCTTGCACGTGAAGCTCGTCGGAGGGTCGGATCGGCCCGCGTTCGGCTTGGCGCCGCCGCCGCCGCGGGCGTCTGCATGGCACTGGCCCTCGCGCTGCTGGTCTTCGGATCGGCGATCCCCGGAGCTGCCAACGTCGGGAACATCCTCGCGCTCGGCGCAGCGACGCTCTACGTCCTGGCCTTCATGCCGCCGGCATGGTTGCGCAACGTGTGGAGCGCGGTCGCCTCGTTCGAGTTCATGCAGACGCTGTCCGGAACGCAGGCACAGGACAGCGTCTCGAGCGTCTGGACGCGCACCGCAGAGCTGGCGCGCCGCACGACCGGTGCATCGATCGCCATGGTGGTCGCCGGGGAACCGCCCCGCCTGCTGGCCGTTGACCATGAGACCGGAATCGCTGTGCCGACGGACGCCCTCGAGGTCGTCCCAGAGCCCGTACGACATCACCGTGCGCTGACCGAGGCCGACGGCCAGCTCGGCGCCTTCGCTGCCGCGATGCATGCGCCGTACGCATCGGTCGTTCCCTTCGACCGGACCGATGGAGAACCCGGCGCCGTCGTCCTGCTCAGGCCCCGGCCGAGCCTGTTCGCCGCCGACGACCTGCGCATCGTGCAGTCGCTCCTCGACCAGGCCACCGTCTTCGCGCAGCGCAGCGAGGCGCAGCAGGAGACCGCGGCGCTGGCGGATCGGCTGGCGGTGACGGTCCAGGCGCTCGAACGGGCCAGCCAGGCCAAGAGCGACTTCCTCGCCAGCATGAGCCACGAGCTGCGCACGCCGTTGAGCGCGATCATCGGCTTCTCGGCCCTCATGCGCGACGAGCCGCTGGCCGGCGACCGTCGTGCAGTGCCGGACGAGTGGGTCCAGCACGTCCATCGCAGCGGCGAGCACCTGCTGTCGCTCATCAACGATGTCCTGGATCTCACGAAGATCGAGGCGGGGCGAATCCAGTTGGAGCGGGAGACGTTCGACCTCGGCGCGGCGCTGGTCGAATCGGTCGAAGGGCTTCGTCCGCTGGCCGATCGGAAGCGGATCGAGATGGTCGTGGACCACGAGGCCGGTTCGGTCGTGGCCGACCGCGGTCGCCTGCGCCAGATCGTGTACAACCTGCTCTCGAACGCGATCAAGTTCACGCCCGATGGCGGCCATGTGCGCGTCGAGTCGCGGTGGGATGGCGAGGACGCCCGGATCGCGGTGATCGACAGCGGCGTGGGCATCGCCGCCGATGACCTCGGCCGCATCTTCGACGAGTTCAGCCAGGTCGGGGACCTCAAGGCACGGGAGGCGGGGACCGGCCTCGGCCTCGCACTGAGCCGGAGGCTTGCGGAGGCGCACGGCGGCGAGCTGCACGTCTCGTCCGAGGTTGGCTCCGGCTCGCGCTTCGAGCTCGTTCTGCCCGAGAGCCGCGCGGCGGGCGAGGAGCGGACTGACTCCATCCGGCCCGCGACGATCCCGGCCACGGCAGGCACCGCGGTACTCGTGATCGAGGACGACCCCGGAGCGGTTCGCCTGCTGCGGACGTACCTCGAGGGCGAGGGCTACGAGGCCGTGGTGGCCGTGGACGGGGAGTCGGGGATCGCCGCGGCGCGGGCGTCGGCACCGGCCGCGATCATCCTGGACGTGCTGCTGCCGGGCATCGACGGCTGGGAGGTCCTTCGACGCCTCAAGGCGGATCCGGGCCTTCGCGACGTGCCGGTCGTCGTCGTGACCGTCGTCGACGAGCGCAGCGTGGCGATGAGCCTCGGCGCGGCCGACTACTTCCTCAAGCCCGTCAAGCCGGAGGCGCTGCTGGCGCGCCTGGCGCAGTACACGTTCACCACGAAGGTGAAGCAGCGCCGGGTCAAGGTGCTGGCAATCGACGACGACGCAGGGGCCCGCGAGCTCGTGGTCCAGGCGTTGCAACCGGCCGGGTTCGACGTATCGGCGGCGTCATCGGGCAGGGAGGGCCTCGCCATGGCGGAGGCCGATCCGCCCGAGCTCGTCATCTGCGACCTCCTGATGCCTGACGTCGATGGCTACGAGGTGGTCGACAAGCTCCGCTCCAACCCGGCGACCCAGGATGCGATGATCCTCATCCTCACCGGCCAGGATCTCAGCCCATCCGACCGCAACCGCCTGAATGGCAAGGTCTCGGACATCCTCGCCAAGGAGGGTGACCCGCGTCCGGCCCTCGCCAAGTGGCTCGAGCGGGCGACGGCCGCGGCGCAGCGGCGTTCACTCGCGACCGGCGGATAATGCGCAAGACGTGCACTGCGCGACCGTTCCTTCATCTCCGGACGCGCGGCTCGAGCCGGTCCGCACGATCGGGCACCCGGCGTGACTCATCTGAAGTCCCGCGTGACCAGGTGAGCCACCGGCGAATGGCGTAGCGTTTCGGTGTGAGCCGATACGCCGAGGACCTGAACCGACGCATGCTGCGCGCTCGCGACGCGATGGACCGCGCGTACGCGGAGCCGCTCGACGTGCGGGCCGTGGCCGCGGTCGCGCACGTGTCGGAGGGGCACTTCATCCGGACCTTCCGAGCGGTGTTCGGCGAGACGCCGCATCGGTATCTCCAGCGCCGCCGGGTGGAGCGTTCGATGTTCCTGCTGCGCGAGACGGACCGGAGCGTCACCGACGTCTGCCTCGACGTCGGCTTCACCAGCCTCGGGACCTTCAGCCGCACGTTCCGGGACATCGTGGGGGAGACGCCATCGGACTATCGGCTGGGCCACGGGCCGATCGTGACGCCGCACTGCGTCCAGCTGGCGGCAATGCGCCCGATGATCGCTGCGAGCGAGCGATTCCAATCGAGCAGTTTTGGAGAAGCGCCCGCCGCATCGGCTCCCGTAGCCTGAGGTCGAAACGCACCAAGGAGCACGTCACCGTGATCAGCAGGCTCAATGTCGCGACGATCTACGTCCTCGACAAGGACGAGGCGCTCGACTTCTACGTCAACAAGCTCGGCCTCGAGAAGGGCAACGACGTTCGTCAGGGCGACTACCGCTGGCTGACGGTCCGCGTCCCGGGTGAGACGACCGAGATCAACCTGGAGCAGCCCGGTCCGCCGCTGCACGACGACGCCACCGCCGCCCAGATCCGCGAGCTCATCACCAAGGGCGCCCTGGGCGGTCTCGTCTTCATCACCCCCGATGCTCGGGCCCTGTACGAGGAGCTGAAGTCGCGTGGTGTGACCGACTTCACGCAGGAGCCGACGGACCACTTCTACGGCACCGATATGGGCATCCGCGATCCGTTCGGCAATGCGATCCGAATCCTCCAGCAGGGCAAGGTGCCGCAGGAAGCCACCGCCTGAGGGCTCAGGGCGCCGGCTCATCGGCGTAAGGTCTTCGCGTTGGATCTCGCGCTGGGCAGCGCGGAGGCCGCTCCAGTTCTCGGCCGGTCGCGGCATCTGGGACTTCGACTGAGGCGCCGCTCGCGGCGCGCCGATATATCGGTGAGATCGAGCCCGGCCCGCTCCTGGGCGCGATTAGACCGATGTATCAGTGCGAGTCGAGCTCGA
>DASVDT010000138.1:0-11844 GCA_036380955.1 Candidatus Limnocylindria bacterium | reverse complement strand
GGCCTTCGCCGAGGTGCCGTTCGACCATCCGCTGTTCGTGCTGTACAGCTCGGGCACGACCGGGCTGCCAAAGCCGATCGTGCACGGCCACGGCGGGATCCTGCTCGAGCACCTCAAGATCCACGCGCTCCACCACGACCTTGGGCCCACGGACCGGTTCTTCTGGTTCAGCACCACCGGCTGGATGATGTGGAACTACCTCGTGTCGGGCCTCGCCGTGGACGCCACGATCGTGCTGTACGACGGGTCGCCGGCCCACCCCGACCTCGGCTTCCTGTGGCGGATGGCCCAGGAGGAGGGACTCACGTACTTCGGCACGTCCGCGCCGTACCTGATGGCCTGCCGCAAGGAGGGCCTGCGCCCGGGCGACATCGCCGACCTCTCGCGCCTGCGCGGCATCGGCTCCACCGGCGCCCCGCTGCCGGTCGAGGGCTTCCGCTACGTGTACGACGCGATCAGCCCATCGGTCCACCTGCAGTCGGTGTCCGGCGGGACCGATGTCTGCACCGCCTTCGTGGGTGCGTCGCCGCTGGTGCCGGTGTGGGAGGGCGAGATCAGCTGCCGCCACCTCGGTTGCGCGGTCGAGGCCTTCTCGCCTGACGGCCGGCCGCTCGTTGGCCAGCAGGGTGAGCTCGTGATCACCGCGCCGATGCCGTCGATGCCGGTCTCGTTCTGGAACGACCCCTCCGGTGAGCGATATCGCGCGGCCTATTTCGACGAATGGCCGGACGTGTGGCGCCACGGGGACTGGATCACGTTCACCGAGCGCGGCTCGTGCGTGATCAGCGGCCGCTCCGACGCGACCCTGAACCGCGGCGGCGTGCGGATCGGCACGGCCGAGTTCTACGCCCTGGTCGAGGCCGATCCCGACGTCGCCGACTCCCTGGTCGTGCACCTGGACGAGGGTGACCGGCTGCTGCTGTTCGTCGCCCTCCGTCCGGACTGCCAGCTGACCGATGCGCTGCGCGCGCGCCTGTCGCGCGAGCTGCGTTCGTCCCTATCGCCGCGGCACGTTCCCGACGAGATCCTCGCCGTGCCCGCCATCCCGCGCACGCTGTCGGGCAAGAAGCTCGAGGTGCCGGTCAAGCGGATCCTGACCGGCACGCTGCCCGACGTCGCCGCCTCGCGCGGCTCCCTGGCGAATCCGTCCTCGCTGGACGCATTCGTGGAGCTGGCCGCCGGCCGAAACGATTAACCGGAAGGATCGAGCCTGAAGGCTCGACAGGCTCGACCTGTCCGATCTGTCGGCGCGACGCGTGCCTGAACCGCACCTCGAGGCTCACCTTGAGCGTGCTCGGAACCGATAGATCGGACCGATCGCACCTGAACGGCGCTGTGGCGCGGTTTGTCCGATGAATTGGACAATGGCCGCGGGCCGTAGCATCGGTTCGAACACGCGAGAGGAGAGACGGCATGGCCATGGACCACGTGCACACCTGGGAGATCTGGTACCCCGGCGCCGGCGCGACCGGCATCGACATCGCGCGCGCGCGGATCGACCCGACCGACGTGGTCTGGGTTCACGCGGTGGCGCGCAAGGTTGCCGTCACCGTTCGCCAGGGGGACGACCGCGTCGTTGCCCGTGGCGAGACGCTCACGCGCGAGGGCGGGTACGTGCCCATGACTCGCTTCACCATCGCGGGGGACCAGGTGACGCGCGAGGACCGTTGGCCCACAGATGCCGACCTCGGCAGCGTGGTGATCCTCCCCGGCGGCGAGGCCGGCATCCTGACCGCGTGGTGGAACGCCGAGGACGGCTCCGCCTGGCGCTGGTCCGTCGAGTTCAGCAACCGCCGCGGCTAGTCGGTGTAGTAGACCCCGTCGAGCGCGCCCCACGCCGCGGCGCTGAAGACCGCGCACGCCGTCTTCGCGCGTGCAAAGTCGCCGTCCGACAGCTTCTCGATCAGCGACGCCAGCATGGCCGGCTCATCGGTCTCGACGGCGTGCTCCTCGAAGTAGCGCTGCCCGGCGGCCCCGACCGTCCCGGCGTAGTGCTCGCGCAACCCGGCGAGCTTCGAGCTCGCGGTCGCGGGCTGCTGCACCTCGAAGCTGTACAGCGCGCCGAGCGTCTCGGGAACCGATGCGAACGCCTGCTCACCCACCGCCAGCAGCGTCCTCGACTGCGGTCGCCGCATCTCGCCCGATGCGCCGAGCGCGCTGCGGAAGTCCCGCCACAGCAGGTCGTGCTCGCGCTCCTCGGCGGCGTAGTCGGGGTAGCCGATGCGGTCCCAGCCCGCATCGATCGCACCGATGAACGGCGCCCATTCGTCGGCGTACTCGGCGAGCCGCTGGATCGGCAGCGTGCCCGCGCGCCACTCCTGGTAGAACGGATGCTCGTTGAGGTCGAATTGGCGGACGATGGCGTCCAGGTCGTCGATGCGGCTCATGGTCGGCACCTCGCTGCGGTACGCGGCCGCCCGGCGAGCGACCATGCTCGCAAGCCTACCGATCAGCGCACGTCCCCGTCGACCTCTTCCAGCACGCCGTCCTCCCAGGCCGCCACCGGCCGCTCGCGACGCTGCGGCGTGCGCACGAACAGGAATCCGCCGGCCGCGACCGTGGCCGCGCCGATGATCACCACCCACGGCAGCCCGCGGTAGTCCAGGAAGCCGACGACCTGGAGGCGCTCCACCGACTCGTTGCCGAGGACGTCGCGGGCGACCACGACCACGTCCCGAGGCCAGATCGGCGCATCGACCTCCACGCTGTAGGCGCCGTTGCCGTTGAGCTCGGCGGGGGCTCCGTCCACGCTGACCGAGACCCCGTCCGACGCGCGTCCGTAGATCCGCGAATGCAGCGCGAAGGCATCGGTATCGGCGTTGGCGGTCACCTCCGGCGCCTCGCCGATGAAGGTGCCCTCGAAGGTCGCGAGCTGGCCGCGGCCGTCGGGCGTCACGATGAAGAAGGTCCGCGTGAAGTCTCGATTCCGATTCTTCGGCCCGTTGGGTGCCCGTACCTCCACGACCAGCGGGGCCTCACCGATCGCCACCTCGACGGGAACGCTCCGGTCGTCGTAGGTCACGAAGCTGCCGAACGGGGCGTCGATCACGATGTCGAAGCCCTCGTATGAGGCCGCGAACCTGGTCTGGCCGTCCACCTCGATCGCGACCGCCCCGTCGGCCCGCAGCGTGGCGACCGGGTCGTCGCTCGGGGCGACGATCTCGTCGGCCCGCGCCATCGTCAGCGACGCGGCCGAGGGGAACGGCGGCTGGGCAAACGGGAACAGGTAGGTCGCGCTGTCGCTCGGGCCGAACGGCCCGTAGTAGCCGCCAAAGAAGCCCTGTCCGAGCGCGAGCCACTCGTCGTCCGGGCCGGCCCGTCCGATGGGAGTCACGCCGATCAACGGGTCGGCTTCGGCGGTCGCGTAGCCGTCAGGACCGCCGGCCTCGATGCGAACGCCGTTCGCGAGATAGGGCCACGTCTCCCGCGGCCCCGCCTCCGGCAGCAGGCCCACGAACGGGAAGAGGCTGCGGGTGCTCCCGTAGCCACGGTTGCTGAAGGTGCTGGCGGCATCCCACAGCGGCGCGATCCGCTCCGAGATGGGAATGGCGCCGATCTGGTTGAAGTCCATGTCCAGCAGCGTCATCCGAGGGTCGTTGGAGCCGAGGTAGTCGAACCCCTCGTACACGACGAAGAGGGCGTCGTCGCCGTCCCCGACGACATCCACGCGCGGATAGGCCAGCGAGTCGAAGCGTCCCAGCGCGCTCGGCCGCTGGTCGCGGGGCCACTCGAACAGGCGCACGCCCTCCGGCTGCTGGACGAGCACGCGGCCGTTCGTGGCGCCCAGGATCCAGGCCTCGAACGGCTGGCCGAGATCGACGCTGGCGCGGTCGAGCCCGATCGTCCCATCCGTCATCACCAGCCGCTCCAGGCTGGCGGTCTCGCTGGGCGTGATGTACAGCTCGGAGCCCGGCTCGCCGTCGCCCTCGCCCGGAGTGACGGCGAACCCCTGCTGCTCACGCTCGTCGCTGTAGAAGCGCCGGAATCCGTGGCCGTCCCAGCGGTGCACCTCGACGCGGTACGTGCCCACGTCGTTCGTGTCGGCGTAGGTGGTGACCTGGGTGACCAGCTCATCGGTCCCGTCGGCGTCCATGTCGACCGCGGCGAGGTACTCGGCACGAATGTCCTGCGTGGGCAGCGGCACGAGCATGAGGCGGTCCTGGGCGAGGATGACATCGGCGAGCTCGACGCAGCACACCGTGCCCGGGAGGTTCGGCACCAGCAGCATCGAGACGGTGGCGAGCACGGCGTGGTCGCGTCCGTCGATTCGCATGCGAAAGATGGCGGCCATCTCGGAGGATGGATCCAGCGAGCCATCGGGTCCGGGATGTGCCGCGACCTCGGTCGACGCGAGCGGCAGCCACACGTCCTGGCGAACGCTCCAGGCCTCCAGGTCCATGCCGGGGTTCTCCCGGTCGACGAGGCGCAGGACCTCGCGCGCCCCGTCGCCGTTCAGGTCGATGGTGAGGGCGGTGAGCGTCGAGCCGGGAAGCACCTGGGTCGCCGGCGGATCCGCCGCCACGACGGCCGTCGGCACACCTGCCGATCCGAGGAGCAGCGCGACCGCCAGGCCCCCCGCCCGCCGTGCGCGCCTCGCCCCCGTCATCGGCCTGCTACATCGCGCGCAGGCCGAGCAGGTTGCGCGCGATCACCATGCGCTGAATCTCGCTCGTCCCCTCGCCGATCTCGGTGAGCTTGGCATCGCGCAGGTAGCGCTCGACCTTGTATTCGGTCACGTAGCCGTAACCGCCGTGCACCTGGACCGCGTCGTTGGTCACGTCTCGCGCCACCTCGCTGGCGTACAGCTTGGCCATGGCCGCCTCGGTCGTGTACGGCTTGCCACGGTCCTTCAGCCACGCCGCACGGTACGTCATCAGCCGCGCCGCGTCGATGGTCGTGGCCATGTCGGCGATCTTGAACGCGACGCCCTGGAACTCGCCGATGGGCCGGCCGAACTGCTTGCGCTCCTTCGCATAGGCCGATGCCGCCTCGTACGCCGCCTGCGCCAGCCCGAGCGCCATGGACGCGATGCCGATGCGTCCGCCGTCCAGGGTCTTGAGGAACAGCTTGTCGCCCTCGCCCTCCTCGCCCAGCAGGTTCTCGGCGGGGATGCGGCAGTCCTCGAAGATGAGCTCGCCGGTGTTGCTGGCATGCAGTCCCATCTTCTCCTCCATGCGACCGATGGAGAAGCCGGGCGTATCGGCCTCGACGATGAAGGCGCTGATCTTGCCCGAGTCCTGTTCCCGATCCGTCACGGCGGTCACGATGTAGGTGCCCGCCACACCCGCATTGGTGATGAAGCGCTTGCTTCCGTTGATGACCCACTCGTCACCGTCGCGGTGGGCGCGGGTCTTCGTGCCGCGCGAGTCGGAGCCGGCGCCCGGTTCGGTCAGGCCGTAGGCGCCGATCACCTCGCCGGACGCCATCGGCCTCAGGTACCTCTCCTTCTGCGCATCCGTCCCGGCGAGGTAGATCGGGTTGCAGCCCAGGCTGGTGTGGGCACTCACGATGATGCCGACGCTGCCGCTGGCGCGGCTCAGCTCCTCGACGGTGATGGCGTAGGCCAGCGAGTCGAGCCCGGTGCCACCGACCTCCTCCGGATAGGGCACGCCGAGCAGGCCGAGCGCGGCCGCCTCGCGAATGATCTCCATCGGGAACTCGCCCTTGCGCTCGAGCTCCTCGGCGATCGGGACGATGCGCCTCTCGGCGAACTCCCGGACGGTGCGGCGAATCTCCTCGTGCTGGGGCGAGAGCGCGAAGTCCATGTGGGGTCTGCTCCGAAGGTTGCGGAATCAGTGGAGCTCGGATCCCGAGTCTACAAGCAAGAGACCCGACCGGTCATCGGTCGGGTCTGCGGTCGTATCGCCGCTGCGTCAGGCGGACTTTCGCCAGCGCTCGAGGTCTCGGCGGGTGCGGCGCTCATCGGCTCGCTGGAGGCTCGTGCGTCGCCGGCGGAGCGATACCGGCCGCGGGCGGCTGCGCTTCTGGTGGTTGAGCTTGGCCATGTCGGACCCCCGCTTCGTGTGAGGTGTGCGCCGTAGACGCGGTGGGCCGTGCGAAGGTTGCAGAATGCGCGCCGGTTTCCGCGGAACGAGGGCCATGTCGTGGCCGCTGCGCTGGACCTTGACAGGCGGGCGGCGGCGAAATCTATACTCCGCGGGCCTACTGCAACGCGACAAGGTTTGCGAGTGCTCTGAGCGTGCCCGAAGCTGACGTTCGACTCGACCGCGTGACGAAACGCTTCGGCGACGTCGTGGCTGTCGACGACCTGTCGCTGGAGGTGAAGCCCGGCGAGTTCTTCGCCCTTCTCGGTCCGTCGGGCTGCGGGAAGACGACCACGCTGCGGATGATCGGCGGCTTCGAGGAGGTCACCTCCGGCAGCGTCTACCTGGGCGACACCGACGTCACCGATCTTCCGCCCTTCAAACGGGCGACGAACACGGTCTTCCAGAACTACGCGCTCTTCCCCCACCTGACGGTCTTCGAGAACATCGCGTTCGGGCTCAGGCGGCGCAAGACACCGACGAACGAGATCAGCCACCAGGTGGCGTTCATGCTCAAGCTCGTCGAGCTGCCGGGCTACGAGGACCGCAAGCCGAACCAGCTGTCGGGTGGCCAGCAGCAGCGCGTGGCGCTGGCTCGGGCGCTGGTCAACAACCCTCGCGTCCTCCTCCTGGACGAGCCGCTGGGCGCACTCGACCTCAAGCTTCGCAAGCAGATGCAGGTCGAGCTGAAACGCATTCAGAGCGAGATCGGCATCACCTTCATCTTCGTGACCCACGACCAGGAAGAGGCGATGACGATGTCCGATCGGATCGCCGTCATGCGCGCCGGAAGGATCGAGCAGCTCGGGCAGCCCGAAGAGCTGTACGAGCGACCACAGACCGATTTCGTGGCCGGCTTCCTGGGCGTCAGCAACCTCATCGACGCCGATGTCGCTGGTCGGGACGAGCGCTTCGCGACGCTCCGCCTCGACGGCGGCACGTTCCTGCGCGCGCCGGCCGCGTACGTCAACGGCGCCCCGCGCGTCCGCCTCGGCGTCCGGCCGGAGAAGCTGCGCGTCATCGCCCTGGACGACGACGCCACCGACACGGTCGACGCCGACACCAACGCCCTCGACGGGACCGTGCTCGACGCCTCGTACATCGGGGTCAGCACGCAGTACCTGGTCGAGACGCCGGACGGCCACAAGCTGACCGTCTACGCCCAGAACCTCGAGACGAGTGGCGCCGGGGAGGTGCTGGCCGATGGCCAGCGGGTTCGGCTGACCTGGAAGCCACAGCACACGTTCGTGATCGGTCCGGCCGTCGGGCCACTGCCCGCGGGGGATGCGGAATTGGAGGAGGAGCCACAGGTCCATGCGTGACGAGACTCAGATCGAACGCGCCATCGCGCGCGCCTTCCGGCCGCAGCGACGGCTATCGCGACGGATGTTCCTGCGCCAGACCGGCCGGGGAGCGGTCATCGCCGGATCGGCGTTGTCGCTGCCGGCCATTTTGGCGGCATGCGGCATCGGTCCAGGTGGCTCGACCGCGCCCTCCGCGGGCAGCCAGGCGGCACTGCCGTCCGCCCCGGCCGGGACCCTCGACTTCGCCAACTGGCCCGCCTATATCGACATCGACGAGGAGACCGGTGGCTACCCGACACTCGCCAAGTTCACCGATGAGTCGGGCATCGAGGTCGCCTACACCGAGGCGATCAACGACAACGAGGAGTTCTTCGGGATCATCCAGCCCGACCTGGCGGCCGGGAACCCGCCGCAGTACGACCTGATCGTCATGACCGACTGGATGATCGAGAAGATGATCCGGCTTGGCTATCTCTCGGAGCTCGATCGCTCGAAGATCCCGAACTTCGACGCCAACGCCCTCGACCTGTACAAGGACCCGTGGTACGACCCGGGCAACGTCCACAGCATGGCCTGGCAGTCGGGCATCACCGGCATCGGCTACAACCCCACGCTGACGGGGCGCGAGATCACGACCTTCGACGACCTGCTCGACCCCGAGTTCGCGGGGCGCGTGGGCCTGTTCAGCGAGATGCGCGACACGATGTCGCTCGCGCTCCTGAGCCTGGGCATCGAGCCGGAGGAGGCGACGGTCGATCAGGCCACGCAGGCGAAGGACAAGCTGCTGGCCGCGGCGCAGGCCGGCCAGTTCCGTAATTTCTACGGCAACGACTACTACGACGAGCTCGCCAACGGGAACCTCGCCGTGACCGTGGCCTGGTCCGGCGACGTCAGCCAGATGAAGCTGTACGACAACCCGGACGTCGAGTTCGTGGTGCCGGACACCGGCGGCATGCTGTGGATCGACAACATGGCGATCCCGCAGAAGGCGGCCCATCCGCTCGATGCGCACATGATGATGAACTTCTGGTACGACATCGAGAATGCCGTGCCGCTGACCGAGTACGTCGGCTACTTCAGCCCGGTCACGGGGGTGACCGAGCGCGTGCTCCAGGACGCCGAGACCGCCGAGGCCGAGGGCGACCAGGAGTGGGCCGATGCGCTCCGCGTGATCAGCGCCACGGCAAACCCGACCGACGAGGTCCTGGCCAACGTCCACAACTACCGCAAGCTGAGCGAGGAAGAAGAGGCCCAGTGGAACGACCTCTTCAACGAGGTCGTCGCCGGATAGGGCCATGCCGCGACACTGGCGCTGGCTGGTCCCATATCTCTTCCTGATCCCGGGCGGGCTGTGGCTGCTCGCCTTCTTCGTGGTGCCGATGCTGGTCATGGCGTCGGTCAGCCTGCAGACGGGCTCGCTCGGGACGGGATACGCACTGACGTGGAACTTCGGCGTGTACCCGGAGATGATCGGTGCCTGGGCACCGCAGTTCGAGCGTTCGCTGTGGTACTCCATCGTCGTCACCGCGCTGACCCTGGCCGTCGGCTATCCGATGGCGTACACGATCGCCTTCCGCGGCGGGCGCTACAAGTCGATCCTGCTGCTGCTGGTCATCCTGCCCTTCTTCACGGCCTACATCATCCGCACGCTGTCCTGGAAGCTGATCCTGGCCGATAACGGCTTCGTGCTCGGCAACCTGAAGGACATCGGCTTCCTGGACGATGGCTTCCGGATCATCGCCACGCCGGTCGCCGTCATCAGCGGGCTGACCTACAACTTCCTGCCGTTCATGGTGCTGCCGCTGTACGTGGCGCTCGAGAAGATCGATCCCAAGCTGGTCGAGGCGGCCGCGGACCTCTACGCCAGCCGGCTCCAGGCGTTCCTGCGGGTCACGCTGCCGCTCTCGATGCCGGGTGTCTTCGCGGGCTCGCTGCTGACGTTCATCCCGGCGGTCGGCGACTTCATCAACTCGGAGATCCTGGGCAGCCGCGACACGACCATGATCGGCCAGATCATCCAGCGCCTGTTCCTGAACAACAACGCCTACCCCGAGGCCGCCGCGCTGGGCTTCATGCTCATGGCCGCCGTCCTGGCACTCGTCTTCATCTACGCGCGCTTCGTCGGCGCGGATGAGCTGACCCGATGACGGCAACCGCCTTCCCCGCCAGCGCCCGGCCGGAGCCGGTGCCGATCAGGCGCCCGACGGTCGGCACTCGCATCTCGCGCCTGGTGCTGCCGGTCTTCACCGGCGTGGCGGTGCTGTACCTGTTCCTGCCGATCGCGGTGATGATCGCCTTCAGCTTCAACGATCCCGCCGGCCGCCAGAACATCACCTGGCAGGGCTTCACCCTCCGCAACTACGTCGACCTGTGGGGCCGGCCGGACATCACCGGACCGATGGTCAACAGCCTGATCGTGGCGGTCGTGGCGACGCTGATCTCGACCGTCCTCGGCACGCTGATCGGCATGGCGCTGACACGCTACGAGTTCCGCGGCCGGACCGGGCTGAACCTGCTGATCTTCATCCCGATGGCGACGCCCGAGATCATCATGGGCGCGTCGCTGCTCAGCCTCTTCGTGAGCGCCGGCATCCAGCGCGACCTGACGACGATCGTGATCGCCCACGTGATGTTCAATATCAGCTACGTGGTGGTCACCGTCCGGGCGCGGATCGCCGGCTTCAACCGGGCGCTGGAGGAGGCCGCCATGGATCTCGGCGCGAACGAGTGGACGACGTTCCGCAAGGTGACCTTCCCGCTCATCTTCCCCGGCATCCTGGCCGCGGCCCTGCTGGCCTTCGCGCTGTCGATCGACGACTACGTCATCACCTCGTTCGTGGCCGGCCGCTCGATCACCTTCCCGCTGTGGGTCTTCGGCGTCAGCCGCCTCGGCGTCCCGCCGGAGGTGAACGTGCTGGGCACGCTCATCTTCGTGGTGGCGCTCGTCTTCATCGCCGTCCAGGTCTGGTCACAGCGGCGTGCGATCGTGGCGCGTCCCGAGCCGGGCACATGACCTATCTGATCGGCGAGGCCGCACGCCGGGTCGGCGTCTCGGCCTCCGCGCTGCGACTCTGGGAGCGCCAGGGCCTGGTGCGGCCGCTGCGGCGCGGCCGCTATCGGCTCTACAGCGACGCCGATCTGGACCACCTTCGCCACATCCGGCGCCTGCGCCAGGTGGAACGCCTCAACGCGCCGGGCATCCGCCGCGTCCTGCGCGACAGCGTGGCCGCCGGTCACGATGCCGAAGGGCGCCTCGATGGCCGTCCCCTGCGCCGCCTGCGCGAGCAGCATGGCCTCAGCCTGCGCGAGGCGAGCCAGCGCAGCGGCCTGTCGGTCAGCTTCCTGTCGGCCGTCGAGCGCGGGGCGTCCGGGGCGACGGTGGCCACGCTCCAACGCCTGACCGCCGCGTACGGCACGACCCTCAACGCGCTCTTCGGTCCGCAATCGGGCTCGACGCCGCGGCTGGTGCGCAGCTCCGAGCGTCCTGCGCTGATGCTGGGCGACGCATCGGTCCGCATCGAGCAGCTGGCGCTCGGCACGAGCCAGCTCGAGCCACAGCTCTTCGTGCTGGCCGAGGGCGCCTCGAGCGACGGTTCATATGCCCACGAGGGCGAGGAGTTCCTGTACCTGCTCTCCGGCGCGCTCACGGTGTGGCTCGGCGACGACGAGACCTATCGCCTGGCCGATGTCGGCGACGCGCTCAGCTTCCCCTCCACCCTGCCGCATCGCTGGCGCAACGACGCCCGCGGGGAGACCAGACTGCTATGGATCAACACGCCACCGACCTTCTGACCGACTGGCCCGCGCTGCGTTCGGGCATTCCGCCGGTCTGGGCGCGCTATACCGACCTCATCGTCGAGCGCGCGAGCGGCTCGTGGATCGAGACGGTCGAGGGCGAGCGGTACCTCGACTACACCTGCGGCATCGGTGTCACGAACACCGGGCACGCGCACCCGAGGGTTGCAGCGGCCATCGCCGACCAGGCGGCGCGTGGGATCCACCTGCAGCAGAACATCCTCTACCACCAGCCCGGCCTGGAGCTGCACCGGCGGCTGCCCGTGCGATTCCCGAACGCCCGCGCCGGCGAGGAGTACGGCCTGTTTTTGTCGAACTCCGGGGCGGAGGCGGTCGAGGCGGCCGTCAAGCTGGCCAAGGCAGCCACGCGACGCCCGCTCGTCATTGCGTTCCGCGGCGGGTTCCACGGGCGCACCCATGGCGCCATGGCGCTCACCAGCTCGAACGTCAAGTACCGCGCCCACTTCGAGCCGCTGATGGGCGGCGTCCACTTCGTCCCGTACCCGTACCCGCTGCGGATGGGCGGTGACGCCGCCGCGCTGACCGCCACGCTCGACGCTCTTGACGAGCTGTTCGCCACCGTCGTCGGGCCGGATGACGTGGCCGCCTTCGTGGTCGAGCCGGTGCTCGGCGAGGGCGGCTACGTGGTGCCACCCGACGGCTTCCTGCCCGCGCTGCGCGAGCTGGCGGATCGGCACGGG
>DASVDT010000137.1:0-3892 GCA_036380955.1 Candidatus Limnocylindria bacterium | reverse complement strand
CTTCACGATTCCGAAGGCCGCGAAGCTGTCAGGACCGATGGTTGACAACGCGCCCGGCGGACACAACGGCGTCGAGACACGCATGAACGTGCTCTTCTCCGAGGGCGTGGCACGAGGGCGGCTGACGATCGAGCGCTACGTTGAGCTCAGCGCAGAGAACCCGGCGCGCCTGTTCGGGATCTATCCGCAGAAAGGCACGATCGCGGTCGGCAGCGACGCGGACATCATCCTCATCGATCCGGCCGCGCACGAGACGATTCGCCTCGACGAGCTCCACTCGGACTGTGACTACAGCGTCTGGAACGGCTGGGAGCTCGACGGCAAGGTGACGACGACCATCCTGCGCGGGGATGTCCTCGTCGACAACGGTGAATGGGTCGGTGAAACGGGCCGCGGCCGGTACGTGCCATCCGGTTCGCCGCTGATGCCGCGCTAGGGCCGCGGCGCACGCCTAATCGACCGTCATCTCCTTCAGCGGGCGGGCGACCTCGCGCGCGATGAGCTCGAGACCGCCCGGGCCGTCCCGCGCATCCATGTAGAGGACGATGTAACTGCAGCCTGCCCGAACGAACTCGGTTGCCTCCGCGAGTGCGTCCCTCCAACGCCGAACGTCGGCGATCCGGATCTGTGTCGACACCGTGATTTCGCTCGGGTCGCGATGGAGGGCCTCGCAGTGGCGCATGAGCGCATCGCGCTTGGCGAGGAACTCGGGGATCGGTCCGCTCGAGTAGTTCCAGCCGTCCGCGTACTGGGCAACGAGTCGCATGCCGACCCTCTCGCCCTGCACCCCGAGCCAGAGCCTCGGCCCGCCCGGCGTGAGCGGCTTCGGGTCGCTGCGCGCGTGAGTCAGGCGGTACGGCGGTGCGTCGAGAGACACGCCGCCGCTCGTCGCCGCGAGCTCCTCAGTCTCCGCCCACTCCGCGGCGGCGGGATTGCGGAAGAGCGCCTGGATGACGCGGATCGCCGCCTCGAGATCGCGGAGTCTCTGCGGAACCGGGGCGAGCGGCATGCCGTACGCACTGGCCTCATGCTCAAGCCACCCCGCTCCAAGGCCAAGGATGAAGTGGCCGCGCGTCGCGTGATCCATGGTCGTCGCCATCTTCGCGACGAGCGCCGGATGCCGGTACGGGTTGGCAAGGACGAGGTGCCCGACATCGATCTCGGGGACGTGATGCGCGAGCAGCGCCAACGTCGTCCAGCCTTCGAACGTCGATCCCATCCCGTCCGCGGGGTAGAAGTGGTCGAACGTCCACCCCGAATCGAAGACGCCCAGTCCGGCGGCCGATGCCCAGATGTCGTCTACCATCGACCACTCGGTGTACCTCGGCGCGGTCTTGAAGCCGACGCGGACCGGGGAGCTCATCTCGACACCTCTGCGCGACCGGCCCGCTGAGGCGCCGGGCACCCGATACTACCGGTAGCGGCGTGGCGTTCGCCGACTCGGCTCACGCGTCACGCATGCGAGCTCGGCGTGCCCGTGGCCCAACGCTCGGGACGCCCCCCGCCGCAATGCCTTCGCGTGGAGCACCAGGCCATCGTCGATGAGGCGCACGTGAACGGCTGCGACGTTCGGAACTCGAATGCCGCAGTCGTGAGCGTGTGCGTGCGTCAGGCGCCGTAGGGGCGCCAGGGCTCGTGCGCGTGCGCGAGCCAGACCAGCTCGGGCTTCAGCTCGTGGATCAGCCGCTGTCCCTCGGTCTCCGGCTCGTCGAGCTCGCCGAACCAGACGGCCACGTCGCCGCAGATGATGGTCGGACGCTCGCCGGTCTCGACGACGACCATCTGGATGCCGCGCGTGTGGCCCGGCGCCGGGACGAGCCTGACGCCCGGCAGCAGCTCGAGCTCGCCGTCGACCGGGACGTACTCGACGCCGGGCGCATCGAGCCATTCCGGGATCGTGTAGTCCTCCGCACGCGCGTCCTCAAGCTCCTGGCGCTGGACGTAGATCGGCGTGCCGGCGAAGAGGTGGTTGCCGCCGATGTGGTCGCCGTGCAGATGCGTGTTGACGACCATGTCGATGCTGGCGAGGTCGATGTCCTGCTCGGTCAGCGGGGAGAGGCGAGGATCCATGTCGGCCAGCAGGGGATGCAGCTCGGTCATGCCCGTGTCGACCAGCACCCGTCCATCGGGATGGTCGACGCGGTGGACGACGACCGGCATCACCTCGCCCTCGACGTGCAGGTCGGCGACGTGGATCGGCGTGACGGTGATCGCGGGCGTCGCGTTTGGGTCGGGATCCATCGGTCCTCCACGTGCTGCGGTCAGCCATTGGACCGCGCGCGGGCGCGCGAATCATCGGATCGGCGCGTAGGACCATAGTCCTATCGGAGCGACGTGACTTCCGTGGCACGCTCCGCAGTACCGGCGTTCGCGCAAGGCGCGCCACGACGCCGCGAAGGGGAGTGCCGCCCGTGGAACCCAGGTTCGCTTCGACGCATCCCGATCGCGAACTGGCGTTGTATCGCGCCTTCGAGGCCCTGGCCGGCCTGGCATCGGCGCCCGATGCGGCGCTTGACCCGCTCGTGGTGGTGGCCTTCGAGGTCCTGCGCGCCGCCGGCGACAGGGTCGAAAGCCGGGACCTGGCACGCACGCTCGCGAAGCGGCACACCAGCTACGGCCGTCAGAACCCGATGCGCTACCGGTGGGGGCTGTCGCACAACGCCGAGCCCGGAAGCTCGGCGTATCGGCGTCCGCCGGGTCCTCGGGTGCACTGGCGCCCGGCGGAGGACGAGTGGCTCGATCGCGACCGCTCCGGCTACGGGCGACGCCTCATGGAGCCGATCGTCATGGCAGCGCAGTTCGGCTTCTGGGGCCGGGTGGCCGAGGATCGCGAGCACGAGCCCGAGGTCGCCGACCTGGCCGGATCGCTGCTCGAGGAAGCACTGCCGGTGGCCGAACACGACATCGCGGCCCTCCACACCGCCCTCGATCCATGGCGCGACACGTTTGCGCTGTGGGTCCTCACCTCGGAGCCGCAGACGGCCGCCCGCCTGCGCGACCTGCTCTTCACGCTGGCCATCCGATACGGATCCATCGCAGCCCGCGACGGCCTCGTTCGAGGCACGCGACACCCGTGGTTCCAGCGTCCGCTGGTCTCAGCCTCCGCGCACCTGGCCAGCAGCCTCTGGCACTGGGGAGCCTATCCATCGGTCGTGCCCAAGCTCGTCTCGTTCGTCGCGCTCACGCGCAACCCCGATGGCTCATGGGCCGATGAGAACCAGCCGCCGGACATCCTGACCACCCTGGCCGCCGCCGACCTCCTTTCACGCCTCGATCCCGGCTTCGATCCCGAACCGACGGCGACCTGGCTCATCGGCCAGCAGGAGGAGTCGGGCTGGTGGCGCGCCCTGGATCCCGAGGTGCCCTGGCTGACGGCGACCGTCGCACGATGGCTGCGCCAGGCGCAGTTGCCATTCACGCATCGGTTCAGCTGGCCGACGGCGCCCATCTGGGCGCGCGATCGGATGACCGGGTTGACCACCTTTGCCGCGGTCGAGGAGCTGGCGGCCGTCATGGGCGAGCTGCCGCGACTGGCGAACGAGCGGATCGACGTTGCCTTCCTGGACCTCGCCGGATTCCGGGCGTTCAACAGCCGCCACGGGAGCCAGGACGAGGGCGATCGGCTGCTGGCGGTGCTCGGCGGCGCGCTGCGGGACATGCCCGGCGTGCTCCCGGTGCGCATCGGCGGGGATGAGATGCTCATCCTCGGCAAGCCCGGCGCTGGCATCGGCGACACGATTGCGGCGTGGCGCACGGCGTGGCCGGCTCGGCTGCGTGCCGCCGGCTTCACCGATCCGGTCGCGCCGCGGATCCTCATCGGTACCGCGCCGACGCGCGACCTCAATCACCTGCGGCGCGAGCTCGGGGAGGGCATCTTCCGGATGAAGCAGGC
>DASVDT010000136.1:0-10341 GCA_036380955.1 Candidatus Limnocylindria bacterium | reverse complement strand
GACGGGGCGCCGCGCTCGACGCATGCGGGCGAGGCTAACCCCGACGACGCGCTGACCGCAGGTCGAGCACACGGTCCAGCGGCCGTCGCGGGTGAGGCGGACGGGATGCTCGGGCACCAGCACGCGCCATCGGCGGCGCGGGCGGCTGGCGATCGCTGCGCGATGCTCGGCCAGGGCGGTCGCCGCTCCCGGGATGCGAAGCGCGACCGCATGGCGGAGCGACGATCGGTAGCGGGCGGATTCGAGGCGGAGCGCATCGGCGTCCGGGATGCCGTAGCGGCGGTAGAGGCCGAACGCGATCGCGTAGAACGCCTGTCCGTGGTGGACCGATCGACCGCGCCGCCGGCGCGACGGCGTCGCCAGCCAGTGCGCGAGCTCATGCAGCAAGGTCAGCCGCTGATCCAGCGGGTCGGTGCCAGCACGGACGGACACGGTTCCATCCGCACGTCGTGTCACGCCGGTCGAATGCTCGCCTCGCCGGTTGCGCCAGAGGAGGCGCGGCGGCGCGACGCCGGCATCGGCGCAGGCCTGGGCCAGGAGGTCGCTCGCCCAGCCCGGAGCGCTCATCGGTCGCCGCGCAGCAGGCGTCCGACCTCGAGCAGCCAGGCGTCGAGGTCCGCATCGGCATAGCGGGCTTCGTCGTACGTGAAGCCGATCATGTCAGCACCGTGGCCGGCAACATAGTCGGCCGGCGCAATGGTGCGAAACGGGAAGGCGCGAGAGGCGAGCGCCTCACGCGCGGGATCGGCCGATGGTCGCGCATCAGGCTCGGGACGACGCGCGTCGTGGCGGCTCCTCCATCGGTCTGTCAAGCGCTCGAGGTGCTCGCGACGGGTCATAGGTGTGAGCGTAGCCGAGGCTTGGCTCGTGCGACGCTGCCATCCACTCGCCGTGCGGGTAGAACTGTTGGTTCGATCTGCCGAATCTGCCGTTCGACCGTCTCCAACGCCGTGGACGAGTGAGATGGCGGATTCGGCCGGGCGACCAGCGATTGTCACTCGCTGGACGGGTACGTGGCGGAGTCGCCACCACAACTAGGCGGTCGCCGGCTCCGGTCGGTGGACGTCGGCAGGGCCTTCGTACAGGCCTAGCCGCGCAACGAGCCGCTGCACCCAGCGCGGCGCCCACCAGTTCACCGAGCCCATGACCCGCATGAAGGCCGGGACCAGGATGCCGCGCACGATGGTCGCGTCGATCAGGACCGCCAGGGCCATGCTGAAGCCGATGGCCTTGAGGAACACGATGCCGGACAGGCTGAACGCGGCGAACACGGCGACCATGATCAGCGCGGCGCCGGTGATGATCCCACCGGTGATGCCGATGCCCTCCGCCACCGCCCGCGTGTTGTCGCCGTGGACGAGGTACCGCTCGCGGACGCGCGACAGAAGGAACACCTCGTAGTCCATCGACAGGCCGAACAGGATGGCGAACATCAGGATCGGCAGCCAGGCGGCGATCGTGCCCGACGGCGTGAAGCCGAGCAGCTCGCTGAAGTGGCCCTGCTGGAAGATCCACACCAGGGCGCCGAAGCTGGCCGAGACGCTGATCAGGCTCATCAACACGGCCTTGATGGGCAGGAAGACCGATCCGAATGTGAGGAACAGCACCGCCCCGGTGACCGCGACCACGATCAGCACCGCGACCGGCACGGACCCATAGAAGCTGGCCATGAAGTCGTGGGAGCGCGATGGCAGGCCGCCGGTGAGCGCCTCGGAGCCTTCCGGCGGCTGGACGTCGCGGACACGCTCGACCAGGTTGCGGCTGGCGTCGGAGTCGGGCAGCAGCGGGCTCGCCACTCGCAGCTTCGTGGTGTCGCCCCCGACCCAGTCGGAGAGATACGTCGCGAGGCCCTCACGCACCTCGGCGGGCCGCTCATCCGCGGACATGGCGAGGAGGGCGCCATACTGCTCCTCGGGCATGCCCGGCGGCGGGTCGAGGACCGACTCGACGCGCGAGACATCGTCGAGGTCCTCGAGCTCAGCGACGTAGCCGGCCAGCTGGTCCTGCTGCTCGAGGGAAAGGCCGTCTTCGGCGGGCACGGCGTCGCCGTAGGTGAGCGCCACGACGATCGGATCGGACTCGCCGCCCGGGAACTCGTCCTCGATCAGCAGGAACGCCTCCCGTGCCGGGGTTTCGGGCAGATCCTCCAGGTTCTGGCCGGTCGACAGCTCGATCGACAGGAATGGCGAGCCCGCGAGCAGCAGCAGCCCGAGCACCGGAGCGGCCACGAGGATGGGGCGTCGCATGACGCGCGCCGCGATCCAGGCCCACACGCCATGCCCCTGGCGCGCATCGGCTCGCGAAGTGTCGTCCTCCACCAGCCGCAGCGGTCCGGGAAGCGGGATGCGCAGCCGGTTCACGCGCGGGCCGAGCAGCGCCATCAGTGCCGGAAGGACGGTGAGCGCGAAGAGCAGTGTCGACACGACCGTGATGACGCCACCGACGCCCATGCTGCGCAGGGCGGCCGCCTCGAAGACGGTCAGCGACGACAGGCCGATGGCGACCGCGACCCCCGACACGGCGACCGCCTTGCCGACGCTGCCCATCATCCGCTCGATCGCGATCTCGACCGAGTGATGGCGCAGCTCCTCGCGGTAGCGGCTGACCATGAACAGCGAGTAGTCGATGGCCAGCGCCAGGCCGATCATGCTCGCCAGGTTCGTCACGAACACGCTGACATCGGTCACGCCCGCCAGCAGGTTGACGATGGCGAAGGCCGATGGCAGCGCCAGCGCGGCGATAACGAGCGGCAGGACGGCGCCGACCAGCGTCCCGAACACGGCGAGCAGGATGACGAGCGCGATCGGCAGGCTGATGAGCTCGGCCTGCACGAGGTCCTCCTCGATCTCGCCGTTGAACTCGTGGTAGAGCTGCGGAATGCCGGTGACGAGCATGTCGGCCCCGTCGGGCGCCTGGATCTGCTCCGTCAGCTCGGCCGCCCCCTCGACCGCGTCCTCCTCGTTCTGGCTGAGGGTGATGACCGCGAGCGTCTTCGTCCCATCCTCGCTCAGGAGCGCATCGATCGGCGAGTCGGCGTAGGTGGTGATCTCGTCGACCAGGGGGTCGTCGCGGATCGGCTCGAGGCTCTCGGTGACCTCCTCCTGGAACTCGGGTCGCGCCGCGTCGCCCTGCGGGTCGCCGTAGACGACGAGCATGGTGGTCGCCTGCTCGCCGAACCGATCCGCCAGCCGTGCTGCTGCCTGTTGCTCCTCGGAGCCTTCGATGACCCAGCCGCCCTGGATGAGCCTGCCGCCCGCCTGGCTGGCCCAGACATTCAGGCCGATGACGGCCGCCAGACCGATGACCGGGAGGACGCGACGGAAGCGATAGTCAAACCGGCCCAGCGCGGCAAAGATGCCCGTCGGATGCGGCTCGAGATCCGACGGGAGCTGGCGCGGCGGTGGTGCCGAGATCGCCGGCGCGCTCCTCTCGGGCTCGGTGAGGGGCACCGCGGCTTCGGTGGCTGCCTCGCGGCCCATGCGGCGCCAGATCGCCACGGTGGCGACCGCCGCGGAGAGGAGGCCGGTGATCGCCAGCCCAATGGCCAGCAGCCTGGTACGCAACTCGAACGGATCTCGTGCTCGGAAGGGAAACGGGCGGGCGGTGCGCAGCGTACCCGAACCTGGGCCGGACGGCACGGAGCCTCATTTCGTGCCACGCCTGACGGCCCAACGCCGTTCGAACTCGCCAGATACTCACGGGGTGGGTGGCGGCAACGGCTCAGCGCGTCGACTCCGCCATTTCACTCGGTGGGCGGTTGCCAGCGATGCGATTGGCACGACCGGCGCTCGGATCGGCGGCGATCACTCGCGGCGTGAGTATCTGGCGGACTCGCAGCGCAGCGCGCCGAGCCGCGAGCCGCGTATCATCCCGCGCGATGACGGTTTTGGCGCCCACGGCGTGGTGGCGTGGCCTCGGCAGCCTCACCCGTTCCGGCAGCTCGGTCGAGGGCCTCGCCTGGGCGCTCTACGACTTCGCGAACACGATCTTCAGCTTCGCGATCGTCAGCTTTGCGATGAGCCTGTGGTCCATCCGCTTCCTTGGCGAGGCCGATGGCACCTTCTGGTTCACCGCGGCAGTCAGCGTATCGGTCCTTCTCAACGCCATCGTCTCGCCCGTGCTTGGAGCCATGAGCGATCGCGTTGGCCGGCGCAAGCCCTTCCTGGCGTTCTTCACCGCGCTCTGCATCGGCGGGACGGTGGTCATCGGCGTGGTCGACATCCGGCTCGGGCTGGTTGCCTTCGCGCTTGCCAACTTCGCCTACCAGGCGGCGCTCATCTACTACGATGCCATCCTGCCGGACGTGGCACGACCGGTGACGCGCGGTCGGCTCTCGGGCATCGGCGTGGCGCTCGGCTATTGCGGCACCCTCCTGGTGGGCGTCCTCCTGCTGCTCGGCGTCAGCACCGATCACGACGGCCGCTCGACGCCATCGACCTTCCTCCTGGTCGGCGGGCTGTTCCTGCTCTTTGCCGGCCCGCTCTTCCTGCTGGTACGCGAGGAGTCACGCGCGCGTGGCCGATTCAGCGCGCTCGACGCGGCACGCTCGTGGACGCAGCTGCGCGCCACTGTCCGCCACGCACGCGAGACCCCAGGCCTCCTGCGCTTCATCGTGGCGCGGTTCTTTTACTCCGACCCGGTGAACACCGCCATCGCGGTCATGAGCGCCTTCGCGGTCCACGCCGTCGGTTTCACCGAGGGCCAGGCGCTCCAGGTGCTGCTCATCCTGACCGTGGTGGCCGTCATCGCCAGCTTCGGATGGGGCTTCCTGGCGGACCGATGGGGTCCGCGCCGGACCCTGTTCGCGGTGCTCGGCACGTGGGCGCTCGGTCTGGCGATCATCACGCTGTTCCTGTCGACGGTCCCGTTCCTGGTCGCCGGCGCGATGCTCGGCGCCGGGCTGGGCGGCGTCGGCGTGGTCGATCGGCTCATGCTGCTGCGCCTCAGTCCACCGGATCGCATCGGCGAGATGTTCGGCCTCTACGGGCTGGCCGGGAAATTCAGCGCGGTGATCGGGCCGATCGCCTACGGCGCCATCGTCGCGACACTGCTCGACACCCTGGACAAGGGTGCGTACCAGATCGCCATCGGCTCGCTCTTCGTCCTGCTGCTGGTCGGCACATTCATCCTCCGTGGCGTGCCGGAAGGCACGCCGGAGAACGAGGAGGCGGCGGTCGACGCGCTGACCGAGGGCGCGGCAGCATGACGGTGATCGTCGCGCACCGCGGCGCGTCGCGGCAGGCGCCCGAGAACACGATGGAGGCATTCCGGCTCGCCGTCGATGCGGGAGCCGATGCGATCGAGCTCGACGTGCACCTCACCGCCGACGGCCAGCTCGCCGTCATCCATGACGACACGCTCGAGCGCACCACCGACCACACCGGGCGGGTCGCCGACCAGACGATGGACCAGATTCGCGAGGCCGATGCGGGCGCCACCTTCTCCAGGACGGACGACTCCGGCTTCCCGTTCGCCGATCGGGGGTTGCGGGTGCCCGAGCTATCCGAGGTGCTCGAATGGCTGCCGGAGTCGCTCGGCCTCGTGATCGAGGTCAAGGCGCGAGCGGCCGCCGACGCGGTGGTCAGCGCCGTTGCCTCGCACGCGGTTCTCGCCGACGGGCGCCTGTCCGTCATCAGCTTCGACGAGGCCAGCATCGAGCGGGTGCGGGAGCTGAACCCGGAGATTCGTACCGGCTACCTGCTGGTGCCGACCCAGCCGATCGAGCCGGCGCTGGTGTGGGCGACCGAGCACGGGCACCTCGGCGTCCACCCGTGGGAGGGTGACCTGGGGATCGATCCCCTGCCCCTGCTCGCCCAGGCGCGTGCCTACGGGCGCGAGATCGGCTGCTACGTGGTGAACGATCCGGAGCGAATGAAGCATCTCGCCGCCCTCGGACTGTGGGGCTTCGTCACCGACGTGCCCGACATCGCGAGGGCGGCGCTGGGTCCGGCGGCCTAGGCGACCGGCCTGCTCTCCATGGCGGCGAGGTCGCCGAGTGCCTCGCGGGCGGCGGTCTCGTCGTCGACGCCGAGCGCAACGGTCACGCGTGAGCCCTGCATCCCGGTCGGGATCACCGCCTCGATGTTCACGTCGGCTCGGGCGAGCCTGCGGGCCGCATCGCCGAGTGACCCGGGCCGGTCCTCGAGGCTGGCCGACACGAGGCTCACCTCGCGATAGTCGTCGTTACGCTCCTCGAGCACGGATCGCGCGCCGTTTTCGTCGTTCGTGATGATCGCCAGCGCTCCGTCGCCGTCGCCCCAGGTCATGCCCGAGATGCCGGTGATGTTGATGCCGCGCTCGCCGAGGGCGTCGCCCAGGTCGGCGAGGCTCCCGGGCCGATTCGGCAGCCTCACGATGAACGCATGCATGCGAACCACCTCCGTTCGTGGCGCCCGCCCGGCCATCGGCCCGTGAAGCTGCCGACGAGATCGGGCCGGCAAGACATCGAGTCTACGCCCGCCTGTCACGCTGTCCTTCGCGCCATCTCTTGGTCACCGGCTGGGAGGAACGGCCACTTCCTGGCCGAATTGGTTCACGCTCGACAAGAACGGCCAAGCAACAGAGCCGATGTTGGCTGTCCTTGGTCCGCCACGGGTAGAAACGGCCACTTTCTGGCCGATACTCCCGGCAGCGAACGGACGGACGACGGCGCTAGCGGCGCTTGCCCAGGATTCCGAGGACGCTGCGCAGGATGGTGTTGAAGGTGCCGGATCGGACGAAGCGGGCGCCCTCCTGGGCCACGTCGGTCCAGTCGACGCCACGCTCCGGTGCTCGCGTCGGACGCATGCGGCGCTCATCGGGTGACTCGGGATCCTCGACTCCCTCCATCGGCTCTCGAGCGTCCTCCTCGACCTGCTTCATGCGGACAGCCAGGAGCTCACGCGCCGACTCAGGATCGGTATCGGCGGCGTAGGTCGGCGCGATTGCCGAAGCGGCCACGACGGCGTCGAAAACGGCGGGGTCGACCTGGGCCATCAGTGACATCGGCGGACGCATCATCGTGCGAGCGGTCGGCATGGGCCGGCCCTTCGGATCGAGCGCCGTGATGAGCGCCTCGCCGGTGCCGAGCGCCGTCAGCTCCTCCTCAACGTCGTAGAGCTCCGTGGTCGGGAAGGTGTCCGCCGTGGCGCGGACGGTCTCCAGGTCATCGGGGGTGAAAGCCCGCAGGGCGTGCTGGACTCGGTTGCCCAGCTGGCCGAGCACCTCGGCCGGAACGTCGGTCGGGGCGTGGGTGACGAAGAAGACCCCGACGCCCTTGGAGCGGATGAGCCGCGCGACGAGCTCGATCTGCTGCATGAACGTCTTGTTCGCGTCGCGGAAGAGGAGATGCGCCTCGTCGAAGAAGAAGACGAGCTTCGGCTTCTCCACGTCGCCGACCTCTGGCAGCGTCTCGTACAGCGAGGCGAGCAGCCACATCATGAAGGTGCTGAACAGCGCCGGGCGGTCCTGCATGTCGGCGAGCTCGAGAATGCTCACGATGCCGCGGCCGTCATCGGCGGTGCGCAGGAAGTGCTCGACCTCGAACTCCGGTGAGCCGAAGAACGCATCGGCCTCCTGCTGCTCGAGCTCGACGATCTTGCGGACGATGACGCCGACGGTCGCCGTGGCCACCCCGCCGTACTCGGCCATCTCGGCCTTGCCCTCGTCGGAGTTGAGGTGGTTGAGGAGCGCGCGCAGGTCGGCGAGGTTGATGAGCGGCAGCTTCTTGTCGTCCGAGTACTTGAAGGCCAGCGCCAGGACGCTCTGCTGCGTCTCGTTGAGGTCCAGCACCTTGGCCAGCAGGATCGGCCCGAAGCTCGAGACCGATGCGCGCAGGCGCACGCCCCTGCCATCGCGGTCGAGCGTGAAGAACTCGACCGGGAACGACTTCGGCGCGTAGTCGGTGAAGCCGATGGCGCTCGCGCGACCGGTGAGCTTGTCGTTGGGCTCGGCCGCTGCCGCCAGTCCCGAGATGTCGCCCTTGATGTCGCTGATGAACACGGGCACGCCGGCGTCGCTGAGCTGCTCGGCGAGCACCTGGAGCGTCTTCGTCTTGCCGGTGCCGGTGGCGCCCGCCACGAGCCCATGGCGGTTCATCATTGCCAGCGGGACGCGGATCTGTGCGCCGGGGAGCGCATCCTCGCCCCGCATGCCGGCGCCGAAGGTCAGGGCATCGCCGTCGAAGGCGTAGCCGGCTGCCAGCGCGGCCTCGACGTCGATGGACATTGCCGGAGTGTACCGGCCGCCCGTAGGCTGCACCGATGACGTACAGCATCGTGGCGCGTGACCCGGCCAGCGGTGCGTTCGGCGTCGCGGTGCAGTCGCACTTCTTCGGCGTCGGGCCGGTCGTGCCGTGGCTCGAGCCCGGTGTGGGCGCCATCGCAACCCAGGCATCGGTCAACGTCTCGTTCGGGCCGATCGGCCTGGAGCTGCTCCGATCCGGCCGCGCGGCTCCCGACGTCATCGCGGCGCTGGTGGCATCCGATACCGGCTCCGCCGAACGGCAGATCGGCGTGGTCGACCGCGACGGCGTCGCGGCGGCGCACACGGGGGAGCGGTGCATCCCCGCGGCCGGCCACATCGTCGGCGACGGTTTCTGCGTCCGGGGCAACCTCCTCCGCGCCGATGCCTGCTGGCCGGCGATGGCAGATGCCTACCGGGGGTCGCACGGCGCGCCGTTCTGGGAACGTCTCCTCCTCGCCCTCGAGGCTGCCGAGGCAGCCGGCGGCGACGTGCGCGGCCGCCAGAGCGCGGCGATCGTGATCGTGTCCGGTGAGCCGGTCGCACAGGCATGGCAGGGCCGCCTGCTCGACGTGCGGGTCGACGACCATCCCAACCCGGTGCCCGAGCTTCGGCGGCTCGCGGAGATGTCCGAGGCGTATCGGCTCATGGGCGAGCTGGAAGTCGGTTCCGCCGACCAGCGACCGGTCGAGGAGCGCTACGCCGATGCGCGCCGGCTGGCGCCGGACGCGATGGAGCTCGTCTTCTGGCGCGGCATCGAGCTGGCGCTCGGCGGCGATGAAGCGGCCGCGCGCCGGGAGCTGGACATCGCGTTCGCGGCCGATGCCACCTGGCGCCAGGCGCTTCGTCACGTCGCCGCGGCCGGTCATGCTGGTGACGATCCAGGGCTCGCCGATCGCCTGTTGGACGAGGCGTGATAACGCAACGAGCACGACAGTGGCTGGCGCTTCCACGTCGGCGACGAGCCGCAGGAATACCTCGACGACGCCGATCGGCCATTCATCACCCTGAAGCTGCCCCGGGCGGCCGATCTATCGGGCAATGGTGCACGTGGATGGGCGCTCACGTGCATCTCGACCCGAAATGTGACGCACGGACGCACGTAACGCCAGCTTCGTGCGCCTGGTTGCCCGATATTTCGGCGGGCCTGCAACCGGTTCGTGTAGTTGCCGTCTTACGCCGGCTGACCGTGCTCAGCCGCGCTTCGGATCGATCCTCGGCAGACGCGTTTTGCCTTCGACCAGGAAGTGGCGGAACCACTCGTCGATGAGGCGCAGGTTGTCGACGCGCCGGAACGGGGTGCCGGATCGGGTCAGCTCGTGCGACTCCTCGGGGACGCGCATGAGCCGCACGGTCTTGCGCAGCGATCGCAGGACGGCGAACAGCTCCTCAGCCTGGGTGATCGTGCAGCGCAGGTCCTTCTCCGAGTGCTGGATCAGCAGCGGCGTGGTCACGTTGGTCGCGTATGTCAGCGGTGAGTGGCGCCGGTAGAGGTCCCAGTCCTCCCACGGGTGGACGCCGTACTCGAAGAGGCCGAAGGTCGGGCCGCCGATATCGCCGGACAGCATCTGGCTGATCATGTCGTTCACGCTGCGGCAGGTGACCGCGGCCTTGAAGCGATCCGTGTGGCCGACGATCCACGACGTCAGATAGCCGCCGTAGGAGCCACCGGTGACCCCCATCCGATCCGGATCGACCAGCCCATCGGCGATGAGGGCGTCCACGCCGGCCATCACGTCCTGCATCGGCCCGTCGCCCCAGTCGCGCACGTTCGCGGTCAGGAAGGCCTGGCCGTAGCCCTGCGAGCCGCGCGGATTGCAGGCGTACACGCTGATGCCCGACGCGAGCAGCTGTTGCCACTCCCACATCAGCGACCAGCCGTAGAGCGTGGCGGGACCTCCGTGAATCTCGACCACGAGCGGTGCAGGGCTGCGTTTCGTGCTGCCCGGCGCCGGGTAGAACCAGCCCTGCACGCGCCGACCGTCGACCTCGTGCCAGCGCTCGACGGGCGCGACGAGCGCGACGTCGCCCCACCGCTCGGACATCAGCCTGGTGACGGTGCGCAACGCGACGCGCTCGTTGCCGGAGAGCCGCGCCGCGCCGATGTCGCCGACCACGATC
>DASVDT010000135.1:0-6014 GCA_036380955.1 Candidatus Limnocylindria bacterium | reverse complement strand
TCCACGTCGAGCGAGTTGACGAACTCGCGGAAGACGGCCAGGCGCTCCTCCTCCTCGGCGGTGTTCTCCTCGGTGCTGTCGGGCTCGACGCCGGCCTCATCGAGGACGCGCTCATCGGCGTAGATGGGCGAGCCCGTGCGGACCGCGACGGCGATGGCGTCCGAGGTCCTCGAGTCCACCTCCGCCTCGTCGCCGCTCGCCGTCTCGAGGTACAGGCGGGCGTGGAAGGTGCCATCGGTCACGTGCGTGACGACGACGCGGCTCAGGCTCGAGCTCAACGTCCCGAGAATGCTGACCAACAGGTCATGGGTCAGCGGCCGCTCGGCGGACAGGCCCTGGAGGCGCATGGCGATCGCGTTGGCGACGTCCTGGCCGATCCAGATCGGCAGGTATCGGTCCCGTTCGGCCTCCTTGAGGATGACCACGTGCTGGCTGGAGAGCATGTGCACGCGCACGCTCTCGACCACCATCTCGATCAACCGGACCCGGCCGAACGGCTGCTCCGCCATGGACCGATTCTAGCGATCGCTACTCGAGGACGAGCCGGAGCACACCGTCGGCGGTCAGGAGGTAGGCGATCGGCGGACCGTCCGCGACCGACGTCACCGACAGCGCGCGCAGATCGGTCAGCCACTCGCCGCCGTCGGCGGCCAACCATTGGCGCACGAAGGCGCCATCGGCGCGCTGGAAGCCGATGAGTCGCGCGTTGGCCGCGTCGTACACGTACAGGAATTCGCGGTCGCCGACCGTGGCGCCGTCGAGGATGCGGTAGTCGAGCCGCGGGCGCACCGCCGCGTCGGGCGGCGGGTCGAGCGAGTAGTCGGCCTGCGAGCGCGGTGAGCCGAAATCGACGCGCGTGACGGTGTCGGCGTGGAGGAGCCAGGCGTTGACGTCGACGCGCAGATCGCGCGCGTCGCGTGGGTCGAGGTCCGGGGCCTCGGTCAGGAACGGCTCGGCGGGGTCGGGATAGGTGACCGGGATGACGGCCGGCGGCGTCCAGCGCCACATCTCACCGCTCGCCCCGTCCACGATGTAGAGGTTGAAGATCTCGAGCGGCGGGCGGTGCTGGAGGGCGCCGATGAGCGTCGTCTCGCCGCTCAGGCCTTCGATGCCGGCGAGCGGCATGCGGCGCGGGACGCGCTCGGTCAGGTCGATCCGCCAGGCGGTGCGCTGCCGGTCGATCACCACCACGTCGGTGGCGGCGGTCGCGATCAGCCAGGGGTCGCCGGGCACCTCGCCGGACTCGAGTGCCTGTCCGGCGCGGAAGATGACGGTCAGCTCCCCGGTCGCCGGGTCGAGGCGCAGCACCCGGCCGCGGCCGGTCTCCAGGATCCAGAGCGAGCCATCGCTGGCCGCGACCATGTCGGCCGGCACGACATCCTGGAGCGACGCGGCGAAGTCGACCACGCTGTCCGGCCGGGCGACACGCGCCACGCGGTACAGCGCGTCCAGGCGGCGCTCGATCCGGCCACGCAGGGGCTCGAGCTGCTGCTCCGAGACGCCGACGCCCGCGGCCCGCTCGATTGCCGCGTGGGCATCCGACAGGAGCTCGGTTGCGCGCTCGGGGTTGCGGTCCACCAGGTCGGCGCCGTCCACCCGCTCCTCGACCTGGCCCACGAGGTCGACGGCCTCGGCGATCGCCTCGCGCGCGCTGGCGGCCCGTGGAATCGCCTCGGTCGGAGCGACCGAGGGCAGGGCGGCGACCGTCGCTCCGGCGGCCAGGATGCCGGCCACCCCGATCATGCCCACCAGCCCCAGTCGCCGCCGGCGGTGTTCCTCTCGCTCGGCCGTGCGCGGAATGCTGCGCGGATACTCGGGGCGGCGGCGCGGCACGAAGGCGAGGATCCACGACAGCAGGGTTACCGCGCCGTGGCCGGCCGCGGCCCTGGCACCTTCGGCGACGTCGCCGGCCCGATGCAGCCCGCGGCCGATGGCATCGGCCAGCGGAACGGGGCTCTGGTCCGGCAGTCCCGCGAACGGCTCGGCCGGCCGCACCGGCTCGAGATGGTGGGTCGTCACCGTGGCCGGAAGCTCGTCGACCTCGATGGCCATGAGGGCGTCCGACCCGGTCCCACCACGGATGGCGAAGACGTGCTGGAGATGCTCGACCGCCTGCGCGGGCCGCATCTCGACGAGCGCGCGCTTCAGCTCCTCGACGCCGATGGTGTGGGCGAAGTGGCGGCTGACCAGCGCCAGTCGATCGCCGGGAGCGAGGCCGCCCTGCCAGGTGAACGGCTCGATCTCGAGCGCCTCGCCAAGCGTGGCCGCGACGCGGCGCCGTCGGACGCGCGGGTCCTCCTCGCTGACCGCGGGCGGCGGTGGCACCTCGTACATGCGCCCGTCTCGGACGACCACCGCGCTGGCGGGACCGAGCTTGGCGACGTGCGCCTCGCGGCCGCGGATGACGAGCGCCACCACGCTGACGCCGGATCGGCGCGGAATGGCGAGCCGGCGGCGCTGGTGGTACAGGCGCCGGTTCGCACCGGCCAGCGCCTTCGACAGGGCGACCAGCACCCCGGCCGACAGGTCGTAGTAGTAGTCGCGCCGCAGCGATTCGAGGGCCTCGGTCGCGGCGCGGGCCAGCTGAGGCGTGGCGCCGGTGAGCTGCGCCACCACGAACAGGCTGCCCTTGGTGCGCGCCTCGGCGCCGACGGACGGCTCGTGGAAGAGGACCACGTCATGGGCATCGGGCGGCCGCTCCTCAGCGGACGGTAGTCCGATCCTCGTCGCGAAGCGGTTGCTCATGTGCGCGCCCGGGTTAGGTGATGGTCGTTCGCGCGCCGATTATAGGTTCGCCCTATCCGCCTCCACGACCCACCGATACGGCCAGCGCATGCAGCACGATGGTCGCCCCCGGGCGACCCTTCATGCGCTCGTTGACGGACCACACCAGTGCCTCGCCGCGCAGCATCAGCTCCTGCGCGAGCATCGGTTCCGAGGCCTCGACGTGAGCGGTGCCACCCGTCACGCGCGTCACACGGCTGTGCAGCGGGCCGCGCTCGAGGCGGCCGTCGGCCATGACCTCGGCCCAGGCCAGGCGAACCTGGGCCAGGGCCAGCTGGTCGGCCGCCCCGGGACCCATGCACGCGGCCATCGCCCGCTGGACCGCCGCGCCGGCCTCCTCGCGACTCACGTCTCGCGCACCAGCTGGCCGTCCACGATCCGCCACACCGCCGCCCGTTCGCGCCGCGCGGCATCCAGCGTGCCGGGATCGGCGGTCGTCACGATGACCTGGCCGCGATCGGCGAGAAGCGCCGACAACCGCGCCGAGCGCTCGGGGTCCAGCTCGCTGAACACGTCGTCCAGCAACACGACGGGCCGCGGGCCATCGGCGCCGAGGAGGTCCGTCTCCGCGAGCTTCATGGCCAGGATGATCGTCCGCTGCTGCCCGCGGCTGGCGTGCGCTGCCACGTCACGGCCGCCGAGCTCCGCCCGAAGGTCGTCGCGTTGCGGGCCCACCAGGCTCATCCCGTTCCAGGCCTCGCGCTGACGAACGTCGGCGATCCGACGGCGGTAGGCCGCCGCCAGCTCCTCGTCGCCCGGCAGCCGTTCGGCCGGGTCGGCTCGATCGCTCCACGCCTCCTTGAGGCCGTCGACGTAGGCCAGGTGCACCGATGCGCCCCGCTCCGCCGGCGCCGCGACGGCGTCGTGCAGCGGCCCGATCCGCTCGCCGAGCTCGCGGACGACCTCGAGTCGCGCGCGCATGACGCGCGCCCCGACCAGCGCCAGCTGCTCGTCCCAGAACCCGAGGCTCTCGATCGGCGCCTCCTCGGCCCGGATGGCGCGCAGCAGCGCGTTGCGCTGCGCCAGCACGCGCGCCACCTCGACCAGGTCGCGGGCCGCGCGACGGTCTCGCTGGGCCAGGATGCCGTCCAGGAACCGCCGGCGATCGGATGGCGAGCCGACGAGCAGCAGCATCTCCTCCGGCCGGAACAGGACCGCGCGGGCGGTGTCCGCGACGGTCGAGCTGCGGCGCGGGACCCCGTTCACGGTGAGCCGCTTGCGGATGCCGGGCTCCGGCTCGAGGCCGGGCAGCACCAGCTCGATCGTCGCTCCGCCCGCGGCGGTCCCACCGCCGACCTCGACCCGCACGCGTCCGAAGCCGGCGCCGTGGCGCACGAGGTCCGCGTCGACCGCTGCCCGATGCGAGCGGCCGGTGATGGCGACATGGATCGCCTCCAGCAGGTTGGTCTTGCCGGTCCCGTTCGGCGCGGCCACCACCGTCAGGCCGGGCTCCGGCGTCAGCTCTGCGGACGCGTAGCTGCGGAAGTCGACCAGGGTCAGCCGCGTGAGCGCCACCGGGCGTGTGCCCGCAGATGCCCGCGGCGCGGCACGCAGCGCCACTGTGACGGCTACGACGCGGTCCGCACCGGCATGATGACGTGGACGTAGTCGTCCTTGCCGATGCCGCGGATGACGCCCGGCGCCAGCGGCCCGGACAGCTCGAGCGCCGCCTCATCGGCTCCGAGGGCGCTGAGGACGTCGATCAGGTAGCGCGCGTTGAAAGCGATCGACGTCGGTGAGCCCTCGACCGCCGCGTCGAGCGTGTCGGCGTTGTCGCCGACGTCGGCCGCGTGGGCCGTGATGGCGATCCCCGCACCATCGCCGTCCTCGCCGCCGAGCTCGATCTTCACGATGTTCGCACTGTCCCGGGCGAAGATGCTGGCCCGGCGGGTCCCCGCCAGGAACGACTCGCGGTCGATGACGGCACGGGACGAGTGGGAGGTCGGGATGACCGGCTCGTAGTTCGGGAACTGCCCCTCGATCAGTCGGCTGACGAGATCGATGCCCTCGACGTGGAAGAGCACCTGGCTCTTGTTCGGCGTGACGGTGATCTCGATCGGCGTCTCGGCGTCGGGCAGGATCCGCATCAGCTCGGCGTACGAGCGCCCGGGGACGACGATGACCATCTCCGGCGAGACCGGCTTGTCGAGCTTCACGGTCCGCACCGCGATGCGGTAGTTGTCGGCCGCGGCCAGGGTCATGCTGTCGTTCGAGAGCTTCGTCAGGACGCCCGTCAGGATCGGCCGGCTCTCGTCGCTGGCGGCGGCGAAGACGACCTCGCCCAGCGCCTCGCGCAGGACGCGCGCGTCGACGCTCGTGGCCGGCGTGTCGCCGATGGCGGCGACGACGGGGAACTCGTCGGCCTCGATGCCCTTGATGCTCGAGCGGTTGTTGCCACAGGTCAGCTTCAGCGTCCGGTCCTTCGGCGATAGGACCAGGTCGATGCGCTGGTTCGGCAGCGAGGCGACGAGATCGGTCAGCAGCTTGGCCGGAACGGTGATCTCGCCCTCTTCGGTGACCTTGCCCTGCACCCAGCAGTTGATGCCGATCTCGAGGTTCGTGGCCGTCAGCTTGAGTCCCGAGTTCTCGGTCTTGAGCAGCACGTTCGCGAGTACCGGCAGCGTCGCGCGGCTGCTCACCGCGCGGCTCACCGTCTGAAGGCCGCGCGCCAGGTTCTCCTGCATCACCGAGACGTTCATGCCGACCTCAATATCCACGAATCCATTCGGATCTCTCTATCGGTTCATCGTAAGAATACTCATCAGTCGTCGTCCTTCCGTAGGCGTGTGGACGGTGTGGACGGCGCCTTCCTGGCTGATCTGTGCCGAGCGTGAGAACCACTGCGGATAACCCGGCCGGCGGTCGTGGATGACCTGCCGAACCGTGGGCATCGACTGCGGATGAACCCCCGACATCGGTGGACAGAGCCTAGCCGCCGATGTCACCGGGCGCGCCGATTGTCCACAGAGGCCCTGAGATATCCACCAGATCGGGCCAGTTATCCACCAGGGGGCTCCTTTTGCGGTGCCCGCAGCCACCGATCACTCGGAGTAGATCATCTCCCGCACCGCGCTGATCTCGCGCCGCATCTCGTCGTTCTCGCTCAGCTCGCGCGCGATCTTGTCGCAGGCGTGCAGCACGGTCGAATGATCCCGGCCGCCGAGCTCGGCGCCGATGCGCAGCAGGCTGATATCGGTCTCCTCGCGGATGAGGAACATCGCGATCTGGCG
>DASVDT010000134.1:0-82669 GCA_036380955.1 Candidatus Limnocylindria bacterium | reverse complement strand
ATCCTGATCATCATCGGCGAGCTGTTCATCCTCGCGTACCTGTGGGTCCGCTTCGGGTTCCGGTTCGGCACCGCGGCGATCATCGCCCTGCTGCACGACGTGATCCTGGTCGTCGGGGTGTTCGCCTTCCTGGGCCTCTTCTTCAACGTCGAGTTCGATGCCCTGTTCGTGACGTCGCTCCTGACGATCATCGGCTTCAGCGTCCACGACACGATCGTGGTGTTCGACCGCATCCGCGAGAACCGCGTGCGCCATGCGGGCGAGTCGTTCGGGGCGATCGTGAACCACTCGATCCTCCAGACCGCCGGACGATCAATCATCACGTCATTGACCGTGGTGGTCACGTTGGGCGCGCTGCTGCTGCTTGGGCCGCCGACGATTCGGACATTCGCGCTGGCACTGCTGCTCGGCGTGGTCAGCGGGACGTATTCCTCGATCTTCAACGCCAGCCAGATCCTGGTGGCGTGGAACGAGTGGGACGCGAAGCGGAAGGGGCGTCCGGCGCGGGCCTGAACGAACGCGGTAACGGAAAACTAAGCGCCGAGTAATCGCCCGCCGCTACGATTGCCTCGTGATCGCCCCGAGCCTCGAGTGGCTGCTGCCCGAACCCGTTCGGGATCCGCCGGCTTTCTCGGGATTCGGTCCCGCGGTCGCCACGTTGCTCGCCCGGCGCGGCTTCACCCACGACGATCAGCTGCAGCGCTTCCTCCAGGCCGGCGCCGGCGCGCTGCACGACCTTTCGCGCATGGCCGATGCGGACCGCGCACTCGAGCGGATCGACCGTGCCGTGGCGAACGGGGAGCGCATCGCCATCTGGGGCGACTACGACGCCGACGGCATGACCGCCATCGTCGTATGGGTCACCGCGCTGCGACGCCTGGGCGCCGATCCGGTCCGCTACGTCCCGTCGCGGCTGTCGGAGGGGTACGGCCTGTCGACCGGAGGACTCCGCCACCTCGCCGATGCGGGCGTGCGGCTGGTCATCACCGTCGACTGCGGCGTGAGCAACGCTGCCGAGGTCGATGAGGCGGGCGCGCTCGGCCTGGACGTCGTCATCACCGATCACCACCTGCCGCCCGCCGTCCTGCCGCGCGCGGCCGCCGTGGTCGACCCGCACCGGCCGGACTGCCGATACCCGGACCCCGACCTGACCGGCGCGGGGCTCTCGTACAAGCTCGCCGCGGCGCTGCTCGACCGGCACGGGCTCCCGGCCGATGGGCTCGCGGCCATCGCGGCCATCGGCACGGTCGCCGACCTCGCGCCGATGACGGGCGAGAGCCGGGCGATCGTGCGCCTGGGCCTCGACGAGCTCGCACGGACCGAGCATGCCGGCCTTCGTGCGCTGCTCGCGCGCGGGTGCGAATCGCCGGGTCAGCCGACGGCGCGCGACCTCGGCTACGGGGTCGTGCCGCGCATCAATGCCGCCGGGCGCATCGCCGACGTCGAGCTCGCCCTGAGCCTGCTCCTCGAAGAAGAGCCGGACCGTGCCGAGCAGCTCGCCACCGAGCTCGAGGAGGTGCACGAGCGCCGGCGGGAGATGACGAAGACGGCGGTCGACGCCGCGCGCCTGCTGGCCGATGCGTCACCGGGCGTCGCGCCACTCCTCATCCGGGACGACAGCTGGTCGCCGGGACTGGTCGGCTTGGTGGCCGGACGGCTGGCCGATGCCCTCGCGCGGCCGGTCGGCGCCGCGACCCTGGTCGGTGACGAGGTACGTGGCTCGATTCGGGCTCCGGCCGACTTCCATGTCGCGGCCGCGCTCGAGGCCTGCGACGGCCTGCTGACGAAGCGCGGCGGCCACGCGGCCGCGGGCGGGTTCAGCCTGCTGCCGGAGACATGGCCGGCATTCGTCACGGCCTTCGCTGCGCTCACGCGCCCGTTTCCGCACGATGGCGCGCGAGAGGCCGAGCTGCCCGGGCGCCAGGTGGTGGACCTGGTCCTGCCGGCACGGCTGGTCGACTGGACGCTCGCTGACGAGCTGCTCCGTCTCGCGCCATACGGGCCGGGCCACGTCGAGCCGATGCTGGCGGTCACGGGCATGGTGGTGGGCGACGTTCGACGCGTCGGCGCGCGAGAGCAGCACGTGGCTCTCAGGATGCGGCGCGGAATCGAGACGTTCGACGCGATCGCCTTTGGGCTCGACGCCGCACGACCGCTGCCCGAGCCGGGCGATGCGATCGACCTGGTCGGGACCCTGGAGCGCGACGTCTTCGGCGGGCTGCCGCGGCTGCGGCTGCGAGTCGTCGACTTCGCGCACGCCGATGCGAGCCCGCTGCTCGCCCGACGGCTGCCACCGCGCGAGCTCGCGCGCGCCGGATGAGCGGCAGCACGCTCGAACGGCTTCGTGGACGGCGGGCGATGATCGGTGCGCCGCTGTGTTTGGGGATCGATCCGCATCCCGACCGGCTGCCGGTCGGGCTCAGCCCTGACGTCGCCGGCGTGGAGTCGTTCGCTCGCGGCCTGATCGAGGCAGCCGGTCCGGCTGCCGCAGCGGTGAAGATCAACGTCGCCTTCTTCGAGGCCTTCGGCTCGCCAGGCGTCGCCGCGCTGGAGCGCACGCGCGCGGACGTCCCGGACGATGTTGTCTGCATCCTGGATGCGAAGCGTGGCGACATCGGCAGCACCGCGGAGCGGTACGCGACCGCCCTGTTCGGAACGCTGAACGCCGACGCTGTCACCCTGTCGCCGTACCTCGGCGAAGATGCGATCGAGCCGTTCCTCGCGTATGCCGGGCGCGTGGTGTACGTGCTGGCACGGACGAGCAACCCATCGGCGGCACGCATCCAGGACCTCGAGACTCCTGGTGGAGCCGTGCACCTCGAAGTGGCTCGCTGGGTCGCGGAGCGCTGGCCGGACGGATCGGTCGGCCTCGTCGTGGGGGCCACGGCGCCGGACGAGCTCGCGCACCTCCGCCAGGCGGTGCCCGGGCCGGGGTTCCTGGTTCCGGGCGTCGGAGCGCAGGGCGGTGACCTCGATGCTGCGGTCGCCCACTGCGACGGTGCGTGGGCGCCGGGGCTGGTCAACGTCTCGCGCGCCATCGGCGAGGCTTCACGCGGGGAGGATTGGCGCGAGGCGGCAGCCTCGGCGGCATCGGTGCTCCGCGAACGCATGCGAGAGGCGGTGCTACACTCATTCGCCAGCCCCGCCCCTGCGGCACACCACGGAGGTTCGTGACCCAGATGCCCGTTCCCGGACCATGGGAGCTCATCCTGCTGCTGGTGATCGTCCTGATCATCTTCGGCCCCGGCAAGCTGCCGGACATCGGCAATGCGGTCGGGAAGGGGATCCGCGAGTTCCGCAAGGCCTCCAGCGAGCTCGAGGAATCGGTGCGCGGAGAGCCGAAGCGCTCGACCACCGCCGAGGATCGCCCGGCCGGCGACGGCTCGGACCGCACCCACTGACCCTGGCGCTCGTTCGCGCCCCGGCGCACGGTGACGTGACGCCTCGCCACCGATGAGGGACGACGAGGCCACGATGAGCCTCCTCGAGCACCTCGAGGAGCTGCGCCGGCGGATCATCATCATCGCGCTCGCCATCCTGGCGTGCGCCGTCGCCGGCTTCTTCCTGGCGGAGCCGATCATCATCCTGCTCCGCGCGCCCCTCCCGGCGCAGGGTGCCGAGCTCATCCAGTTCTCGGTGGCCGAGGCGTTCGGCGTGCAGATGCAGATCGCCCTCATGTCCGGCCTCGTCATGGCGATGCCGGTGATCCTGTTCGAGATCTGGGCGTTCGTGACGCCGGGGCTCACCCGCGGGGAGCGACGGCTCGTCTGGCCGCTTCTCGGCGCGGCCGTGGCGCTGTTCGCTGCCGGCATCGTCCTCGGTTACCTGCTCATCCCGGTGGCGATCAACTTCCTGCTCGGGTTCTCCCTGCCGGGCGTGCAGGCCCTGCTCGGCCTGTCGGAGTACGTCGGCTTCATCACCACCTTCCTGCTCGCCTTCGGGTTGGCGCTCGAGTTCCCGGTGGTGATGTACCTGCTGGCGCGGCTGGGGATCCTGTCGTACGCGTTCCTCTCGAAGCGGCGCCGGTACGCCATCCTGGTCATCGCGCTGTTCGCCGTGGTGATCACGCCGGGCGACATCGTCATCGGCTCCGCCACGTTGGCGATCATCATGTATGGCCTGTTCGAGATCACGCTGCAGCTGATCAGGATGCTCGGACGCTGATCGAGCCGATGGATCGGCGCGTCTGGCTCCTGACCGATGCGCGCATGGACGCGCATGCCTCGGCCGGGCACCCTGAACGGCCCGAGCGCCGGGAGGCGATGGCGGCGGGGGTCCGCCATGCCGCCGGCGCGGCAGTCGAGGAGCCGCCCGTCGAAGCGGCCACGGGCGCCGAGATCCAGACCGTCCATGACCCGGAGTACGTCGCCGCGCTCGACCGCGCGGAGGCGGCCGGCGGCGGCTGGCTGGACCCCGACACGTACCTCGTCCCGGGCTCGATGCTCGCGGCCCGCCTCGCGGCGGGCGCAACCATCGCCGCTGCGTTTGCCGTGGCCGATGGCGACGCCGAGGTTGCCGTCGCGGCAGTCCGGCCGCCCGGCCACCACGCATCGACTGCGCGAGGAAGCGGCTTCTGCCTGCTCAACAACGTGGGGATCGCGGTCGGCGCGCTGCGCTCGACGGGGCGCGCGGAGCGCATCGCGATCGTCGACTGGGACGTCCACCACGGCGACGGGACGCAGGAGCTGTTCGACGCCGACCCGGACGTCATCTACGCCTCGACCCATCAGCACCCGTTCTATCCCGGCACCGGCCTTCCCCATGAGACGGGCATCGGCGCGGCGCGCGGCACGAAGCACAACCATGCACTCATGGCAGGCGCCGGCGACGAGGAGTTCGTCGCCGCCTGGGCCGATGACCTCCTGCCCACGGTCGAGCGGTTCTTGCCCGAGACGATCCTCGTGTCGGCCGGTTACGACGCGCACCGGGCGGATCCGCTGGCCAACCTTGACGTCACCGAGGCGGGCTTCAGGGAGGTGGCTCGCCTTGTCGGTGCGCTCAGCGCACGGCTCGGGCTCAACGGAGTGGCGCTGACCTTCGAAGGCGGCTACGACCTGGATGCGGTGCGGGCGTCGGCCGCGGCGACCGTCCGCGGCATCCTCGAGGGCCGGCGCGGCACGCCGGGTCGAGCGTGATCGGCGGCTATACTCCACCGCGTCCGAGGATGGAGGGGGTCGTGGCGCGCACCACATCGATCGAGACCGCGCCGGCCGCGCCGGCGCCGCGCAAGCGGGGGGCGGCGCGGACGCGCCCCGAGCCACCTGCCGGCGACCACCTCCTCGTCATCAGCGGCCTCTCGGGCGCGGGAAAGAGCCAGGCGAGCAAGCTGTACGAAGACCTGGGCTACTCGGTCATCGACAATCTGCCGCCCGCGCTGCTGGACGACTTCCTGGCGCTGCGGCGAGACCAGCCCGACCGATACCGGCGCGCGGCGCTCGTGCTCGACATCCGGGCCGGTGACCCTGCACCCGCCATCGAGCGCGCCGCGGCGTCACTGGCCGCCGACGGGCAGCGCCTCGAAGTCGTCTATCTCGAGGCGAGCGACGCGAGCCTGGTCAGCCGCTACAGCGAGACCCGCCACCGCCATCCCCTCCAGGCCTCGCGAAGCGGTGTTCAGGCCAGCATCGCCGAGGAGCGTCGCCGGCTGGAGCCGACGCGCGACATCGCCGACCACGTCATCGACACCAGCGGCCTCTCCATCGGCCAGCTGAAGGATCGGCTGTTCTCGTTCGTGCCGCGCGACGAGGAGGCCACCGGACTGCAGATCGACATCGTGACCTTCGGGTTCAAGTACGGCATCCCGCTCGAGGCAGACCTCGTCTTCGACGTCCGCTTCCTGACGAACCCGTACTGGAATCCGGAGCTCAAGCCGCTGTCCGGGCTCGAGACGAAGGTCCGCGACTTCGTGCTGACGCAGCCCGCGGCGAAGCGCTTCCTCGAGCTCGTGACCGAGCTGCTCCAGCTCACCGCGCCGGCGTATCGGGCGGAGGGCAAGGAGCATCTCCGCATCGCGCTCGGCTGCACGGGGGGTTACCACCGATCGATCGCGCTGGCCGAGGAGCTGGCCGGCCGCCTGCGCGCGCTGCCCGACGCATCGGTCACCGTCTTCCACCGCGAGCTCGAGCGATGAAGCGACCACGACTGCCGCGCTGGCTCTACCCGGGGATGCATCTCAAGCGATGGCTGCTCCTCCTCTTCGTTGGTATCGCCATCCTGGGTCTCGGCGCGGCCATCTTCATCCGCGACCTGTATCGGACGAACGCGGCGGACGAGATCCCGATCGTCTTCTGGCTCACCGGCGCGTGGCTCGAGCCGCAGATCCGCGCGGGCCTCGTGGCAGCCATCGGGATCATCCTCACGGCGGTCGGGATGTGGGGCCTCATGCGTTCGGTCGTCTCGCCGTTCATCGCGCGCGGCGACAGCGTGATGGAGGTCCTCTACACCAAGCGCTACCTCGCGCGCGGCCCGCGGATCGTGGCCATCGGCGGCGGCACCGGCCTGTCGACCCTGCTGCGCGGCCTCAAGGGCTACAGCGGCAACATCACCGCGGTCGTCGCGGTCGCCGACGATGGCGGCAGCAGCGGACAGCTCCGCCAACAGCTCGGGATCGTCCCGCCGGGCGACATCCGCAACTGCATCGCTGCCCTGGCCGATGCCGAGCCGCTGATGACGCAGCTGATGCAGTACCGCTTCCCGCCCGGCTCGGGGCTCGACAACCACGCGTTCGGCAATCTCTTCATCGCGGCCATGACCGCCGTGACCGGCGACTTCGAGGAGGCGGTGCGCGAATCCAACCGCGTCCTCGCCGTGCGTGGCCAGGTGCTGCCCGCCACCAGCGTGCCGCTCAACCTCTCGGCGCAGCTCGCCTCGGGCCGGCATCTCTATGGCCAGGTCGGCATCTCCAACGCCGATGAGCCGATCGAGCGCGTCTTCATCGAGCCGGCCGACGTGCGCGCCAACGGCGAGGCGCTCGAGCGGATCCTGGAGGCGGAGATGATCGTCATCGGCCCGGGCAGCCTGTTCAGCAGCATCCTGCCGAACCTGCTCATCAGCGACGTGCGCGACGCGCTCGCCGCAGCGCCAGGTCTGAAGGTCTACGTCTGCAACGTCGCCACGCAGCCGGGCGAGACCGAGAAGATGAGCGCCTCCGAGCACCTCCGTGCCCTGTTCGACCACGTGGGCGACGACCTCATCGACTACGTCATCGTCAACCACAGCACCGATGCCCGCCGCCCGGTCGGCTGGCGGGCCGAGCCGGTCGAGGTCGACGCCCGACGCCTGGAGGAGCTGCCGGTGGTCATCGTCGAGGAGGACGTGATCGATCCGTCGAACGCTCACCGCCACGATCCGGCGAAGCTGGCCACGGCCCTCATGCGGCTCCAGCAGGAGGATCGGGTCGACCGTCCGCGCCAGCGCCGGGTCCGCCGCCCGGCGGCCCACGCCTCCTGACCAGCGCGGTGCTCCTGGCAGGCGAGGTCAAGGGGGAGCTCGCGCGCATCCAGCCGGCGCGAGCGTGCGATCGACGAGCGGAGCTCATCGGGTTGCTGCACGGGTCGCGGAGTGGCGTGCTGCGGACGCTCGATCACGCGATCGCACGGACGGCGGTGCACCTCGCGTCTGGCCTCGGCATGCCGGTGGAGCCGCCACGCCCCATGGCGGCGGAGCGAGGGCGGGCCACCGGGCGCCGCCATCTCGTCGTCGAGCTGGACCGGGCAGCGCTCGGTGCCTGGTCGTGGGATGAGGCGCCGTCGTGCGATCGGCGGGCCTTCCTGCGCGGCGTGCTGCTCGGCAGCGGCTCCATCTCGTTCACGGCCTCCGGGCCGCACGTGGAGATCGTGCTGGCCGATGCGTCGGCAGCGATCGAGCTCCAGGACCTGCTGGCCACCGTCGACGTGCGTGCCCTTCGCGTCGAGCGTCGCGGCCGGCACGTCGTGTACCTCAAGGGCCAGGAGGAGATCGCCGCGTTGCTGCGGCTGGTCGGCGCGAACCGCGGCGTGCTGGAGCTCGAGACCTACCGCGTCGGGCGCGACGTGCAGGCGCGCCTCAACCGGCTCATCAACGCCGAGGAGGCAAACCTGGCGCGGACGGTCCGTGCGGCCGACCGGCAGCTGTCGGCCATCACGCGACTGGAGGCCGAGGGCGGCCTGGGACGGCTATCACCGGGCCTGCGGGAGATGGCCATCATCCGCCGCCAGATGCCCGACGCAGATCTGGATACCCTTGCCGCAGCGATCGGGCTGAGCCGCTCCGCCGTCAACCATCGGCTTCGCCGGCTCGTCGAGCTCGCCGTGGACAAGGAGGATTGATGCGCCGTCCGGTGATCGCCGGCAACTGGAAGATGAACCCGCCGAGCCTCGACGAGGCGCTCTCGCTTGCCGCCACGGTCGAGGTCGCCGCGGTCGCCGCGCCCGACGTGACGACGGTGATCTGCCCGCCGACCATTTGGCTGGCCGAGGTGGCGCGCGTGGCCACCGGCGCGGTCGCACTTGGCGCCCAGACCATGCACTTCGAGGAGCGCGGCGCCTTCACCGGCGAGACGAGCCCGCTCATGCTGGCCGGCCTGGCGAATTTCGTCATCCTCGGGCACTCCGAGCGCCGCCAGTACGACGGCGAGACCGATGAGGGCGTGGGCCGCAAGGTCGCGAGCGCCGTCGCGCACGGCCTGCGACCGATCGCGGCGGTGGGGGAGCGGGCCGAGGAGCGTCGGGCCGGAGAGACGGAGGCCGTCATCGACCGACAGGTGCGGGCCGCGCTGGCGGGACTCGATCGCATCGGCGGCAGTGGGCTGGTGGTCGCCTACGAGCCGGTCTGGGCGATCGGCACCGGAGACGCGGCGTCGCCCGCCGATGCGCAGGCCGTGGCGTCACAGATCCGCGCGATCCTGCGAGAGCTCGACGCCGATGCCGCCGACGAGGTCCCGATCCAGTACGGCGGCAGCGTGACCGATGCGAACGCGCTCGAGTTCTTCCGCCAGCGCGATATCGACGGCGCCCTCGTGGGTGGGGCGTCGCTCAAGCCAGAAACCTTCGCGGCCATCCTGCGGGCAGGCCAGGCGACAACCGGCGGAGACGCCGCGTGACGGTCGTCCTGGTGGTGCTCGATGGCTTCGGCCTCAACGACGATCCGTCCCGCAATGCCCTGCTGAGCGCCTCGATGTGGAACTGGCATCGGCTTCTCGCCGAGTACCCGCACTGCCGGCTTCAGGCATCCGGCGAGGCCGTCGGACTGCCGCCCGGGCAGATGGGCAACAGCGAGGTCGGCCACCTCAACCTCGGTGCCGGATTCCGCGTCCTCCAGGACCTGCCGCGCATCTCGGCCGCCATCGCCGACGGCAGCTTCTTCGACAACGCCGTGCTGTGCGACGCGGTCGCCGGCGTCGCGGATCGCGGGACGACGCTGCATCTCATGGGGCTCGTCGGGCCGGGCGGGATCCACGCCGTCGATGAGCACATCATCGCCATGGTCGCGCTGGCGCATCGGTCGGGCCTGCCTCCGGAGCGCATCCTCTTCCATGCCTTCACCGACGGCCGCGACACGCCGCCGCGATCCGCCGATTCGTACCTGCCCGCGCTCGAAGCTCACTTCGACGGTCACGCGCGCGTGGCAACGGTCAGCGGTCGCTACTACGCCATGGATCGCGACCGACGCTGGGACCGCACCCGACTGGCATACGACGCGATCGTCCACGGCAACGGGAGGCGTGCCTCGAGCGTGGCGGATGCGATCGCGGCCGCCTCCGAACGCGACGAGAGCGACGAGTTCATCACACCGACCGTGCTCGACGCAGCCCGTCCGATGGCCGCCGGCGACGCAGCCATCCACCTCAACTTCCGGGCCGATCGCGCCCGCCAGCTGACGCGGGCGCTGGCGCTCGACGACTTCGACGGCTTCGACCGCGGCGAGCGGCCCGAGCCGCTCGCCGTCGCGACGCTGACGGAATACCAGGCGCCCGACGAACTGCCGGTGCCCGTCGCGTTCCCGCCGCTGGTGATCGACTCCCTGGCGGCGGAGCTCTCTCGCCGCGGGATGCGGCAGCTCCACATCGCCGAGACGGAGAAGTACGCGCACGTGACGTACTTCTTCAACGGCGGTGTGGAGGAGCCGTTCGATGGCGAGGATCGGATCCTGGTGCCCTCGAATCGCGAGGTCGCCACCTACGACCAGGCGCCGGAGATGAGCGCAGGACCGATCACGGACCATCTCGTCGAGGCCATCGAGCGCCGCGAGCACGCGTTCATCGTCGCCAACTACGCCAATCCGGACATGGTCGGCCACACCGGCGTCTGGTCGGCCGCCGTCGCGGCCGCCGATTTCGTGGATGCCTGCCTCGGACGCGTGGTGCGGTCGGCGCTCGGGGTCGGCGCGGATCTCGTCATCACCGCCGACCACGGCAACATCGAGGAGATGCGGGATCCGCAGGGGCGGCCCCAGACGAAGCACACCACCTCGCCGGTCCCGCTCGTCCTCGTCAGCGAGCGGCTCGCCGACGCGCGACTGCGCGACGGCGAGCTCTCGGACGTGGCGCCGACGCTCTGCCGGCTGCTCGGCATCCCGCCCGGCCCGCAGATGACCGGCCGCAGCCTCATCGAGTAGACTGCCGGGGCAATGCAGACCCCCCTCCTTCTCGCCCAGATGATCCTCGCCATCGCGCTGATGGCGGCCATCCTGCTGCAGCAGCGCGGAACCGGCCTGGGCGGTGCGTTCGGCGGCGAGGTGACCGCCTACCGCAGCCGTCGCGGCATCGAGCGCACGCTGTTCCGCCTCACGATCGTCCTCGCGACCCTCTTCGTCGCCTTCAGCCTGCTCAACCTGCTGCCCCGGACCGTCTGATCGGGACGCTGTGCTATCATTCCGGCCGCGCACGCGGACCCCGTCCGGGTGCGCGCGTGCCGAGGTGGCGGAATAGGCAGACGCGCATGGTTCAGGACCATGTGACCGCAAGGTCGTGTGGGTTCAAGTCCCTCCCTCGGTACCAGCTTCACCCTCGGGCCCAGGTGGCGGAATTGGTATACGCGTACGTTTGAGGGGCGTATGGGGAAACCCATCCGGGTTCAAGTCCCGGCCTGGGCACCAATTCATGTGTGAGACGGACCGATGCGCCGCTCGCGCGAGACGCGCGAGCGGCGTTTTCGCGTCTCCGCGTTGCTCTGCCGGATGGCGCCTTTCGGTGCCGAGCGTCGCCGTCGGAGACGGTAGGTTCCGCGGCGCTGCGCGCAGCGCCACATGTCGCGCTGGCGGTCCGTGGGCAACCACGACGGCGTCGTGACGTCAGGAGCACGCCGATCCGACGCTCGACGGGAGTGCCTGGGTGCCTCCAACGTCCCGGTGACGCGCCTGGGGTCCGCATCGGCGACACCTGGTTCCAAGAGGCGTCCGGGTGCGGGCGGTGAGGTACGATGCTGGCCGGGCGGTTAGCTCAGCTGGTCAGAGCGCCTCGTTTACACCGAGGAAGTCACAGGTTCGAGTCCTGTACCGCCCACCACGATGCACCGGTCACTCGGCTTCGTCCGCCATCGCGGTCACGTCCGCAACGCGCCGGTGCACGCGAATCGTCCCCCCGAGCAGCCGGGTCTTCTGCATCAGCTTGTCGACCACGGCCGCCGCCGGTTCGCCGTACACGTCGATCGCCTGTAGCTCAAGCAGATCACGGAAGGGTGCCAGCTTCGGCGCGATCAGGTCCATGAGGTCCTCGAGCGAGTCGCTGTCGGGATGCAGGTGCGTGACCGTCATCGTCGACCGGTCCTCGCTGAAGTGGATCGCATACCAGAATGCTCGCGACGGCCCGGCCCGCACGGTCTGCGCCAGCGCTTGGGCCGCGGATTCCAGGGCGACGGCCTGGCCCGGACGGATCGTTGAGCGATCCACGTAGAGGATCAGTGACACGCTCTCATTGTCGTTGCTCATTCAAGCCCGCAGCCTCGGCCCAGGCTGAAAGCAGGGCCGCTCAGCCCTTGCCAGCCCACGGCACACTCGACAAGATTGGCGAGCAGCTTCGTCCATGGAAGAGGTCGAGATGGAGGTCGTGTCCAACGCGCCGGTGTTCGAGATCGGCGTCCTGATTCTCACCCTGCTCCTGCCGCTGCTGGTGATCTTCGGCGTCACCTACCTCGCCGTCCGGCTGGCGATCCGGCACGAGCATCGCAATCACGAAGGGTAGGGCGTCCTGGAGCCGCCCTTCGACGACCTGCCGAGGATCGAGATGGCGTTCCGCGGGCCGATCATCCCCTGGCGAGGCCCGTCGCCATTCCACTTCGTCGAGGTTCCGGAGACGGAAAGCCGGGAGATCGAGGACGTGGCCAGCCTCGTCACCTACGGGTGGGGCGCGATTCCGGTCAGTGTCCGCATCGGTGAGACCGCCTGGACGACCTCCCTGTTTCCGAGGAACGGCCGATACCTGCTCCCGCTCAAGGACGCGGTCCGCATGGCCGAGGACCTTGCACTGGGCGACACGGTCGACGTCGAGCTGATCATCCAGCTCAGGGAGCTGCCGCCGCCCGACCGGTGATCACAGGCGCCTGTTACGATTCGACAACCAACGCCCGAGCACGAGGAGCTACCCGATGCCACTCTGGGGCTGGATCGTCATCGCGGCGATCGCACTGATCGTCCTGTTCCTGGTCTTCACCTACAACGGGCTCGTCCGCCTGCGGAACATGGTCGACGAGGCGTGGAACCAGATCAGCGTGCAGCTGAAGCGCCGCCACGACCTGATCCCGAACCTCGTCAATGCGGTCAAGGGCTACATGGACTTCGAGCAGGAGACGCTGACCCGCGTCATCGAGGCTCGGAACCAGGCGGTGACTGCACAGCAGGCGGGTCCGGCGAACGCCGGCCAGACAGCGCAGGCGGAGAACTTCCTCACCGGTGCGCTGCGCCAGCTGTTCGCGCTGGTCGAGAACTATCCCGATCTCAAGGCCAACGAGAACGTGATGCAGCTCCAGGAGGAGCTGACCACGACCGAGAACCAGATCGGCTTCAGCCGGCAGCACTACAACGGCACCGTCCGCGAGTTCAACACGTCGATCCAGACCTTCCCCAACGTCCTCATCGCGGGAATGTTCGGCTTCCGCGAGCGCGACTACTTCCAGATCGCCGAATCGGACACCGCGGTGCCCGAGGTGAACCTCCGCACCACCTCTGGCTGAGCCGATGAGCGCCGATGCGCGCCCGGCGCCGACCACCTTCTATCGCGAGATCGGTCGCAATCGGCGCCGCAGCTGGCTGCTGGTCGCGATCGTGATCGTCGTGCTTGGGGTCCTCGGCGGCGCCATCGGCTACGCCAGCGGCTTCGGCTGGGGCGGCGTCGTCATGGCGCTGCTTCTGGGCGGCGCGATGAGCGTTGGCTCGTACTTCGCCGGCGACTCGTTGGTCATGGCGACGAGCGGCGCCCGCGAGATCCCGCGGGGGGAGCCGCCGGAGCGCTATCGGCAGCTGGTCAACGTCGTCGAGGAGATGCGCCTGGCCGGTGGCCTGCCACCGCCGCGGCTGTGGGTCATCGACGATTCCGCCCCGAACGCCTTCGCGACCGGCCGCGATCCGGAGCACGCCAGCGTGGCCGTGACGACCGGGCTGCTCGACAAGCTCGACCGTGAGGAGCTGCAGGGCGTGATCGGCCACGAGATGAGCCACATCGGGAACCTGGACATCCGCTTCACGCTGCTCGTCGGCGTGCTGGTCGGCAGCATCGCGCTGCTCGCCGACTGGTTCCTGCGGTTCACCTTCTGGGGCGGCGGCCGGCGAGGGAACAACGACCGCAATGGGGGCGGGGGAGCGGCCGCGGTCATCTTCGTGATCGCCATCCTCCTCGCGGTGGTTGCGCCGCTCATCGGGCGCCTGGTCCAGGCCGCGGTCAGCCGCAGCCGTGAGTCGCTCGCCGATGCGACCGCCGTGGACCTCACCCGCAACCCGGTCGGCCTGGCGCGTGCGCTGCGAACGATCAGCGACGACCCAGAGGTGCTGGAGGTCGCCAACCGGGCGACGCAGCACCTGTACATCGTGAATCCGATCAAGAGCTTCGAGGAGCGGGCGAAGTCGTTGTGGGACACCCATCCACCGATCGGTGAGCGCATCCGCGCCCTGGAGGCGATTGCCGGCCAGATGGGCACCGGCTGACCGCGCAGGTCGCTGCCCCTGCGTTTTCGCCCCACGGGACTAGCGGCCAATCAATGGCTGATTTCTCGCCCCACGAGAGCTTCGGCCAGGCAGACGTGGATGTTGCCCGGCCACAGCTACCGCCCCGCGAGAATTCGGCCACTCATTGTCCGTTGTTCACGCCCCACGAGAATCCATGGCGCAGCCGGCGTCGCTCGGTTGCGACCGCAGGTCGCCATCGGTATCCTTGCGACCGCCCGGAGGATCCGCGAGCCGAGGTAGCTCAGTTGGTAGAGCACCGCCCTGAAGAGGCGGGTGTCGTCAGTTCGAATCTGACCCTCGGCACCACCGACGCGGTATCATTCGCAGCAGCAAGCGGGCGGAAGTGGCTCAGTTGGTAGAGCATCACCTTGCCAAGGTGAGGGTCGCGGGTTCGAGTCCCGTCTTCCGCTCCATTTTCATGTCTGGGCTGGTTGCACGAAATCTGACCTGCTAGCGTGAGGCACGAGCGGTGCCCCGTCGTCTAGTGGTAGGACAGCGGACTTTGGATCCGTGAACCGAGGTTCGAATCCTCGCGGGGCAGCCACGAATCACGCTCAACAGGCTGGGTCAGGCACGCAAATGGGCCGCGAGCCACATTGAGGCGCCACTCGTTCCCAATCGGTGTGATCGGTCCAGCGTAAGACCGCCCCTCCTACGTGACCGGAGTGCATCCGAACCTGCGGGCCGCCCTACCAACGGGTGACCTACAAGGCTGGTACTAGTGGAGATGCTCGAGCGCCACGGTGTCGGCAGAGGGGTTGGGGCAGAGCCTCCGCCGCAGGGATACGGCCCAGCGATCTGCTGTCGATCGACTGCAGAGGTGCCACCAAACGTACCCGGCGGCTGAACGCGCAGTCCCGACCTGCAAGGGGTGAGCCTCGCGGATGACGGCGCGGACGGCGTGCGCGATGTTGTCCGTGGAGCTTACCCAGATCACCGTCGGGGCGGCGAGCATCACCACGCCAGGCGACTCCGGTAACCTCAAGCCGCCGTCGAGCCTTACCCACCGGCCAGCAGGGCGCGGCGCGAACAGGCGGGATAGCCGAAGTCTCACGTCACCCTTTCACCGGGCTTTCAGCGCCATAGCGGATAACAACTCATAGACCACGTTGGCGGCGGCGACCGCGGTGATCTCTGCGTGATCGTACTGCGGTGAGACCTCCACAATGTCGGCGCCGACCATTTCGACCCGCGCGATCGACCGCAGTATCGTCAACAACTCTCGGGAGGTCAGCCCGCCCGCCTCGGGCGTTCCAGTACCCGGTGCATGAGCTGGATCGAGGACATCCACGTCCACCGAAACGTAGACAGGTCGGTGCGCGGCTCGCGCGAAAATCCTCTCTGACACCTGGCCCACGCCGATCGTCTCGACGTCGGACGTCGTGATGATGCTGAAGCCCATTCGCGCATCGTCGCCCAAGTCCTGCTCCGCGTAGAGCGAACCGCGGATCCCGACGTGGACCGCGGCGTTCGGATCGAGCAGCCCTTCTTCAAAGGCACGTCGGAAGGGTGTCCCATGCGTGTACGGGGCGCCAAAGTAGGTGTCCCAGGTATCCAGGTGCGCATCGAAGTGCACAAGGGCAATAGGTCCGTGTCGTCGATGCAAAGCGCGCAACGACGGCAACGCGATCGTGTGGTCTCCACCTAGCAGGACGTACCGCGCTCCCGTCGCGATGATGGCGGCGAGACGCTCTTCAATAGCACCCAGCGCGTCCTCAATCGAGAACGGGCTAGCTGCGATGTCACCCGCGTCGACAACCTGCTGGTCGTCGAAGGGTCTGACCTGCAGCGCAGGGTTGTATGGGCGCAACAGGCGACTCGCCTGGCGGATCGCTCCTGGACCGAACCGAGCGCCCGGTCGGTAGGTGACTCCGGCATCAAACGGCACGCCGACGACCGCCACGTCGTACGCCTCGACCTGGTCGAGCGTGGGGAGCCGGGCAAACGTCCCAATGCCAGCGTAGCGTGGCACGCGGGTAGCATCGGTCTGTCCCAGGATCTTGCGGGTCACTCCGACCTCAAGTGTCGTACGCTCGTCGAGCCGCCGCCATGGGGACAGCCGGCGAAGCATCAGACTGCTCCGTCACGCTGACGCCGGTTCTGGTAGGCCGAAGAAGCGCATGGCGTTCCCGCCGAGCACCGCACCGCGCTCGTCGTCCGTCAGCGGCAGCCCTCGCACCAGTTCGACCGTGCGGGCCATGTCGTACCAGGGGAAGTCGGAGCCCATCATCACCCGATCGCTGCCGATGTGTCGGACAAGGTCGACGAACTGCTCCTGCGAGGGTGCCCGCGTCGCTCCCAACCACTCGATGATCTCGCAGCAGTCGAAATACACCTGGGGGTAGTCGTCGGCCAGCTGGGGTACCTGCTGCCAGGCAGCCCCGCCAAGGTGAGCGAGCACCAAGCGAAGGCGCGGAAACGCCTCGAGTATCGGGCGAAACGCATTCGGCTCACCGTATTGCTTTCCGTCGCGGCTTGGACCCGAATGCGAAACGACTCGAAGCCCCAGTTCTTGGCACGTTTCCAGAACGGGCCAGAACGACTCGTCCGACATGTCGATGTGGTGCACCGGCGGATGGAGCTTGATGCCCGCCGGGATGCGCGGCGCCATCGCCCGCAGGTGAGATACCAGGTCCGGAACCGAGAGGCAGCCAGGATCAACTCCCAGACACGCGACGAAGCGCCGGTCACGTTCGGCCAGCCCGCACAGCCACTCGTTGTATGCCACGAGTTCGGCGCCCGGATCCGCGTATGAGGCAGTGTCATCGAGCATGTTCGTCACGACGACATAGTCCACGCCCGCCACTTCCATCGCCCGGACGGCGTCGTCGGGGTCGCCCGACCAGTCGGCGAACTGCGGGCCTCCGCCCTCACCGTACTCCCAGATCTCGTAGCCGGATTTCGCGCGTTCGCCCTCTTCGGCGGTCCGATACAGATGGACGTGTGTGTCGATGGTTGGCATCACCGCTTCGATTCCTCCATCAGACGTCGCTGCTCCGCTCTCTCCTGCCGTCTTTCCGTCCAACGGGGTTGAGCGCAGATGTGACCCAGGAACTCGAGAATGGTGTGCGCCGCGATGTATGAGGTCATGCTGGTACCGACGTCGAGGACCGGGTTCACCTCAACCAGATCGAAACCAACGATGTTGGCGTGCTCGCTCAGTGCGACCAGCGAGTCACGCAACTCGGCGTACGCCATGCCGTTCGGCTCGAGCGAGACGCAGCCTGGCACGAGTGACATGTCGAGCACATCGATGTCGATGCTGACGTATGTTGGCGCGTCAGCGGGCAGTATCTCGGCCAGCCCGGGCGCCGCGAGATCTCGGAACTCCTCCATGTCCACGATCCGGTTTCCATCGTTCAGCGCGTCTTCCATCGCATCGCGCCCGTTGCGAAGGCTCCGGATCCCGACCTGCGTGAGGCTCTGGACGTGCGGCATCTTCCGGATGTGGCGGAAGGCGTGCATGTTCGTGTTCATGAAGCCGTGCTGGAACGGTGAGTAGTCGATGTGCGCGTCGAAGTGGACCACGTGAACAGGCGACTCGTACGCCCGCACAACGGGGTAGGTGATGGCGTGGTCGCCACCCAGCACCACCGGAAGGGCTCCGCTGTTCAGGATGCCGCCCAGCGCCTCTGTCGTACGCTCGAACGTCACTTCAGTGTCCGAAGGCGTCGCGTCGACGTCGCCAACGTCGGTGATACGCCGCTCGCGCAGCACATCCTCCAGGTAGGTGCGCCGATCACGATGGTCGTAGTACCCCTCGCTGCCGAAGCGCAAGGATTGTTCGCGGATGCCGCGTGGCCCCATGCGCGAGCCTGGCAAGAAGGGCGACCCCACGTCACTGGGCACCCCAATGACGGCGACGTCGGCATCTAGAGCCGCCAAGTCGGCGGTCACTGGCACCCGAAGGAAGCTCGGTATGCCGGCGAAGCCGAACGCCCGCTGATTCGGAAGTGGGTGAGACATTGAGTCCTCCAAGGAGTAGCCCAGCCGGGGGACCGAACGGATCGGTCCCCCGGCTCAAGTGGAGGCTAGTAGGTGGCCTCGCCGGTGCGGAGGCCTTCCTCCGCCTCGGTGACGGCCTGGCGCGCTTCCTCCGGAACGACGTCCGCGTAGGCGCCGAAGCTCACCACGCCCTCTGCAACACCTTCGTTGTGGACCTGACCGTCCAGTTCAATCTCGCCGCTGGCGGCTCCGAATACGACGGCGGATGCATCGGAAAGTGACGCTCCGATGTGAGCCGTCGGCGCCAATGCGCTCTGGTCAGCGTACAGACCGATGACGTATATGCCCTCGTCTTCAGCGGCACTCATGACGCCGGCGTCGGCAGCATCAAGCAGGTGCCACAGCACATCGACGCCATCCGCGATCTGGGCCAAGGCCGCCTCGCGCGACTTGGCGACGTCAGCCCAGTCGCCGGTGACGCTTTCGGAGACCTCCACATCCGGATTCACGCGTGCGGCGCCGGCCTTGAAGGCGCGGATCGCATCTTCGGCAATAGGAATGGTCTCACCGACCACGATGCCGATGTGGCCCGACTCGGTCATGCTCGCTGCCAGCACGCCAGCTAGGTAGCCCATGTCCCCATAGCTCAGTGCCAGGGACGTGACGTTCGCCGCGCTCTTGTCGCCGTTCGTCACGACAAACTGCGTATCAGGGAACTCCTCGGCAACCTGAAGGGCCGAATCCATGTACTCGCCGCCGTGACCGATGACGACATCGACGCCCTGCTGGGCGTAGTTGCGGAACAGCTCCACCTGCTGATCCTGGCTCGCGTTCTCCGTGTAGGCGATCTCCACCCCCTCGTCTTCCGCCTGCGTGAGCCCTTCGTAGCCAGCCTGATTCCATGACTGATCGTCGACCAAGCCGGGGAAGAGCACGGCGGCGCTGCGATCGGAGGAGGCGCCGCTGCTTGCTCCGTCGGCCGAGGCGCTGGGTGTGCCCCCTTGGCCGCATGCAGCGAGAACGAGCGTGAGTGTCGCGAGGCCCGCGCCGAGCGACGACAATCGGTGCCGCGAAGGTACTTGGACTGTGGTCATTCCTCTCTCCTGACTGCTACTACTGGTGGTTGGAACCGGTCGCGGATGATCTGAACGAGCCCCTTTACCGCGCTATCGATCAGCGCGTTGCCTGAGTCCGCGTTGCCCCTACTGGGATCTGAAAGCACGCCCGATGTCGGAACGAAGTCGTCCGGTTGGGGATAGACGTCGTAGGGAGGAAGGTCCGCCGGGGCGCTGGCATAGACCTCCTCTGGGTGAAGGAGGTCAGGACGGATGGCGGCGATCGTCGACGTCTCGAGGTGTGCGGCGTGCTCGAGCGCCCAGCCGGGGAATCCGTCTGGCCATGCCCGCTCGAGCGTACCTGCGTCGATCCCGTCCACCCACAGCAGCTTGAGAATGGACACGTCAACGCCAGAGGAAGCTGCCAGCGCGAGATGAATCGCCTCTTCCAAGAACATGTTGTTCTCGTAGTGCCCATCGAGGACCACGATCTGCCGAGCACCATGGCGGATGAGCGCATGAAGAATGTCGCGGACCGTCAGTGTCAAGGCCTCACCACTGAGGCTCGTCGTGCCCGAGAAGATCTCTCCGCCGCCGCTTCGCGCTCCGGACCGATAGCCGTATGGAAGCGTGGGCGCGACGATCGCGTTCGCTTCACGCGCAACCCGAACCGCGATCTCATCCACCTGCAGCGCGTCAGCGCCGAGCGGGAGGTGGGGTCCATGTTGCTCCGTCGAGCCGACCGGCAGGATGATCACGCTCGTCCTGATACGCGCCTCAAACTCGGGACGCGTCAGTTCCGCCATTCGAACTCTTGGCTGGTTCTTCACAGTCTCACTCATCAGCATCCTCGCGGCGATAGTTGATCCCGAGTTGCGTGGGCGGCATGACACGACCAATGACGCCCGCAACGGCCGCCGTAGCGAGCAGGTAGGGCAGCATCACGAAGAAGTGGTGAGGAATGCCGAGGCCGAACGCCTGCGCCCGCAGCTGGAACGCATCGGCGGCACCGAACAGGAGGCACGCCGCAACCGCTAGAAGTGGGTTCCAGCGACCCACGATGATCGCGCCAAGCACGATGAACCCGCGGCCAGCCGTCATGCCCGGCGTGAAGTACCGGACCGCGCCCAAAGCGAGGACTGCCCCTCCGAGCCCTGCCATAGCGCCGCTGAAAAGGACCGTCGCGTAACGGATCTTGGAGACTGAGAGTCCGGCGGTGTCGACCGCGGACGGTGCATCCCCGGCTGCGCGGATGTTGAGGCCCCAGGTCGTTCGGTAGAGGACGAACAGGGCGATAAGCGGAAGGATGTAAACGAGGTAGATCGCCAGTGACTGGTTGAAGAACACGTCGCCGACGATCGGCACGTCACCCAGAACCGGCAGCTCGATCGAGGGAAAGCCGGCGACGCGTTGGCGACCGGTGGCGCCGAACACGGCACGGTGAAGCGTATTCGTCAGGCCCAATGCCATCAGGTTGATCGCGACGCCAGAAATGATCTGGTTCGCCCCACGGCTGATGGTCAGGTACGCGTGGACCAAGCTCGCCAGTGCTGCGGCGAGCATGGCCGCGAGCGTCGCCATCATCACCGCCAAGCCGGCAGGCATGATCGGCTCAAGGTAGAAGCTTGTGCTCACCGCGGTGAAGGCGCCAACCAACATCATGCCTTCCATGCCGATGTTGAACACGCCACTGCGTTCGGCATACACGCCACCGATCACGGTGATCGCGAGCGGCGCCGTCAGCCGCATTGCTGCACTACCCCAGTCGGTGATCGCGGCTGCATCAAGCATCAGTCGGCTCCGCAGCGCGCACCGGCGTCCGCAACCGGAAGCGTCGGAAGCGTCCCCGGAACAAGCCGGCTATGACGAACAGGATGGTCAGCGCCTGGATGATCAGCACGATCGAGGTCTCGATTCGCGTCACCTGCTGCATTAGGCTGGATCCCGCCCGCAGCGCTCCGAAGAAGGCCGAAGCGGCCACGACGCCGAGGGGGTGTGCATCCGCCAGAAGGGCCACCGCGATTCCGTCGTAACCGAAGCCTGGAGAGAAGTCGGCGTACAGTCGATGGCGCAGCCCCATGACTTCGACAGCGCCAGCCAGTCCGGCGATCCCGCCACTGGCCAGCATGATCAGCATCATCTCGCGCGCGGACTTGACCCCCGCAAATCGGGCGGCTGTCGGGTTGGCCCCCAGCATCCGCAGTCTGAAGCCGAAGCCTGTGTAGCGGATCAGCAGATACAGGCCAACGGCGAAGGCAAGGCCGATCAACAGGCCGGCGTGCAGGCTCGTACGCTCGAGAAGGATGGGGAGTTCGGCCGACGCCTGAATGGGGAGCGACTGGGCGTACGACGCGCCATGTTCGCCCATCGGGCCGAGGATCGGATCCACCAAGTAGCTGACCAAGATGATGCCGACGAAGTTGAGCATCAAGGTGGTCACGACCTCGCTCACGCCGCGGTAAGCCCGTAGGTACGCGGGCACGAGCACCCAAAGCGCACCGCCACCGGCTCCCGCCGCGAGCGCGAGGAAGATGTGGATCACACCGGGCACGTTGAGGGGAAGCAGTGCAACCGCGGCTGCCCCGGCGGCCCCGACGTACAGCTGACCCTCGCCGCCGATGTTGAACAGGCCGGCCCGAAAGCCGATGGCGACGGAAAGACCCGTCAGAAGGATGGGCGTCATCCGCACGCCGGTGACCGCGAGCGAGTTGAGGCTCCCGACCGATCCCTGCACCATCGCGGCATACGCGTCCAGCGGGTTGACACCAGCGAGTGCGATGAGAATCCCGGAGACCGCCAGCGCGGCGGCGATTGCACCCAGAGGTGGCAGAACACGGACCGAGACTCGCCGCGCGACACCGGTCACGCGGTCGCTCCCGCGAGGTCATCGCCGCCAGGACGGTGGCCCATCATCATCTGACCGATCTGATCGACGTACTCCGGCGTTGGGGGCACCTCGCCGACGACCTCGCCTCCGTGGAGCACGGCGATCCGGTCGCTCACCGCCAGCAGCTCTGGCAGCTCCGTGGAAATGAAGAGAATCGCCGCTCCGCGATCGCGCTGCTGCAGAAGGAGCGTGAGCACACTCTCTACCGCCCCGACATCGAGTCCTCGGGTCGGCTGAGCCGCGATGAGCAGGCGTGGCTGCTCTTGGGTCTCACGTGCGATGACGACCTTCTGCTGGTTTCCTCCTGAAAGGGATCGCGCGCGCGCCCATGGGCCCGCCGCTCGAATGCCGTAGCGGTCGATCTGCTCGGCGGCATGCGACTTGATCGCCGACCAGCGAAGGATGCCCCACTTGGAAAAGGGCGCGCGCGAGTACGACTTGAGGACGATGTTCTCCGCAACGGAGAAGTCCTCCACCAAGCCCTCTCGGTGCCGATCCTCGGGGATAAACCCGAACAGGTCAGGTCTCGTAAGGATATCGCCCGGCTGCTGGCCGTCGATTGTGATGCTCCCCGAAACCGCGTCTCGCAAGCCGGCGATGCATTCGATCAGCTCGCGTTGACCGTTGCCGTCCACTCCGGCGATGCCGACGATCTCGCCCGCACGGATCGTCAAGGAAATGCCCCGCAGCGCCGCAGTGCCGCGATCCGTGAGGCACTCGAGTCGTTGGACCTCGAGAACCGGATCACCGCCGGCCACCGGCGGTGATCGCCGCTCGAGCGTGACTTCCCGGCCGAGCATCATCTCTGAGAGACGCGATGGCGTCGCTTTCGCGACGGGTAGCGTACCGGTGACGCGGCCGCCTCGAAGCACCGTGATGCGGTCGCTGATGTCGCGCACTTCGCTCAGCTTGTGGCTGATGAATACGATGCCGCGGCCTTCCGTCACGAGCGTGCGCATAATGCGGAACAGGTGCTGAACCTCGGACGGTGCCAACACCGCCGTTGGCTCGTCGAGGACCAGGAGCTTCGCTCCTCGGAACAGGGCCTTGAGGATTTCCAGGCGCTGTTGCATACCGACGGGCAGCTGCCAGACCGGCACATCCGGCTCGATGTAGAGCTGGTAATCCTCGACCAAGTCAACCAGGCGCCGCCGCGCGGCACCGATGTCCAAGAGAGGTGCGCGTGCCTGACGCATTCCGAGCACCACGTTCTCGACCGCCGACAGATTGGGGACGAGCATGAATCGCTGGTGGACCATACCGATGCCCAGCTCGACTGCGTCGTGTGGCGAGTTGACAGATGCCATCACACCGTCGATCCAGATCTCGCCGGCATCGGGCCCCACCAAGCCGTAGAGCACCTTCATCAATGTGCTCTTGCCGGCTCCGTTCTCGCCCAATAGCGCGTGGATCTCTCCACGGCGCACGCCGAACGTAACGTCGTCGTCGGCGACGAGTTGACCAAACCGCTTCGTGATGTTCCGCATCTCGAGCAACAGGTCTTCCGACCCCGTTGACCCAGTGGCGGATTGCTTCTCGAGGGTCTCAGCTGCCATTCACCGCACCATTGACCGAGAGCCGGAGGCGAGGATAGGATGGTTGACAGTCAACAGTCAACAGTCGGTGACGCGTTCTGATGATTCCCGGCTTGGAGCCTCTCGAGGCGCGGACTTTGGCGTCGACAGCGACCGAACTTCTGCGCGAGAAAATCCTGGATGGGTCACTCCGCCCCGGGACGCGACTCATCGAGGCTGATATCGCACGTCAGCTGCAGATCAGTCGCGGCCCAGTGCGCGAAGCGCTGGCAACCCTTCGCGCGGAAGGGCTCGTGCACGACGAGGCACCAAGGGGCGTATCGGTCGCTGAACTCAAGGCCGAAGACATCAACGAGATCTACCAAGTCCGCGCCTCGCTGGAGAGCGGGGCGGCCAGACTGGTCATCGCGGCAGATGACTCAGCGGCGCGCGAGCGCTTGGGCCGGGCACTCGACCGTATGCGCACGGCGGCAGCGGACGGCCATCGGGTCGAGTTCATCGAGGCCGATCTGACACTCCACGAGGAACTCTGCCGCGTCTCAGGCAATCAGCGGCTGCTCCAGGCTTGGGAAGCCCAAGTTGGACTGCTTCGCACCTTGATACGGCTCGAAACGGTCGCCGGAAGAGCCAGCTTCGGTCCGTTGCTCGCCGATCACGAACGCTTCGTGGCGCGCATCGTCGAAGGAGACGTTGACGAAGCGGCCAACGAGTGCTGGGCCTTGTTCAGGAGATCGAACGCCATGCTCAGCGGAGCCGCACTGGCGGTCGCACAAGGCGCGCCTGGTCAATCCCTTACGGCTAGCGACTCCGCTGACCCAACACAGAATGATCAAGGAGCCAGACATGGGTGACTTCTACGACCTTCCGCTCAATCCGCGGGGCATTCCGCACCTGCTGCTGCCCGAAAAGCGGAAGCGGCTGCATTGGAATGACGCGCACGAGTTTCGAGTCAACAACTGGATCGAGCCCTGGGATTGGGAGTCTGCCCTCGACGTCGGCATCATCAACATCCCCTCGAGCAAGACGTCCATCTTCGCAAATGGCGCATACGCGGCTCCGAACGCGATCAAGGAAGCGTGGGCGATCAACACGACGTACTCGCCTGACTACGACGTGGATCTCGCCTCGATGAAGGTCCGCGAGATCGGCGATGTTGCAGTGCCGGTGCTCGATCTCCGCGAGGGCATAGAGAACATCGAGCAGTCGCTCATCGAGCTGTTCAATCAGCCGGAGGATTTCTTTCCGCTGATCGTCGGCGGTGATCATGCGATCACGGCGCCAGCCGTCCGGGCCTACTGCAAGGCTCACCCCGATCAGCAGGTTGGCTTGATCCACTTCGACGCGCACAACGACGTGCGCGTCATGGACCACGGGCCCACCAACGGAACACCGATCCGCGGGATCCTGCAGTCCGGCGTGCGAGTCTCAGGTGCGAACCTGGTTCAGGTCGGCATTCACGGCTTCATGAACGCCAGCTATTACAAGCGCTGGGTAGAGGGCAAGGGCGGAACGATCATCACAGCGCGAGAGATTCGCCGGGGCGGCATCGACGATGTCGTGAGCCGAACCCTGGACGTCGCTGGCCGCGAGGTGGACGCGATCTACGTCACCGTTGACATCGACGTGCTGGAGGTCGGCTATGCGCCGGGAACGGCAGCAGCGACCGCCGACGGGATCCACCCCACCGATCTGTTCGAGGCGCTCTTCATGCTCGGCCAAGACCCGCGAGTCGCCGCGATTGACTTCGTCGAGCTTGATCCATACCGCGATGTCGCGGAGATCACGACCCGAACGTTCAACTCAGCGATGCTGACATTCCTCGCCGGCCTGTTTCTACGGAAGAATGATGGGTGGCGCGGATATGATCCAACGCCGATCGTCGACGAGTAGCGACGGTCCGATGACGCTGATGCGCGCAGTGGTGGTGGGGCGACCGTCTGCGACCGGCGAACCGCTGCTCCAGGCTGTCGACCGGCCGGTTCCTGGGCGCGGCGAGGTCCTCCTGCGCGTGGCCTTTGCAGCAGCCAACTGGAGTGACATCCAGAAGCGACAGGGCATCTACCCCGATCCGGTCAGCTATCCAGTCGTCCTCGGTGCTGAGGCGAGCGGCACGATCGTCGACGTCGGCGGGGGTGTGTCGCGCGATTTGATTGGCAAGCCGACGGCCGCGCTGTGCGGACCGCGACTCGTCGGTGGCTGCGCCGAGTACGTGGCGGTCCCGGTGTCGTACCTGGTACCGATTCCAGAAGGCTTTTCGCTCGCGGACGCAGCGGCATTCCCGCTCGCCGCCCTGACGGCGTACCACCTGCTGTATACCGCTCACGGCATCCGACGTGGAGAGGTCGTCCTGGTCCATGCGGCCGCAGGAAGCGTCGGATTGGCGTTAGTCCAACTCGCAGCTCTCGCCGGAGCGCGCGTCATCGGTACGGTTGGTAGTACAGCCAAGCAGGATCTTCCACGACAACTGGGTGCGGAGCGCGTCGTGGATCGCAGTAGGGAAGACTTCGTCGCAGCGGCGCTTGACGCTACTGCTTCGCGAGGCGTCGACCTCGCCATCGACTCGCTCGGTGGCGAGATTCTCCCACGGACCTTCGACGCGCTGCGGCCGTTCGGCCGCCTCATCAACATTGGCGAAGCTGCCGGCGAGCCAGACTTCCCCGTGCGCAAGAAGCTGTATGAGCGCTCGACATCGATGGCTGGGTTTGAGGTCCTGCATGCCAAGCCTGGCAGTCCGCGATGGCGCCGCGGGGTTCGACAGGTCGTGGCGGCCGCGTCGGCAGGGCGTCTCACGATCCCCATCGGAAATCTGATGCCGCTCGAGCAGATCTCAGAAGCACACCAAGCGCTCGAGGGCCGGACGACACAGGGCAAGGTAGTGCTGCAGGTCTGATGGCAGACGCTGACGGCCTACTCCTCACCGCCGGGACCGTGGCGACGATGGACTCCCGTTTCGGGATCATCGAGCGTGGCGGCGTCTTTGTGACCGACCGTGACATCGTCGACGTCGGAGTGGCCGACGTCCTCGCCGCGGCTCACCCCGCGGCTGCACGCATTGACATTGGTAACGAGGCGGTCCTCGTTCCCGGACTCGTAAACACCCACACCCACCTGTTCCAGACCTTGCTCAAGGGTCTGGGCGATGATCGACCCCTGAACCGTTGGCTGGTTGAGATGACCGGTCCCGCGGCTGCCGCGCTGCTGGACGAGGACTGTGAAGCGGCGGCTGCGCATGGTGCGGTCGAGGCTGTTCGTTCTGGCTGCACGACCATCGTCGATTTCATGTATGCCCATCCGCGTCCGCACCTTACCGATGCGGTCGTCGCCGGCATCGACTCAGTGGGAGTGCGCGCGATCGTGGCGCGGGGATTCGTGACCCAGGGAACCGAGCAGGGCCTCCCACCGGCACTGATCGAGTCCGCGGACCGGGCGTTGCAGGACTGCGCGCGCCTGCTCGAACTTCATCGAAGTCATCCGCGAATCCAGATCGGTGTTGCGCCCTGCCTCCTGTGGATGGTGGATGAGCCAGCCCTGCGAGCGACCCGTGAGTTCGCCGATGAACGAGGGGTCCTGATCACCTACCACATGGCGGAGACGACGTTCGAGACGTCCTATGCTGCGGCGACCTACGGCAAGGGCGAAGTCGACTTCCTTGCGGACGTCGGGTTTCTCGGACCTGATCTGCTCGCCGCTCACTGCACGAAGGTGCAGGACGCTGAGGTCGACGTCCTCGCGCGTCACGACGTCAAGGTGTCCCACAACCCGATCAGCAACATGTACTTGGCCGCGGGTATCGCGCCAGTGCCGGCAATGCTGGCAGCGGGTATGACTGTCGGGCTGGCGACCGATGGCCCGGCGAGCAACAACAACCAGAACATGCTCGAAGTCCTCAAGGCTACCGCGCTGCTGCATAAGGTCGCCACCGAGGACCCCGAGATCATCAGCGCCTTGGGCGTGCTCCAGATGGCGACGATCGAGGGCGCGCGGGCCATCGGCATGGAGGGCGAGATCGGGTCGATCACCCCAGGAAAACGCGCCGACTTGGCCGGCTTCTCGCTCGCGAACCCGTTTGCAGCTCCCGTACACGATCCAATCTCGTCATTGGTTTATGCGGCCACCGGAGGTGAGGCGTCGTTCGCGATGGTCGACGGCCGAATCCTCCTGCGAGACGGACGCCTGACGTCCACCGACGAGGGTGGCGTCATGGACAGGTCCGGCACGGCCGCCACCCGCCTCGCTCGACGCGCGGGCATCGCCCCGGGCCAAGCCCAACGCGCCGCCGACCTCCAGCCCTGAACTCGGTGAGCCAACGGCGGCGACAAGTCGGTTCTGCGTGTGGCTGGGTGCGAAATAGGGGGAGTCAGGTCGGCGGAGCGCGCGACTCCGATCATCGGGTCGATCGGCCGAACCTCCCATAGCCTGCTTTGGCCCATGCGCGTAGGCTGCGCTATGCTTCCGCCTCGGTGCCTGGATGGCGCCAGTTCGCTGTCAGCGTCGGCTGTCAGGAGCGCACAGATCACCCGATCTGAGCACGATTTGAGCCTACGGCGAGCGGACTTTGGATCCGTGAACCGAGGTTCGAATCCTCGCGGGGCAGCCAGCCTTCACCCTCAACTTCCCCTCTGTGGGCACACGCAGAGGCGTCCCGTGTCGCCACGTTGGCTGTCATGCAGCATCGCCGCATTGCCCATTCGTTGGCGCCGCTGAGCGTGGCGCGCGGCAGCGGCGCGGCCAGGACCTAAAGGAGCCTTTGCAGGCGCTCCTCACGGGTGAGGAGCGCCGCCGCCGGTGACCAGGGCGAGGTCTGGACGGACTACGGGCTCGTATGCACGCGGCCCCGACGCCATGGCGGTGGAGACGGCCACCCAGTGCGCGCGGCCAGTGTCGATCGGCGCTGACACCGTCTGCCTGTCGAGCAAGGCCTTCCGCGCTGAGGTGGCACGACCTTCGGCACAGTGCCGCCTCGATCATGCGCGCGCTGGGGATGAACCTGCATGACGTCCAGAAGACGCTGGGCTGGTCGAGCCTCGAGATGCTCTCGATGCGATACGCGCCCAGGACCAGCGCTGCGCCGGATTGACGTCGGAGCCGCCTCCCAGCATGCTTCCAGCGGGTGATGGGGCTCACCAACAACCGCCCACCAGGGCTGATGGCTCCTACCGATCGCATTGATCGCGTGTGGAGATGCCCGTGATATCCGTCCTGCTTGTGGGGGTCGGCGGCTTCGCCGGGGCGATCGCCCGCTATTTCATCGACGCGCGCATGACCGCGTGGACCGGTGGCGCACTGCCGTGGGGGACGTTCGTCATCAATGTATCTGGGTCGCTGCTGCTGGGTCTGCTCTTCGCGTTGATCGTTGAGCGCGCTGCCTTGCCGGCCTCGATGCGCGCCCCGCTGATGATCGGCTTCCTGGGTGCGTACACCACCTTTTCGACGCTGGCTCTGGAGAGCTGGCGCATGATCGAGGACGGCGCGTGGCTCTATGCCTCCGCCAACCTCATGGGCTCGATCGTCGTCGGCGTCGTGGCCGTTGTCGCCGGCGTCTCCCTTGGGAGGGCAATCTGATGAAGCTCCACGGAACTGGCCTGCTGGTCCGCCTCTATCTCGGCGAGAGCGACCATTGGCACGGCAAGCCGCTCTACCAGGCGATCATCGAACGGCTGCGTGAGCGCGGGCTCGCCGGTGCGACTGTGCTGCGCGGCATCGAGGGCTTCGGCGCCAGGCAGCACCTGCACGCGACGAGGATTCTCAGCCTCTCGGAGGACCTCCCGATCCTGATCGAGGCGGTTGACACCGAGGAGAAGGTTCGCGCCGTGCTCCCGGAGTTGGACAACATGCTCGGCGACGGCCTCATCACTCTGGAGAAGGTGGAGGTGATGACGTACCGCGCGGCGCCGCCGACCGACTGACAGGCGCCGAGTTTCGCCGCCCAGGCGTTCCCTCGGTGCCGGGTGGCCGCCCGGCCTCGGACGCAGCATCCGCGGCGCCGTCTTCGGCGCGACGCACGAGTAACGGCAAGATCGGCGGCACGATGAGGGCCGTGATGATCGCCATCGCGACAACGACTGAAGAGATCTCGGAGTCGATGCGCCGGCGGCGCTCGCTTGGCGCCCGGGACCCGGCCCGCGTCGCGGGCCTCATGGTGTGTGAGTCTCGCCCGACGGCTGACCGCATGAGCTGAACCCGCGCGCAGTGCTTGAACTCCAACAAGCCCGGGATCAGCACGTCAACATCGCCGGTCCCGTGGACTCTTTGGCGTCTCCGGACCGCTGCGCTATGCTTCGGCCTTGGTGCCTCGATGGCGCCAGTTGGCTGTCAGGTTTGGCTGTCAGGAGCGCGCAGATCATCGATCTGAGCACGATTTGAGCCGAACGGCGAACGGACGTTAGATCCGTGAACCGAGGTTCGAATCCCCGCGGGCCAGCCGGCTGACAACGGTGGCGACGTGCCCGAGTGGTTCAGGGAGCGGTCTGCAAAACCGCGTACACGGGTTCGATTCCCGTCGTCGCCTCCACGTTCACCGTCTCAGTCGCCGACGCTCGCCAACGACGCGCGCCCGGCCGGCCGATAGGTCTGGATCATCACGCCGGTCGACGTCGAGCGTGAGTCGATCAGCTCCAGGTTGTGCGTCTGACCCTGCGCCGGGAAGAGCCGGAGCCCGTCGCCCACGATGACCGGGTAGATGCGCAGGTTCAGCTCGTCGACGAGGTCACGCTCGAGCAGCCAGCGCAGCAGCTCGCCGCTGCCATGGACCTGGAGCTCGTTGCCCGGCTGCGCCTTGAGCTGGCGGATCGCCGCCTCGACATCGCCGCCGATCACGCGCGTGTTGTGCCACGCCGGATCCTTCAAGGTGGTCGATGGCACGTACTTGGGCAGGGCATTGATGGCCTTGCCGAACGGATTGTCGTCGTGCTGCGGCCAGTACGGCTCCCAGATGTCCCACGTCTTGCGTCCCAGCAGGAGCGCATCGGCTCGATCGAACATCGAGACCAGGAACGGGCCCATGCCGGCATCGGCGTAGGCCGCGGTCCAGCCGCCGCGGTCGAAGCCGCCGCGGCGGTCCTCGTCGGGACCTCCCGGACCCTGGTACACGCCGTCCACGGACAGCATCATCGTCGCGATCAACTTCATCTTGGTGGCTCCATGGGTATGCGCTCGATGATGGTTAGACCCCGATCCGGGCGCAGGCTCATCGGCCCACCGCGGTGGTACGCTCGGCGACGCTCGCCGAACCACGCCGGAGTGGCGGAATGGCAGACGCAGCCGGCTTAAACCCGGCGGCCGCAAGGCATGGGGGTTCGAATCCCTCCTCCGGCACCACGCCTACGTTGGCGGATGCTCGTCCTCGGGGGCCTTCCCTGCGCGGCGCTCGAGATCGTCCATGCCGACCGACGCCGGCACGACGCGTGCCGCGGGTGCTCAGCGGCGACCGAAGAGGCGGCGCCGCTCCTTGCCGGGTGTCGGCTGGGCCGGCTGGATTCCGATGACGGCCTGCGCCACGCGCCGCAGCGCCGCAGCGGCGGGAGCGGCGGGGCGGCTGATGACGAGTGGGACTCCCTCGTTCACCGACCGGATCATGTCGACCTCGGTGTAGGGGATCTCCGCCGCCGGCTTCGTCCGCAGCAGGTTCTCGACGTCGCGCGTCTTCAGCAGCTCCTTGGGGAAGACATGGTTCACGACGAGGTACGCGCGAGCCTTGAGCGGCGTGGTGTCGGCCAGGAACGCCATGAGCAGGCTCATCGCTCGGAGCGCGGCGATCTCGGGGAAGAGGACGAAGACGTGCGCATCGGCCTGCTCCAGCAGCCAGAGGCTGCGCGGATCCAGCCGGCTGCCCAGATCGACCAGGATGTGGTCGAACGACGGCCTCATCAGCTCGATGATGCGCTGGAGGTGCTCGAGGGTGACGCGGAAGTCGGCTTCGGGCCGGACCGGGGCGGCCAGGACGACGAGCCCGGAAGAGTGCTCGGTGAGGTACGTCTTCGCGAGGTCAGGATCGGCCAGGGCCTGTTCGTCTGTGGCCAGGCCGGCGATGTCATACCGGGGCGTGAGGTTCAGGTGCGTGGCGACCTGTCCGAACTGGAGATCGAGATCCACCAGGAGGACGCGGGAGGCGGGCAGGACGCCATCGGTCGAGGCGCTGACGCCCGGTGGCGGGGCGCCACCGCCGGCGAGCAGCACGGCCGTGTTCACCGCCAGCGTGGTGGTTCCGACGCCGCCCTTGGGGCTGAAGAACGCGACCAGCTCGCCCGTCTGAGCGCGGGTCGAGATCTCCGGGTGGACCTTCCCGGCGCGAATGAGCAGGGCCATGACGCGGCCCTCGAGCTCATTGCGAGCGAAGGAGCCGGCGATCACGTCATCGGCGCCAGCCTCCAGGAAGGCGATGCGGGCCTCGACGTCGTGCGCCGGCGCGACGACCAGGATCGGGGTGACCTGGCCCTCGCCGGCCGTGCGCAACGAGGCGATCGCACCGGACGCGGCGAGCCCTTCGGCCACGATGAGGTCCACGCGGCGTCCACGCATCGCCGCCACGGCATCGGCGGGGGTCGTGACGGTGACGGTCTGGTAGCCGGCGTCGGCGAGCGCTGCCTCGAGCTCGGTGCGCAGCTCCGGGCCGCGCGCGCAGATCAGGATCGAATTGGAGGGCATCGGATCACGAGAACGGATTGATCGGTGATGCGGCAGTATACGGGCCTCCGGCGCCGTTGCCCGGACCCCGGTCCGGCGCTATACTTGCCGTCGCGCCTCCCGGTCGTGGGAGGCGTGGTCCATGTTCAAGCCCTTTCTGCCGCGCCACGGTGCGCCGCAACCCCAGAGAGAGGAGACGACGCGCCAATGCGCCGTTACGAGCTCATGCTCCTGCTCCGCCCGGACCTGGAGGACGACAAGCTCCAGGCCGCGGTCGAGAAGGTCACCCGCGCCATCGTCAACGGCGGTGGCAGCCTCAGCAAGGTATCCCCGTGGGGGAAGCGCCGCCTTGCCTACGACATCGGCCGCCATCGCGAGGCGAGCTACTTCCTCATCCATTTCGACATCGAGCCTGCGCAGGTACGCGAGATCGAGCGTGGCATGCTGATCAGCGAGGAGATCCTGCGCCACCTCGTCACGGTGATCGAGGACCGTGGCCCAGCCGATGAGATCGCTCCGGCCGCCGCCGCACGCTCGACCGATGCCGACGACGACTCGACGGACGACGGCTCGACCGATGACCGCGATCGCGACGGCGAGGAGAATGACGAGCCGGAAGTGCAGACGGCGCTCGACACGGATGCGGACGAGGCCGATGACGCGGCTGCCCGCCAGCCCGATGAAGCGGCTGCCATCGGGGCGGCCGAAGAGGATGAAGCGGCGGGCTGACGCCCGACGCTGAGGAGAAGCCGCCATGACGCTCAACAAGATGATGATCATCGGCAACCTGGGCGCCGATCCGGAGCTGCGCTACACGCCGAGCGGGAAGGCCGTCACCGATCTCCGCGTCGCCGTCAACAACAACCAGCGCGGCGCCGACGGCGAATGGGTGGAGGAGACGCTCTGGTTCCGCGTCAGCGTGTGGGAGCAGGCTGCCGAGCGGCTTGCCGAGCAGCTGCGCAAGGGCAACAAGGTCTTCGCCGAGGGCCAGCTGCGCGTCCGCGAGTTCGAGGGCCGCGACGGTGAGAAGCGGCAGTCGCTCGAGCTCGCCTTCGCCCGCGTCGTCAACCTCGAGCGCCGGCCGCGCGAAGAGGGCGACGGCGGTGGCTACGGCGGCGGCTCGTACAGCGACGCCCCGCCCGCGGTGAAGCCGCGTGGCGCGGAGCAGCGCAGCTCGTCGCCGGGCGCCGAGATGGACGTCGACGACATCCCGTTCTAATCAGCTTCGACCGAGGAACCACGAACCATGGCCAGTCCACGATCCCGCCGAGAGTCGGCGGACTACTACCGAGACCGACGTCGCCGCAAGGTCTGCAACTTCTGCGTCGACAAGGCCGAGAGCATCGACTACAAGGAAGTCAACCGCCTGCGCCGCTATCTGAGCGAACGGGCGAAGATCGAGCCGCGCCGAAAGACCGGCACCTGCGCCCGCCATCAGCGGATGCTCACCACGGCGTTGAAGCGAGCGCGCCACGTCGCGCTGCTGCCGTACGCGCCACAGCACCTGCGTCCCTAGGCACTGATGCGACGGCGGCCCCGGATGGGCGCCGCCGTCATCACGGATGCCGACCGAGCTCCTCCTCTTCCTGAGCGGGCTCGCGGCGGGCGCGTTCGGCGGCCTGCTCGGCCTCGGTGGCGGGATCCTCATCGTTCCGATCCTGACCATCGGCTTCGGCGTGCCGATCACCGCCGCCGCCGGGGTCAGCCTCGTCTCGGTCATCGCGACGTCCGCCGGCGGTGCCGCCTTCAACGTCCGCAACGCCCGCGCCGACGTCCGCATCGGCATGCTGCTGGCCGCCGGCACCGTCGTCGGCGCCCTCACCGGTGGCGTCATCGCCGGCATCCTTCCCGACCGGGTGCTGGCCGGGCTGTTCGCCGCGCTCCTGGGGTATACCGCGGTCACCATGGGTCGTCGGCTGCTGCGGCGAACCACCACGAGCGAGGCCGAGGCGCACGCGATCGTCGATCCTTCGGCGGTGGACGGTCCCGCGGCCCCCGCCTACCGCACGCACCGCACCGGCGCCGGGATCGGCCTGTCGTTCGTTGCCGGGAACGTGTCCGGCCTGCTCGGCGTGGGCGGCGGCGTGGTGGTCGTCCCGCTGATGCACCTCGTCCTCGGTGCGCCGTTGACGGTGGCGACGGCGACGTCGAACTTCATGATCGGCATGACGGCGGCAGCGGGCGCCTACGCCTATCTCTTCCGCGGTGACGTCGATCCGGCGCTGGCGGCGCCGATGGTGATCGGCGTCGTCATCGGCGCGTCGTTCCAGGCACGAGTGGCAAATCGGATCCCCACGACTGCCCTGCGACTCGCCTTCATCGTGGTCCTGGTGTACGTGACCTACGAGATGGCACTGCGCGCGCTGGGTGCGACGTGAGCCGGCCGACGGCGCGGGAGGGTCTGCTCGCGACGCTGCTGACGCTGCCGCTCCGCGTCGGAACGCTGGCGGCCGTCGTGCTCGTTGCGATCGGCTTCGTCCTGAGCTGGCTGCGACCGCCGGAGCCGGCGGTGAAGGCGCACACGCCGCTCGTGGAAACCATCATGTCCGGCGGCGCGGCCGCCGTGACGTCGATCGGCCTCCTCCTGCTGACGCTCGTGCCACTCGCCGTGGCCGTCGGGGCGGTGATCGGCTTCTGGCGATCGGGCGAGCGGCGCTACCTGGTCGGCAGCGCGGTCGTTGCGGGCCTTCTCGTGGCCAGCCTGCTCGTCTCGCTCCTGCTCCTCGCGCCCTCGACTTGACGCGCGTTCAGGCCCTCGGCGACACTCCTCCCGCCCGAGGGGGAGTATCCCCAACCAGGCGTCATCGTCAGGACGGCGGATGCGATCCCGCCCGGTGGCGCCGGCCGGCCCGTGCTGCGGTCGGGAGAGACCTTCGGCCGTCGATTGGCATGCGCGCGCCGCGCGCTGCCACACGCAGCGGAGGTTAGGCACCAGACCGTGGACATCGTCCTGCTCGTCGTCTCCCTGGGCGCGATCCTCGTTGCGGCCGAGCTTTTCACGAACGGCATCGAGTGGTTCGGGCATCGGCTCAACCTCGCCGAGGGCGCCGTCGGCAGCGTGCTCGCGGCCGTGGCCACCGCCATGCCGGAGACGCTCATCCCGGTCATCGCCATCCTCGGCCCGATCCTGTTCGGCGGCGACCCCGAGGCATCGCACGCCATCGGCGTCGGCGCCATCCTGGGCGCGCCGTTCATGCTGTCGACGCTCGCCATGTTCGTGACCGGCATCGCGATCGTGATCTTCGCTCGCCGCGGGCGTCGCGGAACCGGCATGCGGGTCAACGTCAGGGTCCTCGGTCGGGACGTCGCGTTCTTCGTGGTCGGCTACGCCATCGCCATCGGCACCGCCTTCCTGCCGAGCGAGCTCGGCTGGCTGAAGTGGGTCGCCGCGGGCGTGCTGCTGGTGATGTACGGCGTCTACGTCAGGCTCCACTTCACCGACGAGGCGGAGGAGGGTGACGCCGAGGACCTCAACCAGCTCCACCTGACGCGGCTGCCGGGCATGGCCGGGCCGCACACGCTCGACATCGACGTGCTCCCGGGCGAGATCGATGACTGGGAGGTCGACGGCGCGACGCCGAAGATGCGGATCATCGTCAGCCAGGTGGCGGCCGCGCTGGCGCTGATCATCATCGGCGCACAGGTGTTCGTGAGTGCCGTCGAGCACCTGTCGAACCAGATCGGGCTCGACCCGACGATCCTGGCCCTGATCATCGCGCCGATCGCGACCGAGCTGCCGGAGAAGTTCAACAGCGTCCTGTGGGTCCGACATGGCAAGGACACGCTGGCGATGGGGAACATCACCGGCGCCATGGTCTTCCAGAGCTGCTTCCCGACGATCCTGGGACTGCTGTTCACCACGTGGGCCTTCACGCCCGACACCGCCATCAGCTTCGCCTCGGCGGGCGTCGCCTTCGTCGCGACGATCCTGATCTTCGGCAACATGCTGCGCACGGGGCACCTGTCGGCCTGGATGCTGCTCATCGGCGGCCCGCTGTACCTCATCTACGTCTACCTGGCGCTGTTCACACCGCTCGGGGCTGGCGCCGCGCCGCTGCACTGACGCGCCCACTGATTCCGCAGCATGCTCGGTGGGCGAGCGGGCTCGGGCGGCTGGCGCGGGTATACTTCTTGCCCTTGAAGCTGGCCGGTGCGCCGATCGGCGCCGCGGCATTCGAGCGCATCGCCCAGGGAGGTAGTGAGTGCTGAAGCAGGAGAGCAGACCGCAGGCAGCGCCGGTGGAGACCACCGAGCTGTGGGCGTTCTTCCGCGGTGAGTTCGTGCCGCTGCGCGATGCGAACATCAACGTCATGACGCACGGCTTCAACTACGGCACCGCCGTCTTCGAGGGCATCCGCGCCTACTGGAATGCCGACGAGGAACAGCTCTTCGCCCTCGAGCTCGTCGCGCACTACGCTCGCATTCGCGCCTCTGCCGGCCTTCTCATGATGGAGGTCCGCCAGTCACCCGAGGAGCTCGCCGAGATCACCGTCGAGCTCCTTCGTCGTGACGGCCTGCGCGAGGACGCGTACGTACGGCCGATCGTGTACAAGAGCTCCGAGACGATCGGCGTCCGGCTCCACAACCTCGACTCGGACGTCACGATCTTCGCCGTTCCCTTCGGGCAGTACATCGATACGGAGGGCGGAATCCGCGCCCAGGTCAGCAGCTGGCGCCGGACCGATGACAACGCCATCCCTGCGCGCGGCAAGATCACCGGCGCGTATGTCAACGGTGCGCTGGCCAAGAGCGAGGCTCAGCTCAATGGCTTCGACGAGGCCATCGTCCTCACCGCCGATGGCCACGTCAGCGAGGGAAGCGCCGAGAACCTGTTCATCGTCAAGAACGGCGTCCTCATCACGCCACCGGTGACCGACAACATCCTCGAGGGCATCACCCGTCGCCGGCTGATCGGCATCGCGCGCGATGACCTGGGCATCCCCACCGTCGAGCGTTCGATCGATCGGACCGAGCTGTACGGCGCCGACGAGGTCTTCCTGTGCGGCACCGGAGCCCAGATCAGCCCGGTCATCGAGATCGACCGGCGCGCGATCGGCAGCGGACGGCCGGGATCGGTCAGCCGCGACCTGTCGCGCACGTACTTCGACGCGGTCCGCGGACGAAATCCCGCGTACCGCGACTGGCTCACGCCCGTCTACTAGGCTGGCGGCGCGGCGGATCGGCATCGTCGCCCCCGGCCGCGCGCCGGGCGTGCGATACCGATGACGACCCAGAGCGACCACGATTCAACCCGATATCGCTGGCTCGCGCGCATGCTCGAGATGGTGCCCGGCACGATTTCGTGGGCGGTGCTCATCCTGCCGCTGTGGCTCAGCTTCAGCTATCCGTGGCTGGTGGCGTACTTCGTCCTGAGCTTCGACTTCTACTGGCTGTGCCGTGCGCTCTGGTTCAGTGCGGCGGTGATCGTCGCCTACGCGCGCATCCGCCGCGTCCTCGCATCGGACTGGACCCAGCGGCTCGAGAACGTCGTCCTTGCGTCGGCGGCCGTCGCCGATGTCCGAGGGCTGGATGTACCGGAGGACGCCCAGCCGATGGCCGGGGCGTGGGGCGTGAGCCTGACCGCCCGCAACGGTGAGGCCGTCACCCGCCGGGCGAAGCACGACCTCGAGGAGGACCTGCGCCGGGTCGCGGCACTTTCCGAGCCGCCGCCGTCGCCGAACGAGCTCATTCACCTTGCCCTCATCCCGACCTACACCGAGTCGCTCGAGAAGCTGCGGCACACGGTGCGGGCGCTGGCCGAGGCGGCGTGGCCGGCGGAGCGGAAGATGTGCGCCATCATCACCCGCGAGACCGACGAGGGCGGCATCGCCAACGTCGCGGCGCTGCGCGCGGAGTTCGGCGACGCCTTCGCCGAGTTCATCCACATCCTCGATCCGCTCGAGCCGGGGATCGTCATCGGCAAGAGCAGCGCCATGGCGTGGGGCGGCCGCTACCTGTATCGGCTGCTGGTGCGAGAGCGCGGCATGGATCCGCACCGGATCATGATCACCGACCTCGATGCCGACTACCGAGTCCACCCGCAGTACTTCGCGTACCTGTCCTGGATGCACCTGACCGATGCGAACCGCGACACCCAGCTGTATCAGCCGATCCCGTACTTCCACAACAACATCTGGGACGCGCCCGTCATGCAGCGCCTCTTCGCGGCCGTGCTGACGCAGCTCCAGATGTGGCGCAGCGTGCTGCCCGAGAAGCTCCAGAGCTTCGGCTCGTACTCGACCACCCTGCACCTGGTCCACGACGTCGGCTACTGGGCGACCGATGCGATTCCGGAGGACAGCCGCTTCTACTGGAAGAGCTACTTCCGCTACGGCGATCGCTTCCGGGCGGTGCCGCTCTTCATCCCGATCTACGGTGATGCCGTACGCGCCCGCGGCTACTGGCGCTCCATGGCGGAGCAATATCTCCAGGCGCGACGCTGGGCGTGGGGCGTGACGGACATCCCCTACGTCATCCAGAACGCGCTGAGCCACCCGGAGATCAGCTTCTGGTCGCGCTTCTGGCGCGTCATGAACCTGTTCGGCGAGCACATCAACTGGGCGATCGCGCCCTTCGTGGTCATGTTCGGTGCGACGGTGCCGCTGCTCATCAACCCGGCGTTCGCCGAGACGACGCTCGGCCAGAACCTGCCGCTCTACGCCAGCGTGATGCTCACCATCGCCCTCGTGGGGCTCTTCGTCCTCGTCATCGTGGAGTCGCGGATCGTGCCGCCCCGACCGGCGAGGTGGGGACCGGTGCAGCGGATCGCCAGCTACGTGCAGTGGCTTGGCCTGCCGTTCGTCGGGATCTTCTTCAGCAACCTGCCGGCCCTGGATGCCCAGACCCGGCTTCTCACCGGCCGATACCTCGAGTATCGCGTGACGGAAAAGGCCTGATCCGATGGCGAAACGACCCGTCCCGATCGCGCGTATTCGGCTCGCCCGATCGGTGCCGCGCGTCCTCATCCTGCCGGCCCTGTTCATCATCGCCGGCGGTGCGCTCGCCGGGTACGGCGTCCTCATGCACGCCCTGCCGGTTGCCGGCGTGGTGGCCGGGATCGGCGCCGCGCTGGCGCTCATCGGCATCGGCTGGGCCGTATGGGTCCTGAGCGTGCGGCTCGACGTCGAGGAGGCAGCGATCAGGGTCCACTGGGTCGGCGGAGAGCGCCACTATCCGCTGGTCGCCGGGCCGGTCACGCGCGTGCGCTTCCACGGCGAGAGCGCGTCGCGGCTGCGCGCCCGGACCGGCATCTTGGGGTGGCAGCTCGGGGCGGCGACGCTGCGTGACGAGGAAGAGATCCACGTCGTGCGGCTCGCTCCGACCCCCAGCGCGATCCTCGTGCCGACCGAGCAGGGGCGGCTCGCGATCGCCGCCGCGACCGAGGCCGATCTGCTCGACGCGCTCACGCGTGCCGCTCGCGAGCGGCAGCGACACCAGGAGGAGGAGCTCTCCAGGCTGGCTGCCGAAGCTGCGGCGGCGACGCCGGAGCCCGCGGACATCGCCGAACCCGAGCCGCCGCCGTTGACCGGTATCGAACGCGCGCTCCTCGAGGAGCGGATGGCGGCAGAGCGCGCGGAGGCCGAGCGCGTCGCCACCGAGACGCCCGTCGCCGTCTCGGCGCAGCCGCCGGGTGAGGCAGCACCCGTGGCTGACCCCGCTCCGTCGCTGCCGATCGAGGCGGCCACGCGTCGACGTCCGCGGCTTGGACGGCCCGTCGTCGCACGCATCCGCGTTCGCCGCCCGCGCCCCAGCTCGATCCTCGTGGTCCTGCCGCTGGTGGGTGCCGGCGTCGCGTGGGGGATCGGCCTGGCCACCGGGCGCATGCCGCCGCCCGGAACGGACATCGCCCGCCTCACCGCTCTCGGCCTCGTGCTGGCCGGGCCGGCGACCTCGGTCGGCGCGATCATGGCGCTCGCATGGTGGCCGCGGCTGGTCGGCGTCGTGGTCGCGGGTGGGCTGGCGGCATCGGTGCTGGTCGGCCGGGTGCTGCTCGGCTGAATTGACACCGGCCGAGCGCGCTGCGACGATCCGTGCTCAATCGAAGACGGCGACGACGGAGCCACGACGGCGTCGGCACCGGACCACGAGCGAGCCTGAGACGGTGGGAGCAGGCGGTCACGGCGACGCAGCCATCCCTCCCGAGCCGGAGACGCCAAATCGGCGGCGAACCTGCGCCGGCCGCTCGTAACGCCTCCCGGGATTGCCCCCGATAGACATCGCAGCCAAGTGGATCGACGCGCGCGGCGCATCGGTCAAGCGCGGGTGGTACCGCGGGAGTCATCCCGTCCCGGAGTTACCGGGGCGGGTTCTTTGTCATGTGGAGCACAGCCAAGGTGTTCAGGCCGGTATCGAGCAAGCTGGATGTCCCCGCGCTGGAGCGCGAGGTGATCGCGCGCTGGCGCGAGCACGACACGATGTCGCGCTACCTCGGGCGCAACGCGGCCGCAGAGCGCAAGTTCAGCTTCATCGACGGGCCGATCACCGCCAACAACCCGATGGGCGTGCACCACGCCTGGGGCCGAACGTACAAGGACCTCTACCAGCGCTACCACACGATGCTCGGGGAGCGACAGCGCTACCAGAACGGCTTCGACTGCCAGGGCCTGTGGATCGAGGTCGAGGTGGAGCGCGAGCTGGGCTTCAACAACAAGCGCCAGATCGAGGAGTTCGGGATCGACCGCTTCGTCGAGCTGTGCAAGGCGCGCGTCGACAAGTTCGCGGCCCTCATCACCGAGCAGAGCAAGCGGCTCGGCTACTGGATGGATTGGGACGACAGCTACTACACGAACTCGGACGAGAACAACTACACGATCTGGTCGTTCCTGGCCGAGTGCCACCGGCGGGGATTGGTCTACAAGGGTCACGACGTGATGCCGTGGTGCCCGCGCTGCGGGACCGGCATCAGCAACGCCGAGGCGGCCGAAGGCTACCGCGACGTCCGCCACCTGTCGGTGACGCTGCGCCTGCCGATCACCTCCGCCGGCCACGACGGAGAGGATCTGCTGGTCTGGACGACAACGCCGTGGACGCTGTCGAGCAACGTCGCCGCGGCCGTGCATCCCGAGCTGACCTATCAGCTGGTCGAGGGCCGCGACGGCCGGACGTGGTGGGTGAGCGCCGGCTCCAAGCCCCGTATCGCCCCCGAGGCGAGCGTGGTGCGCGAGGTGCGCGGCGCCGAGCTGGTCGGCCTCGAGTACGAGGGCCCCTTCGACGAGCTCCCGGCCGCGGCGGGCGTCGTGCACCGCGTCATCGCCTGGGACGAGGTCTCCGATGCCGAGGGCACCGGCATCGTCCACATCGCCCCGGGCTGCGGCCAGGAGGACTTCGCGCTGTCGAAGGCGAATGACCTGCCGGTCATCGATCCGATCGACCAGTTCGGCGTGTTCGGCGAGGGCTTCGGCTGGCAGACCGGCCGCTACGCCGGCGCGACCGACGATCCCGGCTCCGATCTGGCGCGCGACGTCGTCACCGACCTCGACCGCAAGGGCAAGCTCGTGGCGAAGGAGAGCTACGCGCACTCCTACCCCCATTGCTGGCGCTGCGGGACGCAGCTCATCTTTCGCCTCGTCGACGAGTGGTTCATCGCCATGGACCCGCTGCGCGAACCGATCGGCGACGCGACGCGCAGCGCGCGCTGGCTGCCGGAAGGCATCGGCCTCGAGGAGCGCGAGCTCGATTGGCTGCGGAACATGGGCGACTGGATGATCAGCAAGAAGCGCTACTACGGCCTGGCGCTGCCCATCTGGGAATGCACCGAGTGCGACGGCTGGGAGATCATCGGCTCGAAGGAGGAGCTGCGCGAGCGGGCGGCCTCCGGCTGGGACGACTTCGAGGGCCATTCGCCGCATCGGCCCTGGATCGACGCGGTCGAGATTGCGTGCGCGTCGTGTGGCGGGACCGCCAGGCGCACGACGGACGTCGGCAACCCGTGGCTGGACGCCGGCATCGTGGCGCTCGCGACGCTGAAGTGGAACAGCGACCGCGACTACTGGCGCGAGTGGTATCCGGCCGACTGGGTCAGCGAGAGCTTCCCGGGCCAGTTCCGGAACTGGTTCTACGCGCTCCTGACCGAGTCGACCGTGATGACCGGCGAGGCGCCCTTCCGCAGCCTCTTCGCCTACGCGCTGCTCCTCGACGAACACGGCGAGGAGATGCACAAGTCGAAGGGCAACTCCATTCCGTTCGACGAGGCCGCCGAACGCATCGGCGCCGACGTCATGCGCTGGATGTATGCGTCCGCCAACCCATCGGTGAACCTGCGCTTCGGCTACGGTCCCGGGCACGAGGTGGTGCGTCGCTTCTTCCTGCCGCTGTGGAACACGTACGGCTTCCTGATCACGTACGCGCGGCTCGACGGCTGGACCCCGGACCAGACCGATGGCGTCGAGGGCGCCCGGACGCTGCTCGACCGATGGATCCTGTCGCGCCTGGACGGCGTGATCGGCGACGTCCGCGGAGCGCTGGACGGATATGACGCCCAGCGAGCGACCCGATCGATCGAGGCCTTCGTCGACGACCTCTCGAACTGGTACGTCCGGCGGAACCGGCGTCGCTTCTGGAAGGGCGACCTGGACGACGACAAGCGGGCGGCGTACGCCACGCTGCACGAGGTGCTCACCACGCTGTGCCGCCTCATGGCGCCGATCACGCCGCACCTGGCGGACGAGATGTGGGACAACCTGGTGGCGGGCGTCGATGCCGGCCAGCCTGACAGCGTCCACCTGACCGATGCGCCGGCCCCGGCCGGTCGCGCCGACGCCGCGGTCGACCAGGCGGTGGCACTCGCCCGGCGGACGGTCGCCCTCGGTCGGGCGGCCCGCGCGGCCTCGGGCGTGCGGACGCGACAGCCGCTGCCCACCGTTCACGTCAAGCTGCCGGTCGCGGCGCGCGGTGCCCTCAGCCCGGATCCCGCGACGGACGCCGAGCTGACCAGCGAGGTCATCGACGAGCTCAACGTGCGCGCCATGGAGCTTCTGCCCGACGCATCGGAGCTGATCGAGCAGACCCTGTATCCGCTCCTGCCGGTGCTCGGCCCGCGGCACGGCAGGGCCGTGGGCGCGATCATGGGCGCCGCGCGCTCGGGTGATTGGACGCTCAACGACGACGGGACGGTGACCGCCGGCGGGATCACCCTCCAACCGGACGAGTTCGAGCTCACGGCCCGCGCGCGTGCCGGCCACGAGGTCGCCGAGGATGGCGACCTGCTCGTCGCGCTGGACACGACCATCGACGACGACCTCGCCGCAGAGGGCCTGGCGCGCGAGGTCGCGCACCGGCTCCAGGCGCTGCGTCGATCGGCCGGCTACGAGATCAGCGACCGCGTCCGTGTCGCGGTCGGCGCAGAGCTGGCCGTCGTCGATCGGCTCGCGGCACATCGCGAGTGGCTGGCCGACGAGCTGCTGGCCACGAGCGTGCTGCTCGGGCCCGGCGCGGCCATCGAGAATCCCGATCTGCGCGAGACGGCAACGCTCGACGGGGTCGAGCTCGAGCTATCGGTCGCGCGCGCCTGAGCGCGAGCGGTCGGCTAGAGTGAGTCGCGTGGAGGCCAGCACCGAACGCGTCGTGACGCTGAGGCCGGCGCTCGTCCTGACGGGCACCGCCGCGGCGCTGTACGTGGCGGACCAGGTCTCGAAGGCCATCGTCGTCGCGTCGCTCGACCGCGGCGAGTACGTCAACGTCATCGGCGATCTCGTCCGGATCTGGCACGTGCAGAACACCGGCGCCGCGTTCAGCCTCTTTCCCGGCGCCATCTGGCTGTTCATCCCGGTCACGATCGTGGCGCTGGTGATGATCGCCTACTTCTTCCGCTCGTTCCGTGAGCGCGGGCCATGGATCCACGTCGTGCTCGGCGGCGTGCTGGCCGGGACGCTCGGAAACCTGACCGATCGCCTTCGACTGGGCTACGTGGTGGACTTCGTCAGCGTCGGGATCGGGAACACCAGGTTCCCGACGTTCAATGTCGCCGACTCGGCAGTCGTGGTCGGCATCGGCCTGCTGGTGCTCTACCTGACCTTCGTCGATCGCCGTGACGAGCGTGACGGCGCCACGCCGTGACAGCGGCGCTCGAGCGCACGGCCGAGGGGCCGGCACCGGCCGGCCGGGTGGACGTTGCGGTCGCGGCCGTCGCCGGCATCAGCCGGGCGCATGCCCAGCGGCTCATCGGCGACGGCCGGGCATTGGTGGATGGCGCGCGCCGGCGCTCCAGCGACCGGCTCAGCGGCGGCGAGCGGATCAGCGTCGAGCTGTCGGCGCCGCCCGACGAGTCGCTCGAGCCGGAGTCGATCCCGCTGCGTGTCGCCTACGAGGACGACGCCCTGCTCGTCGTGGACAAGCCCGCCGGCCTGGTCGTCCACCCATCCGCCGGCCATGGCAGTGGCACGCTCGTCAACGCCCTCCTCGGCCGAGCCATCGAGCGAGGCGAGCCGCTCGGCTCCATCGCCGGCGTCGGGCGGCCGGGGATCGTGCATCGGCTCGACAAGGACACCAGCGGGCTCATCGTGATCGCCAAGACGGATGCGGCCCAGGCGACACTCATGCGCCAGTTCGGCGACCGCACCGTCGAGAAGGAGTACCTGGCGCTCGTTCGCGGCGAGCCACCCGCGACGCGGGGGCGTATCGAGGCGCCGATCGGCCGCGATCCGCGCGATCGCCAGCGCATGGCCGTCGTCGCCGGCGGCCGGGACTCGACGACGGAGTACGAGCAGCTGGCCGCCGGTGGCGGCTACGCCCTGCTGGCACTGCACCCGCTCACCGGTCGGACGCACCAGATCCGGGCGCACCTGGCGTACCTGGGGCTGCCGATCGCCGGTGACGTGCGCTACGGCGGGGGAGAGGGGCCGGGAGGGCTGCGACGGCAGTTCCTGCATGCGGCGCGGCTGGCGTTCGATCGGCCCGACGACGCGCGGCGCGTGCACGCCTGGAGCGAGCTGCCGGCAGACCTGGCGGCGTCGTTGAGCGCCACGGACATGGCGGGCGTGACGCGGCTGCCGGTGGGTGTCGGCGCCGAGGTGGCGGAATGACCGAGACCGACAAGCGCATGACGTTTCCCAACCCGATGCTGGTGGTCGTCAGCGGCCCGTCGGGCGTGGGGAAGAGCACCATCGTCGCTCAGCTGGCGCGTCGCCGGCCGCAGGTCGTCCCGATCGTCACCGCCACCACCCGTGAACGCCGCGCGGAGGAGGTCGACGGCGTCCACTACCACTTCCTGTCAGACGCCGAGTTCCAGGCGCTCATCGAGCGCGACGGGCTGCTCGAGCACGCAGACAACCACGGGCACTGGTACGGCACCCCGATCGACCAGGTGCGCGGCATCCTGGCCGCCGGCCGCGACGCGATCCTGACGATCAGCCCGGAGGGCGCGCGCAACGTTCGGAAGCAGGTGCCCGACGCGCTGCTCATCTTCGTCATGCCGCCGTCCATGGAGGACCTCACCGAGCGGCTGCGGGGTCGCGGCTCCGAGTCCGAAGCCAGCCTCGAGCGCCGGCGGCGTGACGCGGAGCGCTGGATGGCACAGGCCGGCGACTACGACCACGTCGTGGTCAACGAGACCGGCCACCCGGAGGAGGCCGCCGAGCGCATCTGGGAGATCATCCAGGCCGAGGCCCGCCGCGATCCTCCGCGTCGACCACGGGTCTAGGCTTCGCCGATGAGCCCGAGCGCACGGCCGGTGCGCGTCGCGGTCGAGGCCCTCGCCGACCGACCGGAGCGAACGTTCAGCTACCTGCTCGGCCCCGAGCTCGGCGACGCGTCCGCCGGTTCGCTCCTGCTCGTTCCCTATGGCCATCGCCTGGCGCTCGGCTATCTCCTTCCCGGCCAGGCGGAACCGGCGGCCGACATGAAGATGGTGGAGGCGGTGGTCTCGGCGCCGATGCTCACGCCGGACCTGCTCGCCCTGGCGGAGGAGATCGCCAGCTACTACCGCGCGCCGATCGGCACGACCCTCGCGGCGATGCTGCCGCCCGGCCTCGAGTCGCGCCTGCTGCGCCGATGGGTCGTGAAGCGACCCGATGAGCTGCCCGCGGAGCTGAACGGCCTGGCCGAGGCTGACGGCCACATCGCCGATGCCGCGCTCGTGCGCCGCGCCCCACGACGCGGCCGGACCGCGTGGATCGAGCGGCTCCGACGCAACGGCGTGATCCGCGCCGAATGGTCGCTGCGGCCGCCGGAGGTGTCCGAGCGCCGCGAGCGCATGGTCCGTCCGGTGGCCGACGATCGCGACCTGCCGAGGCGCGCGCCGGTGCAGCGAGCCCTGCTCGAGGCGCTGGACGGCCGGGAGCGGAGCATGGGCGAGCTCGCCGAGCTGATGGGCGTCGATGCGGGAAGCCTGCTGGCTCCAGCGCGGCGGCTCGCGGCGCTCGGCCGCGTCGAGCTCGGCTGGCGGAGCCTGGAGCGCGATCCGCTCCAGCACCGACCCCTGGCCTCCGCGGCGCGTCACGACCTCGCGCAGGAGCAAGCAGCGGCCGTCAAGGCCATCGCCGCGCTGCCGCCGGGGGGCGAGCTCCTGCTCGAGGGGGTGGCCGCGTCGGGCAAGACCGACGTCTACCTGGCCGCCATCGCGGAGACGCTCGCGGCCGGGCGCGGCGCAATCGTCCTGGTCCCGGAGATGAGCCTCGTGCCGCAGGTGGGGGATCGCCTGCGGGCCGTGGTCGGCGACGAGCTGGCGGTGCTTCACTCCGGTCTGTCGGCCGGAGAGCGGCACGACGAGTGGTGGCGGATCATGCGCGGGCGAGCGCGCGTCGTGGTCGGCACGCGGACCGCGGCGTTCGCGCCGCTCGATGCGGGCCTCATCGTCGTCGACGAGGAGCACGACGGCGGCTACAAGTCCGATCGGACCCCGCGCTACGACGCCCGCTGGGTGGCGCGTCGCCGCGCCGCCCTGTGTGGCGGCAGAGTCGTCCTCGGCAGCGCGACGCCGGATCTCGTCACGCTGGTTCGGGTGCGTGGCGGCCACGCGGAGCGCGCCCGCCTCGCGGAGCGCCGGGTCGGGGGCACGCCGGCCGTCGAGGTGGTCGACCTGCGGGCCGAGCTTGCCGCGGGCAACCGCTCGGTCTTCTCGGCCTCCCTGGCCGATGCGCTCGGCGCGCTGCGACGCGGCGCCGAGCAGGCGGTGCTGCTCATCAACCGTCGCGGCGCGGCGACGTTCATCCTGTGCCGCGACTGCGGCGAGAGCCTGCGCTGCCCCGATTGCGATCTGCCGCTGGTCTATCACCTCGACGGTGGCACGCTGCGGTGCCATCACTGCGGCCGTGCGGCGGCACCGGCGGAGACCTGCCCGACGTGCGGCAGCGCACGCATCCGCTATTTCGGCGCCGGGACGCAACGCGTGGAGGCCGAGCTCCGCGCTCGGTTCCCGGGCCTGCGGGTCGCGCGCCTGGACTCGGACGCGCTGGCGGCGCGACGCGGGTTCGAGTCGGTGTACGACGACTTCCGCGACGGGCGCGTGGACGTCCTGGTCGGCACGCAGCTGGCGGCCAAGGGGCTGGACCTGCCATCGGTGACGCTTGCCGCCGTCATGGCCGCCGACGTCACGCTCAACCTGCCGGACTTTCGGGCGGCCGAGCGCACGTTCCAGCTCCTGGCGCAGGTCGCCGGCCGCGCCGGGCGCGGAACGCAGCCGGGCGCGGTCATCATCCAGACCTACGCACCATCCCACTACGCGGTGAAGGCCGCCGCGGCGCTCGACGTCGACGGGTTCGCGGATGAGGAGCTCCTGCGACGTCGTTTGCTCGGCTACCCACCGTTCAGCGTGCTGGCACGCCTCCTGGTGGCCGATGCCGACCGGGCGAAGGCCGAGGAGCGCGGCCGCGAGGCCGCGGCCGCGGTCACCCTTCCCGGGGTCGAGGCGCTGGGTCCGCTGCCCGCCTATGTTGCGCGACGTGCCGGGCGCTATCGGTTCCAGGTGGTCGTCCGCGCGCCGGATGCCGAGACGCGGGGACGCGCGCTGGAGCGCGTTCCGGCCGGCGTGGCGATCGACGTCGACCCCGAGTCGCTGCTCTGAGTTCTCGTACAATCCGAGCCCATGGCCATCCGTCGCATCGTCACCGCCGAGGATCCCGTGCTCCGCGAACGCACGAAGAAGGTCTCGAGCTTCGACGCCAGCCTGCATCGGCTCCTGGATGACATGCTGCCGACCATGCGCGATGCGCCGGGCGTTGGGCTCGCCGCCAACCAGGTCGCCGTGCCGCTCCAGGTGGCGATCATCGAGATCGACGGGAAGCTCACCGAGCTCGTCAACCCGCAGATCGTGAAGTCGTCCGGCGAGCAGGTCGACTGGGAGGGATGCCTCTCGATCCCCGGCTACGTGGCCGAGGTCACCCGCGCCGCGAAGGTCACCGTCAAGGCGCGCGACCGCCATGGCAGGGAGTTCCGCGTCAAGGGCGAGGAGCTCTTCGCGCGCGCCCTCCAGCACGAGATCGACCACCTCAACGGCCGCCTGTACATCGACTACCTCGATTCGCTCGACGAGCTCGTCCACGTTCGCGAGGCGGAAGACGAGGTCGCCGAAGAGACGGCCGCCGGCATCTAGTGGGTGGGATCGGACGCATTGCCTTCCTCGGCACCGGCGCCTTCGGCGTCCCGCTCCTCGCGCGCGTGGCGGAGATGGCCGATGAGCTCCTGGTGGTCAGCCAACCGGACCGCCCGGCGGGTCGGCGGCTCCAGCTCCGAGCGACGCCGATCACGGCCTACGCTCGCGAGCACGATCTCGATGTCCTGACCCCCGCACGGCTGCGCTCCCCGGATGCGCGGGCCGCGTTGGACGAATGGGCCCCCGACGGCCTGCTGCTGGTCGCCTACGGCCAGATGGTGCCGAAGGCACTGCTCGAGATGGGGACGCGGCCGCCACTCAACGTCCACCCCTCGCTGCTGCCGCGCCACCGCGGCGCCGCTCCGGTGGCCGGAACGATCCTGGCGGGCGACGAGCGAGGCGGCGTCACGCTGATGATCATGACGGGCGAGCTCGATGCCGGACCGATCGTCGCCAGCTGGCCGGTCGAGCTGACCGGCCGCGAGACGACGCCCGAGCTGGAGGCGCGCCTGGCGGACCTGGCGGCCGACGTGGTGCCGCCGGAGCTGGAGCGCTGGGCCGCAGGGACGATGACCGCTGAGCCGCAGGATCCCGGCGCGGCGACCCACGTCCATCTGTTCAGGCGCGAGGACGGCTGGATCGACTGGCGCCGGCCCGCCATCGAGATCGATCGCCAGGTGCGCGCGCTTCAGCCGTGGCCGGGCGCCTGGACGACCGTCGACGATCGGCGCCTGCACATTCGCCGCTCGCGCCCATCGGCCGGTGTCGACGACGTGCCCATCGGCGCACTGCTGCCGGGCGACGAGCCCGCCGTGGCCTGCGGCGCCGGCGCCCTGGTCCTGGAGATCGTCCAGCCCGAGGGGCGCGCGAGCATGCCCGCCGGCGACTGGCGCCGCGGATTGGCGCGGGAGCACGTCCTGCTGGGCGCGGCACGCCCGGCGGAGGTGGTCCGCTAGGCCGTCGAGGCCGCCATCTCGTCCGCGGGCTCGCCCGGTAGGTGGAGGAGGTTCCGCACGCTCCAGACGCCCTCGATGGCGGCCGCGTGCTCGGCGAGCCGTTGCCGCATCGCGTCGTCCGGCACCTCGCCCCGCAGCACGAGGATCCCGCGCTCGACGTTGATGTTGATCGTGCCCTTGGGCACGTTCGCGTCGCGGAACAGCTCGCTCTCGGCGCGGTCGCGGATGGTGACGTCGTCGATCGGCCCCACCCGTTCGCCGCCGTGCGCCATGGCCTGCAGCTTGCCTTCGGCCGTGCTGCGCAGGCTGCGTAGTCCGCGCTCGACGGCGCGCCCGGCGTGGCGAACCCCGGCCGCACCCTGGTCGAGAAGCCGTGCGCGTCGCGCTCGGCCGCGGGCTGGATCGCCCAGGAAGGCCGCCGCAGCCCCGGCCGCGGCGCCGGTCAGCGCCATCATCGCGCCGCGCCAGCGCGACGGTCGCCGGCCAACCTGGATGTCGTTGATGCGTCTGGTGAGTGGCATGACGCTGTTGTCTCCTCGCTCGGTGTGTGCATCGGTCCCTACGGCAGGTCCCATGCCGCATGACGGCTCGCAACCGCAATGGCGGTGTGAAAGAGGCGTCCGGGAGGTCGGATATACTCTCGCTAACCCTCTCGGGAGGTGGGTTCACACATGCTGTTCCTCGATCCGCTCTACATCGTCGTCCTGGTCGTCACGCTGGCGATCACCGGATGGGCGGCGTGGCGCGTCCGCTCGACCTACGCCAAGTGGGCGAAGGTCGACTCCGGCCTCAATCTCGACGCGTTCGACTTCGCGCGGCGCCTGCTCGACCGGCAAGGGCTGTCCGACGTGCGCATCGAGCCCACGCCCGGCCAGCTGACCGACCACTACGACCCGCGCGGGAAGATACTCCGCGTCAGCACACAGGTCGCCGACGCATCCGCGCTGACCGCCCACGGCCTCACCACCAATGCGCCGCGCCTCTCCGTGGCGGCGGCGGCAGTCATCGCGCACGAGGTCGGCCACGCGCTCCAGGACAAGCAGCGTGAGCCGGCCATGGCGCTGCGTCAGGCCATCGTGCCGGCCGCGCAATTCGGATCCGGCATCGCACCCTGGCTGATCATCGCCGGCTTCTGGCTGAACCTGACCGGGCTGGCTCTCGTCGGCCTCATCGGCTTTGCCGGAGCCGTGATCTTCACCTTTGCGACGCTGCCGGTCGAGATCGGCGCATCCGGCAAGGCGCTGGCGTTCGTCAACGGCCTTGGGCTGGTCGGTGAGCGCCAGGCCGGCGCGCGCGACGTGCTCAAGGCGGCTGCCTGGACCTACGTCGCCGGCGCGTTGACCGCGCTCCTGACGTTCCTCTACTACGCCTGGCTAATCTTCGGTCGCCGTGACTGAGCTCCAGCTCGCCGGGCCTCGGCCGGCGATCAGCGAGATCGACGTTCCATCGCTCGCCGCGTGGCTCTCCGCCCGCGGCGAGCCGGCGTATCGGGCGGAGCAGATCCTGAACGGCGCACACCGCGCCGACGCGGCGACATTCGACGACCTGACCGAGCTCCCGCGCACCCTGCGGAGGGCGCTCGGTGCGGACTTCCGGTTCAGCACGATCGCCGACAGCCACGTCATCGGCGCCGATGGCGGCCTCACCGCCAAGGCGGTGCACGAGCTGGCGGACGGCCAACGCATCGAATCGGTCCTCATGCGCTACCCGGCGCGAGGCGCTGCGGGCGATCGCACGACGATCTGCATCAGCTCGCAGGCCGGCTGTGCCGTGGCGTGCCCGTTCTGCGCGACGGGTCAGGCCGGATTCGGCCGGCAGCTCACCGCCGGCGAGATCGTCGACCAGGTCCTGCACTGGCACCGGCCGCCGTGGACTGCGCTCGGTGCGGGCGGGGGCGGGCACTACAACATCGTCTTCATGGGAATGGGGGAGCCACTCAACAACGCGGACCGCGTGTTCAAGGCGGTGCGCCTGCTGAACGACCCGCAGCGGCTCGGGATCGGCGCTCGGCACATCACCGTCTCGACGTCCGGCGTGGTCCCCGGCATGGACCGCATGATCACCGAGCTGCCGCAGGTGAACCTCGCCATCAGCCTCCATGCCGCCACCGACGAGCTGCGCGACGAGCTGGTTCCGATCAATCGCAAGTGGCCGCTGCGCGAGGTCGTCGCTGCCGGGCGTCGGTTCGCCGCGCGGACGGGTCGCCGCGTCAGCCTCGAGTACGTGATGATCGACGGCCTGAACGACACCGATGAGCAGGCGTCGCGCCTCGCGACACTGGCGCGCGGCTGGCGCTCGCACGTCAATCTCATCCCGCTGAACCCGACGCCGGGCTCGCGCTGGAGCGGCACGCCACGCGCGGGCATCGATCGGTTCGTGGCGACCCTCCGCACCGGCGGCGTGCCGACGACGGTTCGCGACACGCGTGGCCGCGAGATCGAGGCCGCCTGCGGCCAGCTCCACGCCCAGCTCTCGGGTCGCTCGCTGCGCGAGGCGCGCGAATCGGCGGCGCTTCCGGTGGCGTCGGCGTGATGGACGGACCCCACGGGCCGCACATCAGCGCCAGCATCCTCACCGCGGACTTCGCGTCGCTCGGTGCCGAGGTCGAGCGCGCTGCCGATGGCGGGGTCGACTCGATTCACCTCGACGTCATGGACGGCCACTTCGTCGACAACCTGAGCATGGGGCCGGTCGCGGTCGAGGCCGTTCGACCACGAACCGAGCTCCCGTTCCACGCTCATCTCATGATCAGCAATCCGCTCGCCTATGCCGAACGCTTCGCCGACGCGGGCAGCGACCTCATCGTCTTCCACGTCGAGGCGGACGACGAACCGGCCGCCGTCATCGCCCGGATCGAGCGTGCGGGCAAGCGTCCCGGGATCGCGCTCAACCCCGAGACGGACGCGTCGGCGGTCCTGCCGTGGCTGGAGCGGGTCGATCTGCTTCTCGTCATGACGGTCCATCCCGGCTGGGGCGGCCAGGCCTTCATCGACGACGTCCTGCCGAAGATGCGAACGCTGCGTGACGAGATCGACCGGCGAGGCCTGGACGTGCCGATTGGCGTCGACGGGGGCGTGAATCTCGGCACCATCGGGCGCGCGCATGATGCCGGCGGAGAGGTGATGGTGGTCGGCAGCGGCCTGTACAGTAACGATGGCGACCTGGCGCCAACGGTCGCCGCCCTGCGCGCGGCCGCCCACGCGCGCGACGCCGATGCCAACGCCGAAAGGACCTGAACCGCTGCCTCGCCGCCTCGCCTGGTTGGTCATCCTGGCCCTGGCCCTCGTCACGCTGCTCGCCGCCTGCGGCGAGGACGGGCCGCAGCTTCCCTTCGTACCGACGCCGGCACCGACGCCGGAGCAGCCCCGCGACGTCGCGATCACCGTCGTGACGACCGGTACCGACGAGCCCGTGGCGGGAGCCGCGATCAGCGTCGATGGCGCAGCGACCACGACCGCTGCCGATGGGACGGCGACCGTGACCGCGATGCGCGGCGCGTCGGTCGAGGTCACCGCCGACGGGCACGATCCCGCCACCGCGTCGGTACCTGACGACGGACCGCTCGAGGTCGCGCTCCGGTCGAACGTGGTGAGCGGCACGGTGACCGACGAGGCGGGTGAGCCACTGGCCGGCGTGCGCGTGTTCGTCGAGGGCGGTGAAGCCATGGTCGAGACCGACGAGGACGGTGCCTATGCGCTCGCCGGGGTCCCGGCCGAGGGAACGCTCATCTACAAGATGCCCGGCTACCGGCTTGGCGAGATCGCGATCGACGCCGAGATGACCAAGGACGTCGCCATGCAGCCGTTCGCGGCGCGGGCGCTGTATGCGCCGGCCGCCGTGTTCGAGGCGCCGGGCCGGCTGGACGCCATGCTCGACCTGATCGATCGCACCGAGGTCAACGCCATGGTCATCGACGTCAAGGAGACCGATGGCCGGCTCTACTACGCGACCGACCTCGAGACGGCGGCTGAAGTCGGAGCCATCCGCGAGACGCCGATCTTCGACCTGGAGGAGCTTCTGCCGATGCTCAAGGAGCGCGGCATCTACACCATCGCGCGGATGGTCGTCATGAAGGACAACACCTCGGCCGCGGCGCGACCGGAGCTGGCGGTGCGCAACAGCGCGACGGGGGAGCCGTGGCGCGACAACATCGGCGGCGCGTGGCTCGATCCCTCGGCACCCGGCGTTGCCGAGTACATCGCCTCGATCGCCGGCGACCTGGCGGACAAGGGCTTCGACGAGGTCCAGCTCGACTACATCCGGTTCTTCAGCGACGGCCCGTACGACGTCGCCGATACGAACCTGCCGAACACGCAATCGTTCCGGCTGCCGGCCATCCAGCGCGTCCTCCGCGTCGTCAGCGAGCGTCTCGACATGACGAAGACGTTCCTGGCGGCCGACTGCTTCCCGATCGCCTTCATCGTGCCCGACGACCAGGGCATCGGGCAGCGACCCGAGGTGATCATGCCGTACGTGGACTACTTCAGCCCGATGGTCTACCCATCGCATTACGGCCCCGGCGTCTTCGGCTTCCCGGTCCCGAACGATCATCCCTACGAGGTGATCGACGAGACGCTCCAGATCATGAACGAGGAGAGGGACGGGCTGCCGGTCGTCATCCGGCCGTGGATCCAGGACTTCGGCTACGGCTCCTTCGCGCCGTACACGGCCGACCAGGTGCGGACGGAGATGCAGGCGGCGGCCGACAACGACGCCAAGGGCTGGATGATCTGGAACGCGCGCGCCATCTTCACCGAGTCGGCGCTCGGGCCGCCCCGAGACGGCGAGGACTCGGCGCCGATCACGTCGGCCGCGCCCGCTTCAGCCGCGCCCTCGCCCTCGACGTCGCCGTAGGCGATGCGCCTCGTCGTCCAACGCGTGACGCGTGCATCGGTCCGGGTCAGCGCAGAGCTGGTGGACGAGATCGGGCCCGGCGCCCTGGTGCTCGCCGGCATCGGCGCCTCCGACGACTCGCACGTGGCCGAGCGCATGGCCGACAAGCTCGTCGGGCTGCGCTACTTCGAGGATGCCGATGGCCGGACGAACCTCGCCGTCTCGGATGTCGGTGGCTCCCTGCTGATCGTGAGCCAGTTCACGCTGTACGCGGACGTCCGCCGTGGCCGGCGGCCGGGCTTCACGGCCGCTGCGCTGCCGGATGCTGCCATCCCACTGCTCGATCGGTTCGTGGAGCGCCTTCGCATGACCGGCATTCACGTCGCAACAGGGCGGTTCGGAGCCGACATGGCGGTGGAGCTCGTCAACGACGGCCCGTTCACGCTCGTGCTCGACTCGGAGCGCGACCTGGCCGATGGTTGACGGCGCGCCCGCCCGTCCTCCTGGGCGAGGCGCGATCCCGTCACCACATTCACATGCAGAGTGCACAGCGCGGCGCCGAGGCCCGCATCTGCGCGTCACCGTTGCCGGAATTCGTGTCGCGGCCGACTTTTCGGCGCTTTGAGGGGCAGGTAGTGGCCGAGTCGGAGCTCAGTCCCGCCCGCGTGTCGGGGTGGCGTGAATTTCCGTGACTGGCCTGTCATGTCCCTTGCATCCGGGCAGTCTTGGGACCGGCATGACAAACGCCCGCGTGGATTGACGCGGGCGCATCGGCGCTTCAGCGGGGAAGCGTCAGATCTTCTGGGCGGTTCGCCGGCAGCGGCTGCAGGCGCTCACCTTGGTGACCTTGCCATCGCGGACGAGGGTCATCGGCTGCAGGTTCGGCAGCCATCGGCGCAGTGCGCGCTTGCGGTTCATGCCGACCGACTGAGGATTCCAGCCGGTGATCGGGCGCTTGCCGCAGATATCGCAGACGCGGGCCATGGGTGAAGGATCTCCAATCAGAACAAAACCGGCGCCGTGCGCCGGAGCGATCGCAAGGGTAGCACGCTAGGATCGGGCCATGCAATCGAGCCGGCGGCTGGCCCCGGAGGACCTCGATCGGCCGATTCGCAGCGCGCTTCCCGAGCTCGCCCGTGCCGCGCCGGCGCTCGCCAGGCTGGGGGTCACGACGCCGCGCGAGGCGCTCTGGTACCTGCCCTTTCGATACGACGACTTCAGCGAGCTCCGCCCGCTCGGCGAGCTGGTGCCCGACGAGAAGCAGTCCGCGCGGGTCCGTGTCGACGCCGTGCGCGTCGAGCCGGGATTCGGACGCCGGCCGCAGCGCGTGATCGCGCAGCTCAGTGACGAGACCGGCAGCGCGGAGGCCATCTGGTTCGGGCGCCGCTTCGTCGAGCGGCGGCTGCGCAGCGGTGACCAGCTCATCGTGTCGGGCAAGGTGACACAGCGAGGATGGCGACCACAGTTCACCTCGCCCGAGTTTTCGCCCATCGGCCACGAGTCCGTCCACACCGCCCGCGTCGTGCCGGTCTACCGGCTCAGCGGCACGATCACCCAGAAGCGGCTGCGCGAGCTATTGGCGCGGATCCTCGAGGCCTCCCTGCCGGCGGTGGACGACCCGCTCGAGGTCGAAGAGCGCGCCGGACTGCCTGGGCTGGCCGACGCCCTGCGCACGGCCCACTTCCCGGAGGAGGCCGCCGACGTCGCCGATGCCCTCGATCGGCTCGCCTTCGATGAGCTGCTCGCCCTCCAGCTCACGCTCGCTCAGGCCCGTCGTGCGCGTGAGCGCCTCCACGCGCCGTCGATCGCCATCACCGAGCTGCAGCGCGCGGAGATCGTCGCCGCGCTGCCGTTCCAGCTCACCGAAGATCAGCGCCGTGCCGTGGATGCCGTCCTGGACGACCTCGCCGCTGACCGGCCGATGCGGCGCCTGCTCCAGGGTGACGTCGGCAGCGGCAAGACCGCCGTGGCGGCGATCGCGCTGGCTGCGGCGGTCCGTGCCGGCTGGCAGGCGGCACTCATGGCACCGACCGAGATCCTGGCGCGCCAGCATCACACGGGGCTTGCGCCGCTGCTCGAGCGGCTCGGCGTCCGAGCGGAGTTCCTTTCCGGTTCGTTACGAGCCGCGCAGAAGCGGGAGATCCAGTCGGCCATCGGCGCAAGCGAGGCCCAGGTCGTGATCGGGACGCACGCCGTCATCAGCGAGGCGGTCACATTCCCTCGCCTCGGCCTGGCGATCGTCGACGAGCAGCATCGCTTCGGCGTCGGGCAGCGCGCAGCGCTCCAGGCAAAGGGAGCCGGGACCGAGCCGCACACGCTTGCTCTGACGGCCACGCCGATCCCCCGGACGCTCGCGCTGACGGTCTACGGCGATCTGTCCATCAGCTCCATTCGCGAGCTGCCGCCCGGGCGGCAGCCGATCCGAACCGAGATCCGCGATCGGCGAGCGATGCCGAAGATCGAGGAATTCCTGGTGGCCGAGGCGGCCGAGGGGCGCCAGTCGTTCGTGGTCGTGCCGCTGGTCATGGAGTCGGATGCGCTCCAGGCGGCGAGCGCCGAGGCGGAGGCCGAACGGCTGCGAGAGCGGCTTCCGCGGCTCCGCATCGGGTTGGTCCACGGCCAGCAGCGCGCGGAGATGCGCGACGCGACCATGACGGCCTTCGCCGCGCGCGAGATGGACGTGCTGGTCGCCACGACCGTGATCGAGGTCGGCATCGACGTGCCGAACGCCAGCGTCATGCTCATCGAGGATGCCGAGCGCTTCGGCCTGGCCCAGCTTCATCAGCTCCGCGGCCGCGTCGGCCGCGGGCCGCATCGGTCGTTCTGCATCCTCCTTTCGGACGCGACCGACGAGCTGGCCCTGCGGCGGCTCGAGGTGGTGCGCGGCTCGCAGGACGGGTTCGCCATCGCGGAGGCCGACCTCGAGCTTCGCGGCGCGGGCAACCTGCTCGGAACGCGGCAGTCCGGCCTGCCGCCGCTGAAGGTCGCATCGCTGTTCGAGCCGCGCCACATCCGCCTCGCCGAACGGGCTCGCTCGCTCGCCGATGAGGTCGTCGGCGCGGACGGCTCGCTCGCCGCGCGCCCGGAGCTCGTACGGCTCCAGGCCAGCTTCGCACCGATCGAGGAGGAGGGGGACGCGGCCTGATGCGCGTCATCGCCGGAACCGCGCGTGGCGTACCCCTGGCGGCGCCACGCGGACGTGCGACCCGGCCGATCACCGATCGCGTCAAGGAGACGCTGTTCGCGATCCTCGGCGACCGGGTCCCGGACGCGCGTGTGGCCGACCTGTACGCCGGCAGCGGCGCCATCGGGATCGAGGCGCTGTCGCGCGGGGCGCTGAGCGTCGACTTCGTCGAGCGTGATCGTGCCGCTCTCGAAGCGCTGCGCGCGAACCTGGCGCGGACGCGGCTGACGGACGCCGCGAGGATCCATGCGGCCGAGGTGGAGCGTCACCTGGCGTCGGCGCGCGACGCGGCGTGGGACCTGGCGATCCTGGATCCGCCGTACGAGACGCGTGCTATGGTGGCGCCGCTTCGGGCGCTGGTGCCGAGGCTGGCACCCGGCGCGATGGTCGTGATCAAGCACTTCTGGCGAACCGAGGTGCCGGAGGTCGACCGCCTGGCGGTCGAGCGGCAGCGGCGGTTCGGGGAGACGATGCTCACCTTCCTGGCCACGGAGGACGCATGACGCGGGTCGCGGTATTTCCCGGTTCCTTCGATCCGATGACGAACGCGCATCTCGACGTGGCGCGGCGCGCCTCGGGGCTCTTCGATCGGCTCGTGATCGGCGTCCTGAACAACACCAAGAAGGAGCCGCTGTTCAGCATCGAGCAGCGCGTGGCCCTCATTCGCGAGTGCGTCGCCGATCTCGGCGGCCATGTCAGCGTCGAGGCCTTCGATGGACTGACCGTCGACTTCGCGCGCACGCACGGCGCCGGGTTCATCGTGCGCGGGCTGCGCGCCGTGAGCGACTTCGAGGCCGAGCTGCAGATGGCCCTCACCAATCGCAAGCTCGCGCCGGAGGTCGACACGACGTTCCTGATGACGGCGCTCGAGTACGGGTACGTCAGCTCGTCATTGGCGAAGGAGGTCGCGCGCTTCGGAGGCGACGTGACACCGATGCTGCCGGCGCCGGTTGCGGCTGCCCTTGCCGAGCGACTGGGGACCAGGCCGCGCGTATAATCCGCAGCCAAGGAGGGCCCGGGCCACGGACATCATCTTCCTGGTCGAACGACTCGAGTCGCTGGTCGCCGCCGCGAAGAAGCTGCCACTGACCAACAACGTCGTGCTCGATCAGCCCACCATCCTCGAGCTGATCGACCAGCTCCGCGTCTCCGTTCCCGACGAGGTGCGCCAGGCGCGTCGTATCACCGAGGAGGCCGCGCGCATCACCGAGCGGGCGCGTGAGGATGGCGACGCGGTCGTTGCGCGAGCCCAGGAGCAGGCAGCCCAGATGCTCGGCGAGCGCGAGCTCGTCCGGGCCGCGCAGCAGCGAGCCGCCGAGATCATCGATGCCGCGCAGGAGGAGGCCCGCGAGGTGCGTCGCGGCGCGGACGAGTACGCCGCCGGCGTCCTGATCCGCCTCGAGGGCGAGTGCATCAAGGCGCTGACGAGCATCAAGCGCGGCATCGACATGCTGGACGAGCGCCATCGGCCGGCGGGGGATGACGGAATCGGCCCATCCGGCGGTGCCGCTGGCAAAGGCGCGATCGGGGTCGAACCGGAGGAGCAGGCCCACACCGCGCCACGGTCTTGATCGCCTTCAACGTCGCCGGGCTCCTCCGCGAGCCGCCCGGGGCGACGCGCGAGATCCTGCTCCGCGATCACTACGCCAACCTCGGGCCCGACGTCGAGCTCGCCGGGCCTCTCGACGCCGACCTTCACCTCCAGCGCACGAATCGCGGCATCCTGGTTCGCGGCGAGCTGAGCGCTCCGCTGCGCCGCATCTGCGCGCGCTGCACCGACCCGTTCGTCGAGGATGTCGCCGTCACCATCAGCGAGGAGTTCCTGCCCTCGTTCGATCCGGCGACAGGCGCGCCAATCGCGCCGGACGAAGGTGACGACGGCACGACGCAGCGCATCAACGCACACCACGAGATCGAGCTCGATTCCGTCTTCCACGACGAGCTTGTGCTGACCGAGCCGATGTTCCCGCTCGATCGACCCGACTGCCCGGGGCTGTGTCCGGTGTGCGGAGAGAAGCTCGACCGTGGTGACCACACCCACGGGGGCGAGGAGATCGACCCGCGCCTGGCGGGCCTGGCAGCGCTGCTCAACGATCGGACCGGCGACGGCGACTCGGGCCCATGACGGCACGCTGCTCCGTCACGTACCCGAGCGCGTCTCATGCGTCTCGGCGGGGGGCCGGGTATACTGCGGCGTCCCCGTTCGTATCGGTCAAGGAGTTTCCGCGTGGGCGTTCCCAAGCGTAAAGTTTCCAAGGCGCGCCAGGGCGAGCGCCGCGCGCACCTCGCGATCAGCGCACCCCCGCTGGTCGAATGCGAGCACTGCCACGAGCTGCATCGCGCCCATCACGTGTGCCCGACCTGCGGCTGGTACAACGGCCGTGAGGCAGTCGCGATCGAACCGGTCGCCCCGGTCGAAGGCCAGCGCTAGCCACCGATGCGCATCGCGGTCGATGCGATGGGTGGCGACCACGCCCCCCACGAGATCGTCCGCGGCGCCATCGATTACGCGTCATCCAGCACCGACGAGGTCATCCTCGTCGGTGATTCCGCGCGCCTCGAGCGTGAGATCGCCGGGTACGGCAAGGGCCATCCATCCAACGTCAGGGTCGTCCACGCGCAGGACGTGATCGAGATGGGGGACCACCCCGCCACGGCGCTGCGCACCAAGCCGCGGGCGTCCATCGTGGTTGCCACGGACCTCGTGCGCGACGAGGCGGCCGATGCCGTCATCAGCGCCGGCTCGACCGGCGCGACCATGGCGGCCGCCGTCTTCCGGCTGGGCCGCATCAAGGGCATCGACCGGCCGGCGCTCCCAGCGCACATGCTGACCCCGACCGGCCCGGTCATGCTGCTCGACGTCGGCGCCAACGTCGACTCCGACGCGGAGAACCTGGTCCAGTACGCCGCGATGGGGGCGATCTTCGCCGAGCACGTCCTGCACGTCGACAATCCGCGCGTCGGCCTGCTCAACATCGGCGCCGAGGTCGAGAAGGGCGACAGCCTGGCGCGCGAGGCCCACGAGAAGCTGGCCGAGGCGGGCATCCGCTTCGTCGGCAACGTCGAGGCGCACGACATGATCGAGCACCGTGCCGACGTGGTGGTGTGCGACGGCTTCGTCGGCAACGTGGTCATCAAGTTCTTCGAGGGCATCACCAGCTTCATCTTCCGGGCGCTGCGCGAGGACCTCCAGCAGGGACCGATCGCGCCGCTCGCGTTGCTCGCCCTGCGCCCGGGCTTCGACCGCATGAAGGCACGCTTCGACTATGAGCGCTACGGCGGCGCGCCGCTGCTCGGCGTCCGCGGCGTGAGCATCGTGACGCACGGCCGCGCGAAGGCCCGCATGATCGAGAACGCCATCCGCGTCGGCTCCGAGGCGGCGAAGGCCGGCGTGCCGGACCTGATCGCCGAGTGGACGCGGGAGCACCCGGCGCTGGCCCACCGCGGCGTGCGATCGCGGATCGCGGCGCGCCTCCATCGCGAGCGGACGCGCACCGCGTGACCGCCTCGTCGCGGCGATCGCGCCCGCGCGCCGGACAGGGGCTGCTGGCGCGCCGACTGGCGCTGCTGGCGCTGTTCGAGGACGAGTTCCGGCCGGGAAGCGCGGACGCAGCGCTCGACCGGTTGTGTCACGAGCGCGGGGTGCCATCCGACGCCCGCCAGCATGCTGCCGCCATCGTGCACGGGGTGACCGAGCACCGCTCGGAGCTCGACGCGAGGATCGCCTTCGAGGCGCCCCTGATTCCGGTCGCGGAACTGGGTCGCGTGGAGCGTACGATCCTCCGGAGCGCGCTGTATGAGGTGCTATACTCCGCCGCGACCCCGAGCGGGGAGACGATGCGTGATGCCGTATCCCTCGCCCGGATCTACGCCGGCGATGCGGCCCGCCGCCTCGTGAATGGCGTGTTAGGAAGCGTTTCCAGATCGGGTGGAGGAGCCTGAATTCGTGACAGACGGCACCACGTTCGAGCGTCTCAAGAAGATCATCGTCGAACAGCTCGGCGTCGACGAGGAAGAGGTCACGCCCACGGCCTCGTTCGTCGAGGATCTCAACGCTGATTCGCTCGACCTGGTCGAGCTCATCATGAGTCTCGAGGAAGAGTTCGGGATGGAGATCAGCGACGAGGATGCCGAGCGCATCCAGAAGGTCTCGGACGCCGTCGAGTTCATCGAGGAGCACCAGCAGTAGGCGGAGCCGCCCATGGACGCTCCTCCGCTGGACGAGCTGGGTGCGCGCCTCGGCATCGTCCCGCGTGATCCGGAGCTCATCCGCCAGGCCTTCGTTCACAGCTCCTACTTCAACGAGAATCCGGCCGCCGTCGCCGGGCACAACGAACGCCTGGAGTTCTACGGCGACGCCGTCATCGGCCTGACCGTCAGCCGCCTGCTGTACGAGCGCTATCCCGACGAGGACGAGGGGTTTCTGACCGCACGCCGCGCGGCGCTCGTCAATCGCGACGCGCTTGCCGCCATGGCGCTCTCCATCGGTCTCGACCGATACCTCCTCCTGGGCCGCGGCGAGGCCGAGGCCGGTGGGGCGACCCGACCGTCCGTGCTGGCCGCCTGCCTCGAGGCGCTGGCGGGGGCGCTGTCGTTGAGCGACGGCGCCGAGCGGACCGATGCCGTGCTCACCGCGCTGTTCGAGCCGGCGCTCGACGCGCTGGCCGAGATCGAAGGGCCGCCGAAGTCTGCGAAGTCGCGCCTCCAGGAGTGGACGCAGCGCCATCGGGGCATCAAGCCCGTCTACGAGCTCGTCGAGACGACCGGGCCACCGCACGAGCAGGAGTTTCGAGTTGCGGTGAGGCTCGACGGTGAGGCCCTGGCCGAGGGCGCCGGCTCGAGCCGGCAACGCGCGGAGGAGCAGGCCGCCGAGGCCGCACTGACCGGGCTCACGCCCCGGACGTCGGGCACCGAGGACGCGGCCGCAGCGGGTGCCCCATGAGCCGGCTCAAGGAGCTTCGCGTCCACGGCTTCAAGTCGTTCGCCGACCAGACCCGCTTCGTGTTCGAGCCGGGCGTCAACGCCGTCATCGGTCCGAACGGGTCGGGCAAGAGCAACATGGCCGATGCCGTGCGCTGGGTGCTGGGGGAGCAGTCGAACCGCTCGCTGCGGACTCGCCGCGCGGACGACGTCATCTTCGCCGGCTCCGAGCAACGCAAGCCGCAGGGCATGGCCGAAGCGGTCCTCACGCTGGACAATGCCGACGGCTGGCTGCCGATCGACTTCGCCGAGGTCTCCATCGGACGGCGCGCGTATCGGTCCGGTGAGAGCGAGTACCTCATCAATGGTGCCAGGGCCCGACTGCGCGACGTGGTCGAGCTGCTCGGCGAGGGACGGCTGGGCGCAAACGAGCTGGTCGTGGTCGGACAGGGAACGGTCGATGCGGCCCTGTCGCTGCGACCCGAGGAGCGCCGCCAGCTGTTCGAGGAGGCCGCGGGGGTCAAGGGGCTCCAGGTGCGTCGCAACGAGGCATCCGCCCGCCTCGGCAAGGCCCGCGACAACCTGACGCGGGTCACCGACCTCATCGCCGAGCTCAAGCCGCAGGTCCGTCGCCTCGCCCTGCAGGCGGAGCATCAGCAGCAGCACGACACGCTCGGCGCACGAGCCAGGGGCCTCGTCATGGCCTCGCATCAGCGCCGCGAACATGCGGCGCGGGCGGCCCTGGGCGATGCACGGCGCGCCGCCGCGGCCGCGGAGGCCGAGCTGGCCGCGCTGCGGGAGTCGCAGAGCGCCGGGCGCGAGGCGATTCGTCAGGCCGAGGAGCGCTACTGGACCGCGGAGGAGGGGGCGCGCGCTGCGGCGCGAGCCCGCGAGGCGACGCGCGAGGCCGTCATCCGGGCGGAGGGGCGGCTCGAGGCTGTCGAAGCGCGCGTGCGTGAGCTCACCAGCGCGGTGGAGCGCGAAACGATGGAGCTTGCCGAGGCGGAGCGCGCGCTGGCGGCAACCGATGATGAGGCGATGGCCGATGTTGCTCCGGCCCTGTCCGAGGCTGCCGCCGCCGAAGAGGCCTGGCGCGCGGCCGTCGCCGAGCTGGCCGCCGCCGACGCACGGCTGCTCGCGGCCGAGGAGGCCGTCGCCGAGCTCCGCGCTCGCGAGAGCGACCGGATCGCGGCGGCGGCGCGGGCGTCGGAAGAGGCGGCGCGACACCGAGCCCGACGCGATGCCGTCTCGCGCGAGCACGACGCGGCGCGGGACGCGCTCGAGGAGGCGCGCGGGCGTGTCGCGACGGCTGAGGCGGCGCGCAATCATGCCGCCGGCGAGCTGGAGGCCGCATCGCGCGACCTCGAACGTGCCGGGACCGAGCGCGATGCCGCGCAGGCGGAGGCAGACACAACCCGGCATCGCGTCGTGGACCTTACCGAGCGGCTGCGCGCAGTCCGAGCCGAGCTGGCCGCGGTCGAGGAGCCGCACGACGCCGGCAGCCGTCTTGGTCGGCGCCTGGCTGCGGCGGGCTGGCCGACACTGCTCGACGCGATCGATGCGCCCGAGGAGTCGTGGGCGGCCATCGAGGCGGTCGTCGGCGGCGAGCTCGACTCGGCGCTGCTGTGGCACGACGCCGACCCGAGCACGGCATTGAACGGCGCCCGAGGCGCCGCACGGCTGCTCGGCAGCGGCCCTGGCGAGGGCGACGGCCGCGATCGCGCGCTCGCGGCGGTGGGTGGCAGCCGGACGCTCGACGAGTGGATCGGCCTGATCGACGCCCCGCTCGCGTTCAGCCGTACCGTCGTCGCCGCCGGGGTCGACGAGCTCATGCGCGGTTGGCGGACGCTGCCCGCCGGCTGGGCGGCCGTGACCGCCGACGGCGACCTCGCCGACACGCGCGGGATTCTCCTGCGCGGGCGAGCCGATGCGCCCGGTGGCGCGGCGGCACGAGCTCATGCGCGCCGGCGCGAGCTGGCGGACGCGGTTCGCGCCATGGAGTCGGACCTGTCCGCGGCGCAGCGTGCGGCCCATGACGCCGCCGAGCGGCTGCGCGCGGCGCGTGACGGCCACGTCGCCCAACGTGAGCGCCACGAAGAGGCCGAGCGCGCCATGCGACGGGCGCGTGACGAGCTCGACGCGCTCGAGGCGGCGACCCGCCGCCACTCGGAGCGCATGGGGCGCGCCGCCGCGGAGCTCGCCGGTTTGGTGGCATCGACCGATGCCGAGGAGCCGGCCCTCGACCCGTCCGGCTCCGACCTCGGCCGGCTCGAGAAGCTTGCGTCGCAGGCCCGCGCCGACCGCGACGCCCTCGCGCAGCGTCGCGACCAGGCACGCGAGCGGTGGACCGCGACGCGTGGTGCGGCCGAGGCGCTCGAGACGCGGATCTCGGGGCGTCGACGTGACCGCGCCCTGCGCGAGGCGCGGGTGGCTCAGCTGAGCGCCGTGCTGCCGGAGCGTCGGCGATCGCTCGACGAGCTGAGTGTCGAACGCGCGTCACAGGCCGCCGCCGCCGATGAGGCGCGCGCGGCCGACGCCGAGGCCGCCACCGCCCAGGAGCGGGCCGAAGCCGAGCGAGCCACGCGCCGGCGCCAGATCCTCGAGCTCGAGCGATCCGAGGGCGGCGCCGGAGGCCGGCTCGCCGAGCTCGAGCGCGCCGCGCAGGCGACCGCGATCGAGGCATCGCGCCGCGACGAGGCACTCTCCGCGCTGCGGCGCGAGCGGGAGCTGGCGCTCGAGGGCCTCCCGGAGAGCGATGCCGAGCCGCCGATGGAGGAGATCGATGCGCTCGACGACGAGCAGCTCGAGGCGGACCTCCGCCGCGTGCGCCGAACGCTGTCGCAGATCGGATCAGTCAACCCATTCGCGGTGGAGGAGCACCGTGAGGTCGCGGGCCGCCTGGAGGAAATGAGCACCCAGGATGCCGATCTTCGCGCGGCCATAGGGTCGACCGAGGAGCTGATCGCGACCCTCGACGCCGAGATCACCCGGCAATTCGACGAGGCCTTCCGCGCGATCGGCGAGAAGTTCGACGAGTACTGCCAGCTCCTGTTCGCCGGCGGTTCTGCCAGCCTCCAGCTGGCCGATGAGGCCGATGGTGACGCTCCGGGTGGCATCGAGATCGTGGTGCGCCCGCCGGGCAAGCGCCTTCAGCGGCTGGCGATGCTGTCCGGCGGCGAGCGCGCGCTCACGGGCGTGGCGCTGCTCTTCGCCATGCTCACCGTCAACCCTGTACCGTTCTGCATCCTCGACGAGGTCGACGCCGCCCTGGACGAGGCGAACATCGGCCGCTTCGCGCAGGCGCTGCGAAAGCTGAGCGAGTCGATCGACTTCGTCGTCATCACCCACAACCGCGCCACCATCGAGGTGGCCGACACGATCTACGGAGTGACCATGACCGATGCTGCCGTCAGCCGCGTGCTCTCGCTCCGGCTTGCCGACGTGCCGGTCGAGGTGAGCGCCTAGGTGTTCCGACGCCGCCGCGCGGAGCCGCAGCCGCCACCCGAGGAGCCGCCACAGCCGCCTGCGCCGATGACGATGGCCCGTCCACGCCGCGAGCCGACCGGCATGGGCCTGCGGGCACGCCCGTCCGGGCTCGGCAGCCGCCTGCGCTCCATCCTCGGCGGGGGCGCGCCCGCGACCGACGCGACCTGGGACGAGGTCGAGGAGGCGCTCGTCGGCGCCGACGTCGGCGCCGAGGCGACGCTGGAGCTCGTGGATGCGGCGCGCGCCCGGTTCGCGAGTGACCGAGGCCGAAGCGGTGACGACGTGCGGCGCGCGTTGGCCACCGAGATCCGCGACCGCCTGATCCGGGTCGGGTCGGGTGACTTCGAGCTGGGCGCACCGCCATCGGTGATCCTCTTCGTCGGCGTCAACGGCACCGGCAAGACGACGACGATCGCCAAGCTGGCGCATCGGCTTGTGAACGAAGGGCGGAGCGTGGCGCTGGCCGCGGCCGACACGTTCCGGGCGGCCGCCGTCGAACAGCTGCGCATCTGGGGCGAGCAGGTCGGCGTGCCGGTCATCGCGCAGCGTCCCGGCGCCGATCCGGGCGCGGTTGCGTTCGATGCCGTCGCCGCCGCGGAGTCGCGCAACCTCGACGCCGTGCTGGTCGACACCGCCGGACGGCTGCAGAACAAGCAGCAGCTCATGGACGAGCTGGCCAAGATTCGGCGCGTCATCGAGCGACGCATGCCCGGCCAGCCGCGGCACGTCCTGCTGGTGCTGGACGCGACGACCGGGCAGAACGGCATCCTCCAGGCCGAGGCCTTCAGCCGTGAGGTCGGCGTGACGGGCATCGTGCTGACGAAGCTCGACGGGAGCGCCAAGGGTGGCGTGGCGCTGGCCGCGTCGGACCGCCTGGGCGTGCCGATCGTGTTCGCCGGGGTGGGGGAGGAGATCGACGCGCTTGCGCCATTCGATCCGGATGCCTTCGTGGAGTGGCTCTTCGCCGGGTAGAAGCCGCGTTGCCCACGGAGGCGACGACCCCTAGAATGGGCAGCCGTTTGCCGGCCGCCCGGCGCCGGCCCTGACTCCCGCATCGGTTGCTTCATGTTCGAATCCCTCTCTGCGCGCCTGCAGGGCATCACCGAGCGTCTTCGCGGCAAGGCGCGAATCACCGAGGCCGACCTCGACGTCGCGCTCCGGGAGATCCGCCTTGCGCTGCTCGAGGCGGATGTCAACTTCCGCGTGGTCAAGGACTTCGTGGCGCACGTCCGCGAACGCGCCGTCGGCGCCGACCTGTTGAGCGGCCTGAACCCCGGGCAGCAGATCGTGAAGATCGTCCACGACGAGCTGGTCGCGGTGCTGGGCGGGGAGCGGCACGAGCTGCGGCTCGACGCCCGCCCATCCGTCGTGATGATGGTCGGCCTGCAGGGTTCCGGGAAGACGACCACGGCCGCGAAGCTGGCCGTTCGGCTCCGCAAGGCTGGCAAGAAGCCACTCCTCGTCGCGGCTGACGTCTATCGGCCGGCCGCGGTCGACCAGCTCGTGCAGCTGGGCGACCAGATCGGCGTCGAGGTCCACACGCGGTCGGTCGGCACACCGGCACTCGAGGTCGCCCGATCGGGCCTCGACGTCGCGAAGCAGCGGGGCCTCGACGTGATGATCCTGGACACCGCCGGCCGGCTCCACGTCGACGACGCGATGATGGATGAGCTGGTGCGCATCTCCGGATCGGTCATGCCATCGGAGACGCTGCTGGTCGTGGATGCCATGACCGGCCAGGAGTCGGTCAAGGTGGCGGAGGCGTTCCACGCCAAGCTTCCGATCAGCGGCCTCGTGCTGACGAAGATGGACGGCGACGCGCGCGGCGGTGCCGCACTCAGCATCCGGGCGGCGACGGGCCTCCCGGTCTCGTTCCTCGGGACGGGCGAGCGCACCGATGGCCTCGAGCCCTTCCACCCCGACCGCCTGGCACAGCGCATCCTGGGCATGGGCGACATCCTGACCTTCGTCGAGCGCGTCCAGGAGAACGTCGACCAGGCCGAGGCCGAGGCGGCCGCGAAGCGGATGATGGAGAACCGCTTCACCCTCGAGGACTTCCGCGACCAGCTCAACCAGATCAAGAAGATGGGACCCATCGGCCAGCTGGTCGGCATGATCCCCGGGGCCGGACAGATGGCCGGAGCGGCACAGGAGGCCGTCGACTCGGGCCAGATGAAGCGCATCGAGGCCATCATCGACTCGATGACCCCCGACGAGCGACGGCGGCCGGAGATCATCAAGGCGTCGCGTCGGCGGCGCATCGCGCTGGGGAGCGGCACCTCGACGGCCGAGGTCAATCGGCTGCTGAAGCAGTTCGTCGAGATGCAGAAGATGATGAAGATGCTCTCCGGCGGCAAGCTGCCGCGCCTCGGAGGAGGGCTTGGCGCCCTCCTCGGTCGCTGACCGTGCATCGACTCGTCATCGCCCTCGTCACGCTCATCGGCCTCACCGGCGCTGCGGTCGTGGCCGGCTACCTGTTCCTCTTCTCCGCCGGCGCCGATCGGGCCGCCGCGCTGGCGCCGGCGAACAGCGCCTTCTACGTCAACCTGTACCTCCAGCCCTCGAATGGCCAGCAGATGAACCTGTCCGGGCTGATCGGGCGGCTTCCCGGCTTCGCCGACGAGGCCAGTCTCGACGAGAAGGTCGACCAGATCGTCCAAAACCTGCTCAGCGGGTCGGGGCTCGATTACCGAACCCAGGTCAAGCCCTGGCTCGGCGACCAGGTCGCCATCGCCGGTCGCCCCGGCAGCGCCGATCCGGCCGAGATGCAGACGGTCGCCATCGCCGAGGTCAGGGACGCCGAGGCGGCACGGGCATCGGTCGCCGAGGTCGTGGGGGATAGCGACGAGACGTTCAGGGCGGAGTCGTACGGCGGCGTCGACCTCCAGGTCGGCGACACGGCCACGTACGCCTTCGTCGACGAGATGCTGGTCATCGGCACGTCCGTGGATGAGGTGCATGCGGTGATCGACGCCAGCGGTGGCGCGGACTCGCTCGCCGATCGCGCCGACTTCCGCGCAGCCATGGATGCGCTTCCGGCCGATCACCTCGCGTCGGCCTTCGTCGACTTCGTGGCTCTCACCGATGCGGCCGGCGTCGACGGCGACGTCGCCGAGGCGCGGACCGCCAGCGCGGTGCTGGTTGCCGAGCGCGAAGGCCTGCGCGTGAGCGGCAGTGCCCCGCTCGTTGCGGCCGACGATGCGTCCGCTGCAGCGGCGCCCGCAAGCTCGCAGCCGAGCACGCTGGCCGAATGGATGCCGTCGGACACGGTCGCCGAAGTGGCACTCTTCGGGCTCCGCGGGATCCTCGAGGACGCGGAGGCCGCCGCCGGCTCGGCGCCGGCTGGTGAGGACATCGCCAGCACCCTCGACACGCTCCGCGCGGTCGCTGCCTTCGGGCTCGGGATCGACATCGACAACGACCTTCTTCCGCTGCTCGACCGTGAGGTCGGGGTCGCCATCACGGGCGTCGACGGTGACATGCCGACCGGCACGCTGCTGCTGCGACCGGAGGATGCCGACGCCGCCGCGGAGGCGCTCGGGCGCGTCGCGGACCGGCTTGGCGCGATCGGTGGCGCCAGCGACGAGACCGATGTCGACGGCACGACGATCACGACGCTGTCGATTCCCGACATCGGCGAGATGTCGTACGCGGTGGTCGAGGGTACCGTCATTCTCGGTCTCGGCGCGGAGGACATCGGCGCGGCGATCGAGGCCCACGAAAGCGGCGCGTCGCTCGCCGCCAGCGACGACTACGCGCGCACCTTCGACCTCGCCGGGACACGTGCCGGCTCCGAGGTGTACGTCGATGTCGGCGCACTCGTCGAGCTGCTGGGGGACGGGATCGAGCTGCCGGAGGACGCGCGCGATATCCTCTTGCAGGTCGGGAGCTTCGGGCTGAGCGCTCCGTCCCGACCTGATCAGATCGAGTTCCACGCGGTGCTCACGATCGATGAGCCGTGACCACCCGCATGAATCATCAAATGCAAGCCACACACGAAAGGTGATGACCACTTGTCAGTAGCAATCCGGCTGACGCGCGTCGGGGCCACCAAGCGGCCCGCGTATCGCGTGATCGCCATCGACAAGCGACGCGCGCGCGACGGGCGCGCGCTCGAGATCCTCGGGTACTACGACCCGCTGACCGAGCCGGCGACCGTGCAGCTCGAGACCGACAAGATCAGGGCCTGGATCGGCAAGGGCGCCCGGCCGTCGGAGACGGTCGTGAAGCTCATGGCGCAGGCCGAGCGCGCCGCTGCCGCCGGCCCGAGCACCGAGAAGCCGAAGCGCGCGACGCGGCCGTCGAAGCCGAAGGCGTCGAGCAAGGCCGCCGCCAAGGCCGCCGCGAAGGCCGAGGCACCCGCTGCAGAAGCCCCCGCGCCTGAGGCATCGGCCACCGATGCACCCGCTGTCGAAGCCTCCGACGCGCCGACGACCGAGGCGACGGAGGAGCCAACCGAGGAGGCGAGCGCGGACGCCGCGGCCGAGGACACGGCAGAGGCCAGCGACGCCGAGAAGGCCGACGCGTGAAGGAGTTTCTGGAGTACGTCGCGCGGTCGCTGGTCGACCAGCCCGACGCCGTGTGGGTCGAGGTCGACGAGGAGGATGACGAGACCGTCCTCACCCTCGGCGTCGACCAGGGTGACATGGGGCGCGTCATCGGACGCGACGGCAGGATCGCCAACGCCATCCGCAGCCTGCTGCGCGTGATGGCGGCACGGGATGGACGCCACGTCGAGCTCGAGATCGTCTCCGACGCCGAGTGACCGACGTCGGGCCATCGCCCGCGTCCTTGGCCCCAAGGGGCTCGACGGCGGCATTCGCGTCGAGCTCCTGACCGACTGGCCCGAGCGGGTTGCGCCCGGCGCCGAGGTGTGGGTCGAGACGTCGGACCGGCCGATGCGCATCGAACGGGTCGAGTCCGCTCGGCGAACCCCGGTCCTGCATCTCGACGGCGTCGCGTCACGCGAGCAGGCGGAAGCCCTGGTCGGCACGTACCTCGAGGGCGCCGCGTGGGCGCTCGAAGAGGGCGCCTACTACTGGGACGATCTCGTCGGGCTTCGGGTCAGGCTGGCCGACGGCACCGACGTCGGTGAGCTGGTCGAGGTCTTCCGCGCCGGCGGCAACGAGGTCTATCGCGTCGTCGGAGCGAGCGGCGAGAGGCTCGTGCCGGCGCTGCGCAGTGTCGTGCACGATATCGACCTGGCCACGGGCGTGATGGTCGTCGCGCCCGACGAGGCCGAGGAAATCCGATGACCATGCGCGTCGACGTCGTGACGATCTTCCCCGAGCTGTTCGAGCTGCCGCTGCGGACGTCCATCATCGGACGCGCGGCCGAGCAGTCGCTCGTGAGCTTCGGCGTCCACGACCTGCGCCAGCACGGGATCGGCCGGCATCGGTCCGTCGACGACTATCCGTACGGCGGCGGAGCGGGCATGGTCATGCGCCCTGAGCCGCTGTTCGCGGCCATCGAGCCGCTTCGCGCGCAGGGTGCCGAGATCGTCCTCATGGACCCGGCCGGCGAGCGCCTGACGGATGCCCTCGCTCGCCAGCTGGCGAGCGCACCGCACCTCGCCCTCGTCTGCGGCCGCTACGAGGGCATCGACGAGCGGGTTCGGAGCCTCGTCGATCGCGAGGTGAGCATCGGTGACTACGTCCTGACCGGCGGCGAGCTTCCGGCGTTGGTGCTCATCGACGCCGTCGTTCGGCTCCTGCCCGGCGCCATCCAGGTGGCGTCGCACGAGGGGGATTCGTTCGCGACGGGCCTGCTCGAGTATCCGCAGTACACGCGCCCCGAATCGTTCCGCGGCATGGAGGTTCCTCCGGTGCTGCTCTCGGGCAACCACGGCGAGGTGGATCGCTGGCGACGCCGCCAGGCGCTTCATCGGACGGCCGACCGACGGCCGGACCTGCTGGAGTCTGCCCCGTTGACCGACGCGGACCGCGCCATCCTCGAACAGCGGTCCGATGACGCCGGTACCAGTAGGGGCTGAGCGTGGTTGCCGGGCCATCGGCGGCACTGCTATACTCCGCCGGTCGCGGCCGCTGAGCGCGGTCGCGTTCGTGTGTCATTCCCGCAGCGGCTACCGGCCGCGAGAACGAGGTCGTCCCCGATGAGTGCCATCAAGGAGCTCGAGCGCGAGCAGCTCCGCACCGACGTGCCTGAGATCGCCCCCGGCGATACCGTGCGCGTATCGGTGAAGGTGGTCGAGGGCAACCGCGAGCGGATCCAGGTCTTCGAGGGCACCGTCATGCGCATGCGCGGCGGCGGCCTGAACCGACAGATCACCGTCCGCCGCGTCGCCTCGGGCGTCGGTGTCGAACGCACCTTCATGGTCCACGCGCCGCGCATCGACAAGATCGAAGTCGTCCGCCACGGCGTCGCGCGCCGCGCGCAGCTCTACTTCCTGCGCGACCGAGTCGGCAAGTCGGCGACGCTTCGCGAGCGGCGCTCGAAGTAGCCTCGTTGGATCGGGCAGCCAGCCCGATTCGCGCCGCGCAGCCGATCCCGCGCCGATAGACTCATGGCCGTGAAGGCGCGGCGCTCCGAACGCATCATCAAGCCATCGACCCGCGTCGAGCGTGCCCACTGGAACGAGGGCCGCGGCATCATCGTCGGGGCGGACGCGGTGGGCGTCGCGTGCCTCAGTGGACCGGTGCTGGCAGCCGCCGTGGCAATGCCCCCGTTCGCGCGGCGGATCCCCGGCGTACGCGACTCGAAGATGCTGTCCCGAGCCCAGCGCGAACGCCTCTTTCCGCTGATCATCCGCCGCGCGCTCGCCGTCGGCATCGGTGCCGCCAGCGTGGCCGAGATCGACCGCATCAACATCTACCACGCCACCAACCTCGCCATGCGGCGCGCCATCTGCCGCGTCGAGCCGCGCGATCACGTGCTCATCGACGGCCTGCGGGTGCATCGCCTCGAGGACCATGTCGGCTCGTACACCGCCATCGTGCGCGGAGACGCGACGTGCTACTCCATCGCGGCCGCGTCGATCGTCGCGAAGGTCGTCCGTGATCGCCTGATGGATCGCCTCGCCGCCCGCCATCCGTTCTACGGCTGGGAGCACAACGCCGGTTACGCCACGGCGACGCACCGACGCGGGATCGAGGAGCACGGCATCACTCCCTTCCATCGGCGATCGTTCGCGCGCGTGAGAGCCGTCGAGCTCGGCGAGCAGATGGAGCTCGACCTCGACGCGCTCGTGCCGATGCTCGTCCCGGCGTAGGCGCGATAAGCCGCCGATAAGGGACCGGTAAGCGGCGAGCGCCATGCTTCGGGCATGGCGGATCCGCGACATGCCCTCGGGTCGGCTGCCGAAACGGCCGTCGGCGAGTGGCTCGAGGCGTGCGGTTGGCGGGTCGTCGGCCGTCGTGTGCGGTCGGCACGCGGCGGCGAGGTGGATCTGGTCGCCATCGATCCCGCCGACGTCCTGGTGGCCATCGAGGTCCGCGCGCGGCGCTCGGCGCGTGCGGGCCGTGCCGGCCTCAGCGTCGACGCGCGGCGCGTGGCGAGGCTGCGCCGGACGCTGGTGGTTACCGCCATGGCGTCCGGCGTCGAGCACGTCGGCCTCCGGGTCGACCTCGTCACCGTTGAGCCGGATTTCGCGGGCAGCTGGCGCGTCACGCGGCTGCCGGGAATCGGGTGAGCGGGTTGGCTATCCCCCGAAGAGCGCCTCGAGCGCGAGGACCGATGCGATGTAGGGCCGGCTGACCGGGTAGATGCCATGCAGGTCGAGCGCTCGCTGGCCCTGGTAGTAGGCCGCGAGGGCCAGCTCGTGGCTGCCGCCGTATCGGCCCAGGTAGTGGGCGAGGAGCCGGACCCCGGCGCGCACGTTCTGGCGGGCGTCGTACATGTCGACCGGCGTGCCGAGCATGGCCTCGCCAACCCACACGGCCGTCGCTGGCATGAGCTGCATGATGCCCACCGCACCGGCGTGGCTGACGACCGACTGCTGCCATCCGGACTCCTGCCAGGCGACCGCCAGCGCGAAGGATGCCGGCACGCCGATGCCGGCCGACTCCTCGACGATGAGCTGCCGTACGGCATCGCGTTCGGCCATGAGCGCCTGGATGGCCGTCGGCGCGTCAGCGGACGGCCCGGCCGGCGCGGGCACGGCGCTCGAGCCGGGGATGGTGAGCTGCTGGCCGCCGTAGATGCGGCTGGGATTGGCGATGCCGTTGGCCGCGACGATGGCATCCACGCTGACGCCGTAGCGACGCGCGATCCAGGTCAGGTTCTCACCCGCCTGGACGACGTGCACCGCGCCCGCCGCTGATGGCGCGACGGTGGGGGTCGGGACCGCGGGAGCCGGGACCGATGCATCGGTCCCGATCCGCAGGGTCTGACCGGCAAGAATGCGGTCCGGATCGGCGAGGGCGTTGAGCGCGATCAGCTCGGACATCGGCACATGCACGCGCTTGGAGATGGCCGTGAGCGTGTCGCCCGTTTGGACCACGATGGTCGGGTCGGCGGCGAGCGCAACGGCCGCCATGGTCGGGCCGAGCGCGATGAGCGCTGAGGTGGCGGCGACGAGGGCGATGAACCGGGGTCGCTGCAAGGGATCGGTCCTCCGGGTGCGTTGGTCACGAGGCGCACGACGCGGGGCGTCAGGCGGGCCGATGCTATGAGCGATCAGGCGTGGGTCAAGGTACGAGCGGGGGACCTTCGTGGTACTTCGGTACCGATTGGTGCAGTTGCGGGCAGAAGCGGCGGCGACAGGCCCGGCGACGCGGGGGATCGGTCCGATTCTGGTATAGTTTTTCGGAGCTCACGCACTCGCGCGAGCGACGTTCCCATCACACACGCTCGACGGATCCCGCTGGTCGTCGGTGCCCTGCCAGGTGCAAGGGTCGGCCCGGGAGGCGATGTCGCGCGGAGGAGCAACCGGAGGTTTTCACTTGGCTGCAACCAGCATGAAGCAGTTGCTCGAGGCGGGCGTCCACTTCGGGCATCAGACCCGACGCTGGAACCCGAAGATGCGCGAGTTCATCTTCGCCGAGCGCAACGGGATCCACATCATCGACCTGGCCCAGACGGTCAGCCGTCTCGACGCCGCCCTGGAGTTCGTGCGCGACACGGTTCGACACGGGGACAGCATCCTCTTCGTCGGGACGAAGAAGCAGGCCCAGGAGTCGATCGCCGAGGCCGCGCAGCGGTCCGGCCAGCACTACGTGAACACCCGCTGGCTCGGCGGCATGCTCACCAACTTCACGACGATCAAGCGCCGCATCCAGCGCCTCGAGGCCCTGGAAGCCCGGCGCGATGCCGGCGAGTTCGAGCGCCTCACCAAGAAGGAGGCCTCGAAGCTCAACGACGAGATCACCAAGCTGGATGCGGCGCTGGGCGGCATCCGCAAGATGCGGCGGCTGCCGGGCGCGGTGTTCGTGGTCGACCCGCACCGCGAGTCGATCGCGGTGGCGGAGGCACGCCGCCTCGAGATTCCGATCGTCGCCATGACCGACACCAACTGCGACCCGGACCTCATCGACTGGGTCATCCCGGCCAACGACGACGCGATCCGATCGGTGCGGCTCATCTGCAACCTCGTTGCCGATGCGGCCAGCACCGCCCAGCAGGAGCGCCAGGCGCAGCTCGACGAGGAGTTCGAGCAGGCCGAGGCGATGCCGCCGGTCGACGAGACCGCGCTGGGGTCGGAGGCGGACTACACCGCCGCCCTCGCATCGGGCGAGGCGCTGGTGTTCGAGCCGGAGCCCGAGGACGACGAGGAGGAGGAGCGCCGCGCCCGCGCGCGCCGCGCCGCCCACATCGACGAGGGCGAGCCCGAGCACGACCCCGACCGGGAGCACGAGCGACAGACCGAAGAACACGCCAAGGAGCCGCGTCGCTGACGCCGCCCCACAGGAAGGGAACATGACCAACACCACGACGATCAAGCCGGAGGACGTCAAGCGGCTGCGCGAGGCCACGGGCGCCGGCATCATGGACTGCAAGCGCGCGCTCGAGGAGACCGGCGGCGACTACGACAAGGCTGTGCTGTGGCTGCGCGAGAAGGGCCTGTCGACGGCGGCCAAGAAGGCCGGACGCGCAGCGCGCGAGGGCCTCATCACCAGCTACATCCACCACGGATCGCGGCTTGGCGTCCTGCTGGAGCTCAACTGCGAGACCGACTTCGTCGCGCGCACCGACGACTTCCAGCAGCTCGCCCGCGACATCGCCATGCAGATCGCCGGCATGGCACCGCAGTGGGTCAGCCGCGAGGACGTCCCGGCCGACGTGGTCGACGAGCAGAGGCGCCTCTTCGCGGTCGATGCCGAGCGCGACGGCCGCCCGGCCGATCGCGTACCGATGATCGTCGAAGGCAAGCTCAACAAGTGGTACGAGGCGGTCTGCCTCCTCGAGCAGCCGTTCCGCGACAGTGACCGCAAGATCAGCGACCTCATCACCGAGAAGGTTGCGCTGCTGGGCGAGAACATCCGCGTCGCCCGCTTCGCGCGCATGGCGGTCGGCGAGTCCGCTGCCGATGCGGACGGCGACGCGGCTGCCTGATCGCATGACCGATGCCGCCGTGCCGGCGACGCGAACGCCACGCCGGGTGCTGCTGAAGCTCTCCGGCGAGGCGTTGATGGGGGAGAACGAGTACGGTATCGATCCCGGCGTCGTGCGCGAGATCGCGGGCCAGGTGGCCGAGGTCGCCGGCGAGGGGGTCCAGGTCGCGATCGTGGTCGGGGGCGGCAACATCTTCCGGGGGCTCGCCGCCAGCGCGAAGGGCATGGACCGCGCCACCGGTGACTACATGGGGATGCTGGCGACCGTGATGAACGGCCTGGCCATCCAGGACGCCCTCGAACAGCTGGACTGCCCGACGCGCGTGATGAGCGCCATCGCGATGAACGAGATCGCCGAGCCCTACATCCGGCGGCGCGCCGTACGGCACCTGGAGAAGGGCCGCGTGGTGGTCATGGTGGCCGGCACCGGCAACCCGTACTTCACGACCGACACCGCAGCGACGCTGCGCGCGGTCGAGGTGCATGCCCAGGTCATCCTCAAGGCGACCCGGGTGGACGGGGTGTACGATGCCGATCCTGAGAAGCATCCCGGCGCCCAGCGCTACAGCCAGATCGGCTACACCGAGCTGCTGAGCAACCGGCTCCAGGCACTCGACGCCACCGCCGTCAGCCTGGCGATGGACAACGAGATGCCGATCGTCGTGTTCGACATGACCTTGCCGGGCAACATCTCACGCGCCATCCGCGGCGAGCGGATCGGCACACTCATCTCGGGAGAGGCAACCTGATGACGCACGAGGCGCTGACCACCGCCGATCCGAAGATGCAGCGCGCCATCGAGGCGATGGAGCGCGACTTCGCCGGGATCCGGACGGGCCGGGCGTCGACGGCGCTCGTCGAGCGCATCACGGTCGACTACTACGGCACCCAGACACCGCTCAACCAGGTCGCCGGCATCAGCACCCCCGATGCGCACCTGATCGTCATCCAGCCCTGGGACCGCTCGGTGCTGTCGGCGATCGAGAAGGCGATCACGAAGAGCGACATCGGCCTCGTCCCGAACGTCGACGGCACCGTCGTCCGTCTCAACGTGCCGCCCCTGACCGAGGAGCGTCGGCGGGAGATGGTGAAGCAGGTGCATCGCCGAGCCGAGGAGGCGCGCGTCGAGGTTCGCAACCGACGTCGGGAGGCGGCGGACGTCCTCAAGAAGGCGCTCCGCGACGGCGAGCTGTCCGAGGACGAGGAACGACGCGAGTTCGAGGCCCTGCAGCGGCTGACCGATCGGTTCATCGAGGCGATCGACGCGCGGTCCGAGCGCAAGGAAGCCGAGATCCTGGAGGTCTGACCGTGCCGGACGAGGTCCGACGACCCCGGCACGTGGCCATCATCGCCGACGGCAACCGACGTTGGGCGCGCGAGCGTGGCCTGCCCGTCCTGGCCGGGCACGTCCAGGGCATCGAAGCCATCCGCCCCATCGTGCGCCGCGCGCGCGACCACGGCATCGGCACGCTCAGCGTGTACACCTTCAGCACCGAGAACTGGACCCGTCCGGATGACGAGGTGTCCGGGCTGTTCGGACTGATCGACGGCGCCGTTCGCCAGTACACCGATGAGCTCATCGAGGAGGGCGTGCGCGTGCGCGTCATCGGCCGCCTGCACGAGGCGCCGTCGGACGTGCAGCGCTCGATCCGGGCGGCGCAGGACCGCACTGCCGGCGGGGACCGCCTGACCCTCAACATCTGCTTCAACTACTCGGGTCGCGCCGAGATCGTCGACGCGGCGCGCGCCATGCTGGCGGGCCACGCAGACCCGAACGAGATCACCGAGCCGCATTTCGCCGAGCACCTGTATACCGCCGGGCAGCCCGATGTCGACCTGCTCATTCGCACCGGCGGCGACCAGCGCACCAGCAACTTCCTGCTGTGGCAGGCTGCCTACGCCGAGCTCGTCTTCTGTGCCAAGTACTGGCCCGATTTCGAGGTCGGCGACTTCGACGCGGCGCTCGCCGAGTTCGAGCGTCGCGAGCGGCGCTTCGGGAGCTGACGGGTGCTCAGGACACGACTCCTCACCGCGATCTTCCTGGCGCCGCTGATCCTGGCGATCGTCGTCCTCGGCGAGCCGTGGCTGTCGCTGCTGATCGGCATCGTCGGGTTCCTGGCCCTGGTGGAGGTGGTCGCACTCCTCGACGCGGCCGGCTACCAGCCGCCGCAGGTCCTGACCATCGTGGCGGGCATGGCGCTGCTTGCCGCCGGCCTCGTCAGCGCCAACACGGAGAACGTGGGCGGCCTGCTCACGACGCTGCTCACCAACCTCGATTCGCCCGGCCTGGTCGCGGCCACCCTCATCGCTGCGATGTTGCTCATGGGCGCGGCAGCCTTCACCCGAGGCGACCCGCGTGATGGCTTCGTCACCTGGGCCATGAGCTCATTCGGCGTCGCCTACGTCGGGCTCCTGCTGCCAGCCATCGTGCTCGTCGCGCATCTCGCTCCGTCGGGTGGATCGGCCGGGACCGCCGTCGGGATCCTTGGGCTCGGTTCCGGTGTCGCGTGGGCGCTGACCCTCGTGCTCGTGGTGTGGGGCTACGACATCGGCGCCTATCTCACCGGCCGCGCCATCGGGCGGCGGCACATGCTCGAGCACATCAGCCCCTCGAAGACGCTGGAGGGACTGGTCGGCGGCCTCGTGCTGTCGACCATCGCGGCCGGCGTCGGGGCGGCCCTCATCGGCCTCGAGCCGTGGCAACCGCTCATCATGGGTCCGCTGGTCGGCCTGTCGGCGCAGGTCGGCGACCTGGCCGAGTCGATGCTCAAGCGCGCCGCCGGACGCAAGGAGTCGGGGTTCCTCATTCCGGGCCACGGGGGCATCCTCGATCGGATCGACTCGTTTCTGTTTGCCGCGCCGATCCTGGCGGGGTACGCCATCCTCGTCGCCGGACGCAGCGTATGACGGGAGTCGCCGTCCTCGGTTCGACCGGATCGATCGGACGGCAGGCGCTCGAGGTCATCGCCGCGCTCGGCGAGCGGTTCACCGTGCGTGGCCTGGCAGCGGGCCGGCACGGAGACGAGCTGTCCGCGCAGTTGGCGGCGTGGCCCGACGCTCGAGCGTGGTCGGCGGCAGGCCGACCGAATGACCTTCCCGCAAGCCGCTGGGCGGATGGGGGGCTCGTCGAGCTGGCCACCGCCGATGGAGTCGATCTCGTCATCGTCGCCACGACCGGCATGGCCGCCCTCGAGGCCGTGCTGGAAGCGCTCCGCAGCGGACGGCGCGTGGCGCTGGCGAACAAGGAGACGCTCGTCACCGGTGGCCATCTCGTCGACGCGCTGCTGCGCACGCTGCCCGGTGACCGGCTCGACCGGCTGCGGCCGATCGACAGCGAGCATTCCGCCATCTGGCAGTGCCTGCTCGGGGAATCCCTGCAGGCCGTCTCGCGTCTGGTGCTGACCGCCAGCGGTGGTCCGTTCCGGGGTCGACCGGCAGCGTCGCTCGCGTCGGTCACGCCGGCCGAGGCGCTCGCGCACCCGACCTGGCGGATGGGACCGAAGATCACCGTCGACTCGGCGACGCTGGTCAACAAGGCCTTCGAGGCCATCGAGGCCAGATGGCTGTACCAGATTCCGTACTCTAAGATCGATGCTGTGATTCATCCGCAGAGCGTCGTCCACTCGCTGGTCGAGTTCCGCGACGGCTCGTACAAGGCGCAGCTGGGAATGCCCGACATGCGACTCCCGATCCAGTTCGCGCTCACCTACCCCGATCGCCTGCCGTCGCCCGCTCGCACGTCCACGCCGCCCGAGTGGGGCACGCTCGAGTTCGCCGCACTGGCCGATGCGGACTATCCCGCTTATGCCACCGTGCGGAGCGCCGCCGAGGCGGGCGGCAATCGCGGCGCCGTCCTGAACGCGGCCGACGAGGTCGCCGTGGAAGCCTTTCTGGGTGGCCGCATCGCATTCCCGGCCATCGCCACCACGATCGAAGGGGCGGTCGAGCGCTGGGGGACCGATGCCGAACCGGACCTCCCCGCCATCGTGGCGGTCGACCACGAGGTCCGCGAGGCGCTGCGGGCAGAGCTCGGCTGATGGACGTCGTCGGAACCGTCGCCGCCTTCATCGGCATCCTGGTGGTGCTGGTCCTCGTCCACGAGCTCGGCCACTTCCTGGTCGCGAAGCGCGCCGGCATCACGGTCGAGGAGTTCGGGATCGGCTTCCCGCCACGCATCGCATCAGTGATGTGGCGCGGCACGCGCTACAGCCTGAACTGGATTCCGCTCGGTGGCTTCGTCCGCATGCTCGGCGAGGACGGTGACGTCGAGGTCAAGCGCCTGCGCGAGCAGGGACTGACCGACGGGGAAGTCGAGCATGCGATGGCCGGAGCGTTCAACCGCAAGCCGGTCTGGATCCGTTTCGTCGTCCTCTTCGCCGGCGTTGCCATGAACTTCGTGCTGGCCGCCAGCCTGTTCGCCGTCGCCTTCAGCATGCCGTTGCAGGTCGGCGAGGGCCCGCTCACGGTGACCGAGATCCAGCCCGACAGCCCGGCGGAGAACGCCCTGCAGGTTGGCGACGTCATCACCGGCGTCGACGGCCGCACGTTCGAGCGCTCGAACGACCTGACCGAATACGTCCACGACCATGGCGGCCAGGAGGTTCAGCTGCAGGTCGAGCGCAATGGCGAGCAGATCGACGTGTCCGTCACGCCCCGCAATGTGACCCAGGAGGAGCGTGCCCAGGGCATCGGCCCGGTCGGCTTCGGCTACGACCCCGCACGGATCGTGGAGCAGCCGTCGATCGTGGACGGCCCGTTCGACGCCGTCGCTCGCGGCACGGGCGCGGCATGGACGCTGGCGCTCCAGATCCCCGGCGGCCTCGCCGATGCCGTCGGCGGCCTCATCGGCCTCAATCCAGGAGCGCCCGACGCACGAGGACCGATCGGCATCGCGCAGGAGACCGGTCGCGTGCTCGAGGCGCCGCTGGTGAGCCAGCTGTTCTTCGTCGGGCTTCTGTCCATCAACCTGGCGGTACTGAACGTGCTTCCCTTCCCACCCCTCGACGGTGGCCGCATCGCGGTCGTCGCGATCGAGGCCGTTCGGCGCCGCAAGCTGCCCGCCGAGCGTGAGGCACTCATCTACCTGACCGGGTTCGCAGTCCTCATCGCGCTCGTCATCCTGATCAGCATCCAGGACATCCAGCGGCTCATCACCGGGGGCTGATCGGGCCCGTCGGTGGCGGGGGAGCGGCCGATCCGATATACTTCGAGGCGGTTCTGCCGGCCAAACTGCGAACCACAAATATTGAACCTAGTGCCAAGGACGTGGGTCGGTTCGCCATCCCACGTCTTTGTTTGTCCCGGGCGATCGATCCGGCGTGGAGCGAGGAGCGGCCATGAATCGAGACTTCATCGGAGCATTGCTCCAACTGAACGCCGAGAAGGGTGTGCCGCAGGAGATCCTGATTCGAACCCTCGAGCAGGCGATCGAGTCGGCCTACCGGCGCAATGCCGACGCGCCCGAGAACGTGGTGGTCACGGTCGACCCGGAGAGCGGTGAGATCAGCGTCGCGCGCGAGTACGACGTGGTCGCCACGCCCGAGGAGATCGAGGACCCCGAGCTCCAGATGATCGTGCAGGAGGCGCAGAAGATCGACCCGGCCACCGGCGTGGGCGGCAAGGTGCGCATCCCCGAGAACGTGACCCAGGCGCAGCTCGGCCGCATCGCCGCGCAGACCGCCGGCCAGGTGTATCGGCAGCGGCTGCGCGAGGCCCAGCGCGACGTCGTCTTCCAGCAGTACGCCGCCCGCGAGGGCGAGATCATGACCGGCAACGTGCAGCGCACGACCGACTCGGCCGTGGTGCTCGACATGGGCAAGGACGTCGAGGCGGTCCTGGCGGTCACAGAGCAGCTGCCGAACGAGACGTATCGGATCGGTCAGCACCTCAAGGTGTACGTCATGGAGGTCCGCCGGACGACGCGCGGCCCCGTGATCGTGGCCAGCCGGACGCATCGGGGCTTCCTCCGTCGCCTGATGGAGATGGAGATCCCTGAGATCTACAACGGAACCGTCGTGATTCGCGGGATCGCGCGCGAGGCGGGGAGCCGCTCGAAGGTGGCGGTCGAGAGCCGCCAGGCC
>DASVDT010000133.1:0-15423 GCA_036380955.1 Candidatus Limnocylindria bacterium | reverse complement strand
GGCGCTCGAGCGCTACGGATGCCCTGAAATCTTCAACACCGATCAAGGCAGCCAGTTCACCAGCAGCGAGTGGACCGGCGTACTGAAGTCGAACGGCATCCAGATCTCGATGGATGGCAAGGGGCAATGGATGGACAACGTTTACCTGAATGCGTTTCGGAACTTCAAGGAGGCAAGAAAGCAGATCGGCGACTGGATGGAGTATTACAACGACCGAAGACCGCATTCCGCGCTTGACGATCTCACGCCGAGGCGAGTTCTATGCTGGGATTCGGTCTCTGTCTTTGGCAGCATAACGTTGGCTCGCAGATTCCACCTCACGTCTGCTGCCGCACTGTCCAACGAATGGGGTCCACTTCCTCCGGCGCCAGCCGCCCCGTTAGCCACATCAGCTCAACGTTGCGCTGCGCCTCACGCTCTAACCGCCGACTCGACTGCACCCGGTTCAGATACCCGTAGATGTAAATCTTCAGCATCGTCCTCGGGTCGTAGCCCGGACGCCCCCTGTCGCTCGGCTCCTTAAAGCCCAGCCCAGACACGTCCAGTTCGTCGACGAACACGTCAATGACCCGTACCGGACTGTCCTCCGCTACGAAATCGTCGAGCCGCTCCGGAAACAACGTCGCTTGGTCGCGATTCTGACCCTGGATGTACCCGCTCACGCTGAGCCTCGATCTTGAGGAATCAAAATCTTAGCGGAACAGGTGTTTTCACACAGCCTCGGCCACCGGTGGCCTTGCGACGTAGCGCGCCAGGCGCTCGAGCTTGTCACGTTGCGAGGCCTTCGCGGCGATACCCGCGTGCAGCGAGAAACCCGAGCTCTCGGCAACCTCCCGGACAGGCGGGTTTCGTCGGACCGGGACGGAGGGCGGGTGCGCGTATCAAGGCCGCTCCGGTCGCCCGCGACCGGGCTCGGGACGCTCCGGAACGTCGGGTCGGTCGGGCTCCGCCCGTGCGGGCCGATCCATGCGCCCGCGGGCCGCGTCTTCTCGGGCATCGCGTGCGCGATCCGCGATCTCCCGTTCGCTCTCGCGGACCTCGGCGGCCGCGTCGCGAGCCCTTCCGCGGGCCGTGTCGGCAAGGTCGCCGCGCGCACTGCCGGCCGTGTCGCGCGCTCCGGCCGCGTCGCGCGCTCCGCCGGCCGCGTCGCGGGCACCCGCGGCCGCGTCGCGAGCGCCGGGGGCGGCATCGCTTTGGGCTGGCGGCGCGTCGCGGGGCTCCGCGGCCGCCGCCGCGACCGCATCCCGGCCGCCCGCAGCCCCGTCTCCGGATGGCGCCGCGGCAGCGGGGCTCGCCGCGGCGTTGCCCTGTCCGAGCTCGCGCGCACGCTCGATCGCCGTCCGGGCCACTTCGTTGAAGTCGGGGCTCACGGCATCGTCCCGCCGCGGCAGCGCGTCTCCCGATCGCCCGGCGAGATCCGCGGCCGCCCCCCGTTGCGGATCATCCGCATCGGACGTGCCGCCGATCGCCTCGTCGGCGAGCCGCGAGCGCAGCGCCTCGGGCAGCTCGATCACTCGCGTGACCGCGTCTGGCCGGGTCGCGCCCTCCGGCAGCAGCCGCATCGTGACCTCGAGGTTATCGACGTCGGGCGCACGGTCTTCCTGCGCGACGGCGGAGGTCGCGGACGCGCCCACAACGAGCACCGCCGCAACCGCGCCGACTCGCCTCGAGATCACGTCCACGAAATTCATTCGAACCGCCGCGCCCGTTCCAGATTTCGAAATCGCCAATCGAGTCTACGCGCGCACGTCGACGACGAACGTGCGTCGCTTCTGCCCGTGATGCACCTCGACGAGCAGCTGTCCTCCGCCGGTGCCGGTCGCGATGATCGGCAACGTGAGCTGATTCGCGCCCGCGTCGAGGTTCGTGCGCCATCGGAGCTCCCGCTGATTCGCGAAGCCGTCGAGCTCGATCGCGCCGGTCAGCACGACACGGATCTCGGCGTCAGCCAGCGGCGACGGCGTATCGACGGCGATGTTGACGTCGTGCGGCTCGTATAACGCGAGCGTGACCTGCGGCGTCGTCGCGGCCTCGAGCTCCGGGATCGTCGGCGTGTAGCCGGGAACGAGCAAAGCCCAGGCGATGGCCGCCGCCGCGGCCATCGCGCCGCTGCCGACCGCGAGGCCTGCCCAGAATCCGTTGCGCAGCGGCGCGCGGGCAGGCGGTGGCGGCACGGGCCGCGCGGCGCGCGTCGCGGCCGCGATCGCCCGCTCGAGCGCACCGGGTGGCGGCGGCGGAATCGGACGCCCCCGCTCGGCCCGCAGCATGCCGGCCGCGAGCTGCGCGTCCCGGCACGACTCGCACTCGACGAGGTGCTCCATCGCTTCCCGCCGCGCGGCGGCATTGCCGGCGCCGCATCCGTCGATCAGCAGCGATTGAACGTCGTCACACTTCATTTCCGCCCTCCCGCACCGGTCGTCATCGACCGTCGGGTACCCTCCTCGTGGCGCAGCAACTTACCGAGCCGGGCCCGCGCGCGATGCAGCCGCGACTTGAGCGTGCCTTCCTTGAGCCCCGTGATCTCCATCAGCTCGGCGAGCGTATATCCCTCGATGTCGTGCATCGCGAGGAGCGAGCGCTGATCCTCGTCGAGGTGCCGCCATGCTCGGTCGAGCCGCCGGGACCACAGCGCCGCCTCCGTCTGCTCGGGAGGCTCCGGCCCGTCGGCAGCGAACGTGGCGGCATCGTGCACGTCGAGCGACTCGACGTGCGACCGATCGAAGCGGCGCAGCTGGTCGATGAAGATCCTGCGCATCACGCACAGGAGCCAGCTGTGCGGCTGGTCCAGCTGCTCCACCTCGTCGAGCCTCGCGTAGGCCCGAGCGCAGACCTCCTGGACCAGATCCTCGGCGTCATGGACGGACCTCGTGAACCGATAGGCCGTCCGATAAAGGAGCTGGTAATGCCGGCCGATCAGCGCCTCGAATCGCTCTACGGTCGATCGACCTCCGGGAATGACGGTCAGTCGGGCCATCGGGAACTCAACGATCTCCCTCGCTAACACGGCCGAGCCGCGGGTGCGTTCCCTCGCATGGCGTCCGCGCGATCATAGGAGGACGCGTCGACGGGCACTTACGGCGCCCTGCCGGTCCCAACGCGTGCCCCGGCGCCGGCCGGTCCCGCGTGCGCACGATCCGTGGTCGCGCGCGCTCCATCGAGTGTACGGGCGGTCGCCCCGCCGGGATAGGCGCATTCCAATTCCTGGTATCGATCGCGTCCCTTGGTGTGCCCGCCGCAACTCTTTTGCCCGGCGCCACTCTATAATGCGCGACCTTCCCCACGAACCCCGCTCGAATGGACGCCACCGCCCGCCTTCGCAACATTGCGATCATCGCCCATGTCGACCACGGCAAGACGACGCTGGTCGACAAGCTGCTGCAGCAGTCCGGCACGATCGATCAGCGCGTCGTGCTGCCCGAGCGCGTCATGGACTCGAACGATCTCGAGCGCGAGCGCGGCATCACGATTCTCGCGAAGAACACCGCGATCCGTTGGGGCGAGTGGCGCATCAACATCGTCGACACGCCCGGGCACGCCGAGCGGATAATGCGTATAAGGGCCCAGCGGATAATGCGTATAAGGGCCCATATGCGGATAATGCGTATAAGGGCCCATATGTGAGCTGACGTGGAGCCGTCGAGCCTGGAGGGGCCGTCCGCCGAGCCCCGACGTCAGCGCCGAGCCGGCGGATAATGCGTATAAGCAGACGCGCCACGGCGTCGGACAGTGACAGATCCCAGCCGTGCAGCTCGCAGCCCGAGGGTTTGAGCAGCTCCACCTCCAGGCCGGCCCCTACACCGACCACGGCCGTGCGCCCGGCTGTATCGGAGTGGGCAGCTACGAGCTGCATGATCCGATAGCGATGCTCGGTGACGAGGACGGACAGCAGCAGGGCCGCATCGTACTCCCAGCGGCCGATCGGTCCGTCCGGCGCCTGCGTGGGGTAACACCCGGTCGCCACGAAGTGGGAGACGTCCTCCATGTAACGGCGCAGGAACCGCTCGTAAGCGGCAAGCGCATCCGATGCGGACCGCCCACATGCGAGCAGGTATCGCGTGACGTAGTTCTCTATCTTCCGGTACAGCCCCGGGGAATCCGAGGCGCGCGCCCTCACGGCGGTGTACATCGGCCGCAGCAGGCTGCGCTCGATCTGCTCCGCAAGGCTTGCACTTCCGTCGGGCACGGTCGGTCGTCGGAGTCTGCCGTCGTCGCTATAATGGCGCCTGCATGAATCGGACCCGCCCACTCTTGCGCATCCTGCTGTGCCTGGCGCTCGTGCTCGATGGCGTCAGCCCGGCGCTTGCGCATTCCGGAAACGGTCAGGCTCATGCCGCCGTAGTCACCGCGCAGCCTGCGCCGGGCCAGGTCGCGCCCTGCCACGAGTCATCCGAAGGCCCTTCACACGGGGCTCGTGGCGTCAGCCATGCGGGCGACCATGATGCCGGCGCATCGCCGGCGGAGGCCGACTCCGAAGCCGCTCACGACACGGCGGAAAAGAACTGCTGCGAGTCCCATTCATGCGATTGCGCCGCGGGCAGCCCGGCCGCTCCCGGCTCGGGATTCGGCGACGCTGTTCGCCTCGAGCGCGGTCCGGTTGCGCATACCGGCTCGACGGATCATCCGTCGCTGTATTCCCACCCGCCCCATCCTCCTCCGATCGCCTAGCCGTTGCTGCCGCGCTTGCGGCATCGATTCGGCTGCCGTCGCGTCCTGTCCGTCAGACGGGCGTGATGGCGTGACTGCGGTCCGGCCCAGGAGGGCCTGGCCGTGATGACGGCATTCGGAGTTGTTCATGTCCGGTTTTCGTTCCCGGCCTGCACAGGCAGGTCCGACGCAGCCTTCACGACGTCGGTTCGTGCAGGGCCTCGCCGCCGGCGGCGTTCTCGCAGCGATCGGCCAGTGGCCCAGGCCCGTATGGGCGCTGAAGTCCCCCGGCTACCCCGCAGTTCTATCCGGCACGGAGTTTGATCTCACGGTGGTCGACCTCCCCGTGAGCTTCACCGGCCGCCCGCGCCGCGCCGTCACCATCAACGGATCCCTTCCCGCACCGATCCTGCGCTGGCGCGAGGGTGACACGGTAACCCTGCGTGTGACGAACCGGCTGCCGCCGGATGCAGTCCACAGCCACGAGACCTCGATCCACTGGCACGGCATCCTGCTGCCCGCGAACATGGATGGCGTGCCGGGTCTGAGCTTCGACGGCATCCGTCGCGGCGAGACCTGGACCTACCGCTTCCAGGTCCGCCAGAGCGGCACGTACTGGTATCACGCCCATTCGGGTTTCCAGGAGCAGGCCGGGATGTACGGCCCGCTGATCATCGATCCGCGCGAGCCGGAGCCGTTCACCTACGACCGCGACTATGTGGTGATGCTCTCCGACTGGACGGACCTGCATCCCGATGCGCTGTTCGCCCGGCTGAAGAAGATGTCGGCGCACGACAACTACTACCAGCGAACCGTGGGCGACTTCTTTCGCGACGTGCGCAGCAACGGCCTCTCGGCCACGTTGAAGGAACGCGCGATGTGGGGTCGCATGCGCATGACACCCACGGACCTCTCGGACGTCAACGCCCACACGTACACATATTTGATGAACGGCACGACGTCCGCCGGAAACTGGACTGCCCTGTTCCGTCCGGGCGAGAAAGTGCGGCTGCGGTTCATCAACGGCTCGGCGATGACACATTTCGACGTGCGCATACCCGGACTGAAAATGACCGTCGTAGCGGCCGACGGCCAGAACGTGCACCCCGTGACGGTCGACGAGCTCCGCATCGCCGTCGCGGAGACCTACGACGTCATCGTCGAGCCGAGAGGTCAGGACGCGTTCACGATCTTCGCACAGGACATCGGGCGCACGGGCTATGTCGCCGGCACGCTGGCGGTACGCCAGGGCTTGCGAGCGCCTGTGCCTGCCGTCGATCCGCGTCCGCTTCTGACCATGGCCGACATGGGCCACGGCGGGCATTCCGACGCAGAGGACTCTCATTCAGGAGGCTCTCATTCAGGAAACGCCCACGCAGAGCATGCCCATGCAGGGCATGCAGCGCACTCACACGCAGGCCTCGCCGCGCATGGCAGCATCGTGCAGACGCATCCGCCCAGCGAGCGCGGCAATCCCCTCGTGGACATGCAGGCGCAGTCCCCGGCTCCACGGCTTGACGATCCGGGCGTCGGACTGCGCAACAACGGCCGCCGCGTGCTCACCTACGCCGATCTGAAGAGCCTGTTTCCTGACCCTGACGGACGCGAGCCGGGACGCACCGTCGAGCTGCATCTGACCGGGCACATGGAGCGCTTTTCCTGGTCCTTCGACGGCATCCCGTTCGCCGACTCGGCGCCACTGCGCCTGAAGTATGGAGAGCGGCTGCGCATCGTGCTGGTGAACGACACCATGATGAGCCACCCGATCCATCTTCACGGAATGTGGAGCGATCTGGAAGACGAGCGCGGCGAGTTCCTAGTGCGCAAGCACACAGTCGACATGCCGCCCGGAACCAAACGGAGCTACCGCGTGCGCGCAGACGCCCTGGGACGATGGGCCTATCACTGCCACCTCCTCTACCACATGGAAGCCGGCATGTTCCGCGAAGTGAGGGTCGAAGAATGAGCCTGCGAGCGATCATCATCGTCGCGGCGCTCGGTATCGGCGCAGCCGGCCCGCTCCGGGCCGGCGACCAGGCCCACGAGCACCACGATCATTCCGTCCGGCAGTCGTCCAGCCCGGCGACACACGAACGCCAACACGGTCACCAACATGGGCACCAGCACGGGCATCAACACGGGCACCACGCTCATTCCGCCCAGCAGACGTCCAGCTCGTCAGCACACGAGCATCAACATGCGCACCAACCCGGACATCGACACGGGCACCATGAGCATCCGGCGGAGCAGCCAGGCGTCGGAGAGTCACACGAGCATCATGGCCACGGAGGCACGACGCACGGGCACTCGGCCGAGCCTCTTCCCGTCGAGCCCATTCCCGCGTTGACCGATGCGGATCGGGCTGCTGCGTTCCCCGAGTTGCGCGCGCACCCGCCGCATGGCGTTTCCGTGCATCAGTTCTTCCAGTTCGAGGAGCTGGAAACCCGGGACGCAACCGAAGGCACTGCCCTCGCATGGGACGGCCGCTACTGGGCCGGCACGGATATCCACCGGCTGTGGCTGCGCAGTCATGGCGAAAGAGTCGGTGGCCGCACGCACTCCGCCGACGTCGAAGCGCTCTACGGCCGAGCCGTGACGCCGTGGTGGGATCTGCTGGCCGGTGTGCGCCACGATTTCCATCCGGCCGATTCGCAGACCTTCGCCGCAATCGGCGTGCAGGGCCTCGCGCCGTATTTCTTCGAGATCGAGGCCACGGCTTACTTCGGAGAGGCCGGACAGACCGCGGCGCGACTCGAAGCCGAGTATGAGCTCCTGCTCACCAACCGGCTCATACTGCAGCCGCAGATCCAGCTCGATCTTCACGGCAGGGACGATCCCGCCCGAGGTATCGGCTCGGGTCTGAGCACGCTGGAGATCGGAATGCGACTGCGCTACGAGATCACGCGCAGGTTCGCGCCCTACCTGGGCGTCGTCCATGAACGGGCTTTCGGCGATACTGCCGACCTGCGGCGCGCCGCTGGTGAGGACACCGACGACGTTCAGGTCGTGGCCGGCGTTCGGATCTGGTTCTAGAGGCGCCGGATCCAGAGGTTCCGCTTCCAGAAACCTCGGGTTCAGGAACCCGGCTTCCAGACACTCCGGTTCCAGGGACCCGGGTTTCAGGGCTGGCTCTCGGAAACCGGACTGAACTGGGCCGCACGGCGCAACGGCGGCGGCCCCTGGCGCGGCGTTCCCTTGAGCGCCGGCGCCGGGGGCAAGCCGGTCACTTCGAGGATCTCCTTCTCGTCGAGCGTCTCACGCTCCAGAAGTGCTTTCACCAGCGCATCGAGCTGCTTGCGATGCGCGTTGAGCAGACGCCGGGCCTCGTCGTGACATTCGCAGATGATCTTGCGGACCTCGGCATCGATGAGCCGGGCGGTCTCCTCGCTGAAAAGCTTCTCCGCGCCGAAGGCGCCGGGTGCGGATAATGCGTATAAGGGCCCATATGTGAGCTGACGTGGAGCCGTCGAGCCTGGAGGGGCCGTCCGCCGAGCCCCGACGTCAGCGCCGAGCCGCCTGGATCTGGCGTGATTTGTTGGGCGAATCTTCGCGTTCCATCGAGAAATGCTCGCGCATCCGGCCGCAAGCCAAGACCCGCCCGTCCCCGGCGCGGCGGCTCGGCAGTGCAGAGCGGTCAGAACGAGAACTCGCCCTGGGGCGGCGCACGGCTCGGAGACGCCGGATCGACCGGCTCTGCGTCCCGGCCGAGGTGCGCGAGAATCCGCTCGATCGTTGCGGGCGCCTCGATGCTGGCAATCACACGAAGGCGGCCGCCGCAGCGCCGGCACGTCTCGATCTACGAGTCGAAGGCGGTGTCCATCCCGATGAAGGCGGGCGAGTTCATCATGTTCTGGTCCACGTTGATGCACGCGTCGCACCCGCATCTCGGCAAGACGCGGAACATGCGCATGGCATTCGCGGCTCGCTATGTTCCGACGAGCGTGCGAATCTATCCCGACACCGACGTGGTGACGGAATACGGAGGCACGATCTCCCTGGCCAAGTACGGCGCGGTCTTGGTGTGCGGTCGGGACGAATTCGGTCACAACCGGATCGCAGAGAGGACGCTGCTGGGAAAAGCGTTCAAGCGGCGCCAACGGACGGGCGACCGGAACCGAGTCTCGAGCGAGTAGCCCTCGCAACCGCGATCATCGCTGGAGCACCGGTCGTCCCGCCATGGACATAGAAGCCTTCAGGCATTTCGGTCACAGAATCGTCGATTGGGTAGCCGACTACCGCGCGAAGGTCGGCCGCGGCGAGCTCCCCATCGCGCCCCGCGTCGTGCCAGGCGACGTCAAAGGGAAGTTGCCCGCCGTGCCTCCGGAGGCGCCGGAGCCGCTGGACAACGTGCTGCACGACCTCACGGAGATCGTGCTGCCGGCGTGCATGCACAGCCAGGACGCGCGTTTCTTCGGTCATTTCCCGTCGGTCAGCTCGCTGAGCGGCGTCATCGGCGAGTACGTCAATCTCGGCCTCGCTCAGCTCGGAGTGAGCTGGCAGACCAGTCCCGCGCTGACTGAGCTCGAAGAGGTCGTCGTCGACTGGCTGCGGCAGATGCTCGGCCTTTCGGCGGCATGGTCCGGCGCGACGCAGGACACCGCCACGACGGGGATCCTGCTGGCGATGCTATGCGCCCGCGACCGCGCAACGGGCCTCGCGCCCGACTCGGATTTCCAGGATAGCGACAAGCGTCTGGTCGCCTACGCCTCCGCTCATTGTCACGAATCGGTGGACAAGGCTGCGCGGCTCGTCGGAATCGGACGCAAAGGTCTGCGCGTCGTTCCCGTCGATGAAGCCTTTGCGCTGAGTCCCGACGCGCTGGAAGAGATGATCGCCTTCGACGTCGACAGAGGCCTCCGGCCCTGCGCCGTCGTGGCGACCATCGGCACGGCGAACACCACCGCTCTCGATCCGTTGGCGGAGATCTGCCGCGTCGCGCGGTCGTGGAACCTGTGGGTGCACGTCGATGCGGCGATGGCGGGCGCCGCGATGATCCTGCCGGAGTGTCGTTGGATGTGGGAAGGCATCGAGGACGCCGACTCGATGTCCTTCAACCCGCACAAGTGGCTCGGTGCCCCTTTCGACTGCTCGACGTACTTTACCCGGCATCCGCAGCATCTCGTGAACGTGATGGGCAGCGACTCGCGCCACCTGGGCCATGCAGTTCCTCAGCCCAAGAGCTTTCGCGACTGGGGCATCCAGACCACGCGCCAGCACAGGGCCCTGAAGCTGTGGTTCCTGATTCGCGAGCAGGGGGTAGTCGGGCTGCAAGCGCGCATTCGTCGCGACCTCGCGCACGCCCGCTGGCTGGCGGCGCAGATCGATGCAGCGCCCGATTGGCGGCAGCTCGCGCCGTGCCCGCTGCAGACCGTGTGCGCGCGACACGAGCCGCCCGGCCTGACGGGGCACGCCTTGGACGCGCACACGCTCGCCTGGATTCGCCGCATCAACATCTCGGGGAGCGCCTACCTCACCCCCGTGCGGCTCCAGGGACGTTGGGCGGCTCGCGTAGCGTTCGGCGGAGAAGCCACGGAACGCCATCACGTCGCGGCTCTGTGGGAAGCGATGCGTATCGAAGCGGGGGCACGCCAGCCCGCAGGCCAAAGCGCCCGCCGGCGGCCGCCGCAAGACGAGCGCTCGCGCGAGCAGCTAGCTCGCCCGGAGGCAACGTGATCGAAGGAGGACACGCCGTCAAGGCGCCGTTGACCTTCCAGCAGGAAGCGCTCTGGAAGAGCGCCGAGCGACACAGCACGGGGATCTTTGCCGTGCATCTCGCAGGCCGCCTCGACAAAGAAGCGCTGACGAGGAGCCTGGAAGCGCTGGTCGGCAGGCATGACGCGCTGCGCACCAAGATCGTCGTGGTGGACAACGTGCCGGCGCAGTGGCTGTACGAGCGCGCCCAGCACCCGTTGTCCGTCATCGAGATCGTCGACGGCCCGACCGCTGCGAGGCGGCTTTGCGCCAAGCAGCACATCGAGCGTTTTCTGCATGCGAGCATCTACGAAGAGACCGGAATCCCGTTCAACGCCAGACTCCTGACGCTGAGCGAGGACGAGCACGTGCTCGCCATCACCATCGGTCACATGATCTGCGACGCATATTCCTTGCGGATCCTGTTCACGAACCTGTGGCGCTGCTATGGCGCCCTCGTCCAGGGGCAACCGCTCCCTTTCACAGAGCCGTCGCCGCGCTACGTGGACTACGCGATCGAGCAGCGCGGGACGAATGCCGGATGGACAAAGGAGGATGCGAGCTACTGGAAGACCACCCTCCGTGACCTGACGGTTCCGCGGCTGCCGATAGCCGATGAGCGAGCACGCCGCTACGGCGGCACGATGACGGTACTGCTCGACTTCGGCAGCACGCTCCGCCGCGAGATATGCGACCTCGCCCGGCGCACCGGCGTGTTGTCTCCCGCCATCGTGATGTTCGGGATCTTCGCCGCCGTGCTGGCCGGTTGGTGCCGGCGCCGCGAATTCCTTCTGCCGTTCGCCGTCCTCGGCCGCGATCTCATCAAGCATCGGGAGACCTGCGGATTCTTCGCCTATCATCTTCACATACCGATTGCGGCGAACCCGGAAGAAGACGCCGCACGGTTCTTGACCCGGACTGCGTCCTCGGTCTACTCGGCGATGAGGCATCAGGACTTCGGCAGGATCAGCGCATCCCGTGCGGACCTCATTTCGGGCGCATCCTTCAACTGGGTGTCGGGACGTCCGGAGGAGCTCGCCGGGCTACCGAGCGCGGCGGTGCTGGGGGAGATCGGCCCGGCTCTCGAGATGTCCGTCTTCGCGCCGCCGCGGTTCAAAACCGCGGCACACTCGCACCCGCCGGTATCGCTGTCGTTGCTGCTCTACGATCACGGCGACACGCTTTCCGCCGTCCTGCATCACGATGCCCGCGTAACGGACGTCGAGCAGTTCGCGGAGCATCTTCGCGCCGCTACACGCCAGGTGGTCACGGCGCCGTCCACGCGCCTTTGCCAGGTGCAATCCGCCGATCCGGCGTTCCGGCCGCAGGGCTAGCCGGCGGCGTGGCCGCGGGAGGGCCACGCCCGGGAATCGAGCCTACGTCGTCCGCGCAGCGATCGAGGGCTCGAGCATGCCCGCCCGATACGCCGGCCCAACGCAGACGAGCGCCGCCACGCCGAGCAGCAACGCCCCGACGCCCGCATAGACACCCACATCGATGGGTGCCACGCCGTACAGGAACGTGGTGAGCACCTGCGATATCGCCAGCGTCAACACGACTCCGACGCCGACGCCGACGAGCACCGGCCGTACGCCCTGCAGGAGTATCAGACGGACGACGTCTGCCTTCGAGGCGCCGAGCGACATGCGTATCCCGATCTCGGCCGTGCGTTGCAGCACGAAGTTGCTCAACACGCCGTACATGCCCATGGCGGAGAGGACCAACGTCACCGCCGCGAGGCACGACAGAAGCGTCATCGCGAGCCGGTTCCTGAACACGGTCGCGGCAATGTATCGCTCCAACGGCATGCTCCAGCTCACGTGGGCGGCAGCACGGACGCTGTTGGTCAACTCTCTCCCCACGGCCTCTTCGAAGCGACTCGATACCGGGCCGCCGGTCGTGGCGACGTGCATGATCAGCTCCGTCCCTTTGAGCGAGAACTGACGATGGGGAACGTAAAAATAGGGACGCGGCGCTTCGGTGAGGCTCTGGTATTTGCTGTCCGCGACCACGCCGACTATCGTCAGCACCTGCCCCCAGCCGACCAGCCGGCGGCCGATGGCGTTCCTGCCAGCGAAGTATCGTCTTGCGAAAGTCTCGTTGACGACCGCGACCTTCGGGGCTTCCCGGGTATCTTGCTCCGAGAACACTCTCCCCTCGACCACCGGTATACGCATCACCTCGAAATAGTCGTCGCTGACCAGGCTGCGCAGAATCTTCATGCTCTCGTCCGGCGGCGGTGCGTACCCCTCCACGCGCAAGTCTTCCCACGACGGCCCGGCGAGCCCGAGCGGCACGTAGTCGGCATAGGCGACGCCGCCCGCCAGTCCGCTGGACCGGAGGTCCTCGCGAGCTCTCGCGGCCAGCACGTCGATGTCGGCAAGCCCCATGGAGGGATCCGCCGGCCGCAGCGAGACGAGGATGATGTGCTCCGGGTCGAATCCCGGATCGACCCTGCTCAGCTCGACGAACGTTTTGACGAGCAGGATGGCCGAGACGAGCGTCACGAACGCGACCGCGACCTGGACGGTCACGAGCCCCTGGCGAAAACGCCGCTGCAGCTTCCCTGCGCCTACGGCGCGGGTGCCGTCGCGCAGGATCACGCCCAGCTTGACGCCTACCGCTCGAGTGACGGGGACGAAGGTGGCTGCCGCGACGACGAGCAGGCTGATCCCCACGCCGTACAACGCGAGCCGCGGAGAGAACTGCGGATCCAGGGAAACCGGCAACTGCAGGGCGGGCAAGAACAGCTTGATCAGATCCAGCCCCTTGTACGTCAGCACCAGGGACAGCACGGCCGCCGCCAGGCCGAGCGGCAGCGCTTCGCTCATGCAGAGCTGCGCGATGCGCCCGGGTTGCGCACCAAGCGCGATGCGGACTCCCATCTCCTTGTCGCGCGCGGAAAAGCTCAGGAGAAGCAGGTTGGACACGTTCGCGGCGACGACCAGAATGACGGCGAAGCTCGCGAACAGAAGGAGCGTCAAAGTACCCGACAACAGCGATTGAGCGCCGTACGGCGCTTCATTGAACGGGAGCACGGCCGCGCGCATGCCCAGGTTGTCGTTCGGGTAGGCCTCGGCGAGGCTCGCGGCCAGGACGTTGGCCTCCGCCTGCGCCCGCTCGATCGTCGCGCCCTCCGCCAAGCGGCCAACGGCGAGCAGGATTCTGAACTTGCGGTTCTTTATCCAGCCGCCATCGCCGCCGGTGAACCGGTCCTGCTGCAGCACGGGGAGGTACACGTCATACGAAAGGCCGGTGATGGGTCCGTCGAAGCCCGGGGGCGCTACGCCGATGATGGTATAGGTCTGCTTGTTGAGGACGATGGTGTCGCCTATGACGCCCGGGTCCCGATTGAAGCGCCTTTCCCAATAGTCGTAGCTGATGACCGCAACGGCTTGTCCGCCGGGCGAATCGACCGCCTGCTCCGGCTGAAAGAATGTGCCGCGCACGGGAACGAGGTCGAGCACGTCGAAGAAGTTTCCCGTGACGAACATGCCCCAAGCCTGCTCGACCTCGCCGCTGCCGCTCGTCTCCATGCCGAGCTCGCGTCCTTGAAACGCGGCGAGACCTTCCAGTGACCTGAGGCCATCGCGGTAGTTGAGGTAGTCTTCGTGCGAAACAGGGGTGAGCTCCCCCGCTTGCGTTCGTGAGGCAAACGCGACCAATCGATCGCTGCTCGGCACCGCCGGGAGCGGATTGGATATGACGGCTTGTATCCAACCGAGGAGCGTAGTGTTCGCCGCTGCGGCGATCGCCACCGACAGCACTATCGTGGCCGATATTCCTCTCGCCCTGATGGCCCGTCGCGTGGCGAGGATCAGATCGCTGAGCAAGGTTCCGATCATACGGCCATTCTCCAGTCAGACGGCCCCCGCGAGCAGACGCCGGGCAAACCGTCCTCGACCGATCGAGTTTCTCGTCGGTAGTATGAAACCCGCTTATGTTCGCTTGCAAAAGTACGCGGATCGCCGGAGCGCGACGCTAGCCGCGCTCCCCGGGGGCATCGCATCCGGCGCATCCGGTGCCGCTCGGCGCGCCCCGCCGTCCCGCTCACCTCCACCGGCCCGGCGGTGGTAGCGCACGCACGCACCGTGCCAGCGGCAACGGCTCCGATAATGAGTTGTTTTTCCTGGCACTCGGCTCACGGAACCGCGATCGGGCGAGGGACGACTCGTACCACTATCGGACGTCCCGTTTCGATTCTGGGACGCGCGCTTCGGGCGCTTCTGCGCGCCCGCGCCGATTGCGGAATGCAAGCGCCTCAAGTACCCGTGCGCGAAGCAGTATCGTCTTCGAGGTTGCTGCTCCCGGGTGGTCGGCACTCGTCGCTTTCCTGCGGCCGAGCTCACGCGGACGCGATGAGGCGGCGCGTCGTTCGCATCGGCAACGCGAGCGCCGCATGGCTCCCCCGGTCACTGCGCCTCGGTTGTTGACTCCATGCACGCCGCCATGTGAACGTCCAAGGACACCCCTGCCAGGAGCACGAGGACGCGATCCGCGCTCTTCGCCGCTCGAGACTGAAAGTGGACTGACATGGCTCGGCTCGAGGCGCACATACCTCCCCGACGCGAGGTGAAGAACCACTCGATCGACTCGACGCGCTGGGACGGTTTCGTGTTTCGTCCCGGCGACGTGGTAATCGCCACGTGGGCGAAAGGCGGCACCACCTGGCTGCAGCAGATCGTGGGGCAACTCGTCTTCCGGGGAGCGGCAGGAGTGCCCGTGCTGGACGTTTCGCCCTGGATCGATCGGCGAGGCATCCCGAAGGAGGCGCTCTTCGCGCTCCTCGAGAAGCAGACGCACCGCCGCTTCGTCAAGACGCATCTGCCCGCGGACGCCTTGCCGATCGTCCCCGAAGCTCGCTACATCTACATCGGACGCGACGGGCGCGACGTCGTGTGGAGTTGGTACAACCATCATCGGAACCTGTCGCCCAAAGTCTTCGAGTACATGAACAGCCTTCCCGATCGGGTTGGCCCGCCGTTCGAGCCGCTGACATGCGACGTACGGCAGTGCTTTCACCGTTGGCTGGACGAGGACGGCTATCCGCTGTGGCCGTTCTGGTCACTCGTTCGTTCGTGGTGGGAC
>DASVDT010000132.1:0-6803 GCA_036380955.1 Candidatus Limnocylindria bacterium | reverse complement strand
TCCTCCATCCGCTTGCCGAGGACCATCCGATCCGGCTCGTAGACCTTGAACGAGAGTGGATCAGTCGAGTCCAGGCCACCGAAGCCGATGCGTTCGGCGACATTGGGGAAGAACTCACTCGACACGCTGGTCCTCCTGCGCGGACTTCGGGGCGGGGACTGAGCGTATCAGACCAACGCGCTCGTGCCGCCGCGGGTGACGATCGCTGAACGGTGTCGTATCATCGCGGGCGTCCACGGGATGCACGCCTCATCCCGTCGCGCGGTCCGGCGTAGCTCAGTGGTAGAGCGGGCGGCTGTTAACCGCTTGGTCGTAGGTTCGAATCCTACCGCCGGAGCCACTCCCTTCACGACAATCCACACATCGATTCGGTCGGGTACGGGAGTATGTCTCGTAACCAGTGGGGTTTGCTACGAACAAATGCCTAACGTCGGCGATGGTACGGCGTTAGTACCTGTGAGCCGGACACTGCGTTGGCGGCTCTGCCGCCAGGGCAGCCGCAGTGTCCGGTCTTTCATGCTCGCCCGAAGGGGAAGGTCAGCCCCTGCGCTCGTGCCAGTCGGCGTCGACCGGCGCGGTCGGTCCGACGTCACCGAAGGTTGGGACCAGGACCCACTCCATGATGCCCATGGCGATCCCGAACAGGAGGAGCATCACCGAGCCCGCCGGTTCGTAGCTGAGGAACCAGTACGCGACGGCCACGATCAGGATCAGGATCGGGATGGCGGCGTACTTGAGGAAGGTCGTCATGGCACGATGATACCGACTCAGACGAGCCAGCCGCAGTCCGTGCGGCTCACCGGTGTCGTCATGTCAACCTCGCGGACCGGGCGCAGCCCCGTCTCCGGAGGGTGTGAGCGCACGAGGGGACGCGTGCCCAGGGTGTCCTCGACGCTGGCCAGTGTCGCTCGACGGGTGCGGGCATCGGTGACCGCCGGACCAACATCGGTGGACTCGGGCACGGTCAGCGCCGTGGATGAGCCGGTGGAAGCAGCCCGAGCCGTGACGACCGAGCCGTCGGGGTAGCTGAGCCAGAGGCCACGCATGCGTGCGATGAAGTGCTCTGGCATCCCCGGAATCAGGAGGCCGACGATGCCGCGACCGGTCCGCCGATAGCCGCGCGGTCGCTCGTCTGCCTGGATGCGGTCGACGAACGCGCGCTCGAGCACCTCCTCGACGGCCAGCCGGATGTCGTCCGACGCCTCGACCGTCGATGCTCCACCGCGGAATATGGCGCGCCCGACCACCTCCGGCTCGGGCGAGCCGCGCTCGGCGCGAAGAAGCTCGTAGACGAGCGTGTCCTCGGTTCGCGGATCGGCGTGGGGATCGATCATGCTCGGCGAGAATAGCGCAGCCGATGGCTCGGCCGTCGGCCTCGCCGACGCAATCGCTCGGCTAGAATCGAGGCTCAGTCGATGCCGAGGAGGACGCGTGAACGAGGTCGAGGAGCAACCCTACCGCGAGATGGTGTCCGCGCAGGACGCCGCACAGGTCGACGCATGGGCGGCTGATCTCTTCATGGACTTCGCCAAGCGTCTCGGCGTTGGCCGGGCGATCGCGTCCTTCTGCGCCGCGACCGGACTCGACGCTCGCGGCTTCCAGCGGGCGTTCCTCGTCGGCGGGGGACCGGATCACGTCGTGGGCATCGACACTGCCGGCGAGCTGGCCGCCCCGATCTTCGAGCTTCCGAAAGCGATCGCCGGCCTGCGACGGATCGAGCCTGATGCCCAGGCGAAGCTCGTCGACTTCCTGGTTGCCCATCGCGACGTCATGAGCTACGTCGCCTAGGGCGCCTCAGATGCCCTCGGCCTCCTCGCGCTGGCCCGTGCCGGCTCGGATGATGGCGATCGCGTTCTCGATCTTGAGCTTCGTGATCGTCAGGTGCTTGGCGAAGTTGGCCCGGTTGACCTCCGGGATCTGCTCCATGAGCTCGGGCTGGCGCAGGATCTCGACGAGATCGTCGACCCCCTCGGCAAGCTTCGAGCGGGCACCCATCAACGCGTCGTCGGCGGCCCTGGCCTGGGCCACCTGACCCGCGACCGTTCGCGCTCGCCGCCGGGGCCTTGTGGCCGTCTCGTCATCCGACGCGCTCGGGCTCGTGCCGGTGATGATCCGCAGCTTCGCCAGCGATAGCTCGCCGGCGATGATGCGCTTCGCCAGACGACGGCGCTTGCGCTCGTCACCGATCTTCATCAGCTCGTACGCGTGGCTGATCGTGTCTTTGCGCAACGACACGAGCTCGCGCACATCGGCCGGCGCATCGGAGAGACGGAGCCGATTCTCGACGTAGCCCTTGTCCTTGCCGACCTTCTGGGCCAGCTGTCGAACCGAATAGCCGAAGGTCTCGGTCATCTTGCGGAACATCGTCGCCTCCTCCAGCGGCGAGACGTCCTCGCGCTGAAGGTTCTCGATGATGCTGACCTCGAGCGCGGTCTGCTCGTCGAACTCGACGACGATGGCCGGGATCGTCTCCCGCTCTGCCATCCCCGATGCGCGCCAGCGACGCTCGCCGGCGATGAGCTCGAACTTCGAGCCGACCGGGCGCACGATGATCGGCTGGAGGACGCCATGCTCGCGGATCGAGGACGCGAGCTCGGTCAGCGAGTCCTCGTCGTACGACAGCCGCGGCTGCGCCGGATTCGGCAGGATCTTGCCGATCGGCACTTCGCGCATCTGGGCCTGGGTGGCGCGCGACTCGATGAGCGACACGATCCCGGGGCCGAGATCCGTCGCCTGCGCCTCGTCGAACAGCCGGTGGATGTTCTCGCGGAATGCGGGCTGCTTGTTAGCCAAGCTGGATCACCTCCTGGGCCAGGTCGCGGAACGCGCGCGCCGCCGATGAGTTCGTCGCGTACTCGGTGACCGGCTTCCCGGTCAGCGGTGCCTCGCCGAGCTTCACCGTGTTCTTGATCATGGTGTTGAAGACGCGGTGGTCGCCGAGCTGCCTGAGGTTCTCGAGCATCTCCCTGGCGAGGACCGTGCGTCCGTCGAAGAAGGTCGGCAGCAGGCCGAGCACCTCGAGGTCGTGGTTCAGCTTGATCTTGATGGTGTTGATGACCTTGATCAGCGCCGTCAGGCCCTTGATCGCGTAGTACTGGGTCTGGACCGGGATGATGACGCGGTTGCTGGCGACCAGGGAGTTGATGGTCAGCAGACCGAGCGTCGGCGGGCAGTCGATGATGACGACATCGAACTGTCGCTCGGACCAGCCGGCGAGCGCGTCGCGCAACACCATCTCGCGGCCGATGGCCGTGAAGAGCTCCACTTCGGTCGAGGCGAGCTCCAGGGTCGCGGGCGCGACCGACAGCCCGTTGGTCTCGGTGTCACGGACCACCTCGTCCAGTCCGATGCGATCGTCCGACAGCACGTCGGCCATCGACTGGCGTACATCGGAGAGGCTGATGCCGAGGCCCACCGTCAGGTTCGCCTGCGGATCCATGTCGACGCACAGGACCCGGTAGCCGAGCTCCGCCAGAGCGCCACCGAGATTGATGGAGCAGGTCGTCTTGCCGACTCCGCCCTTCTGGTTCGCGATCGAGATTACCTTGGTCAACGCATCACCTTCGTGCGACTCGGGCGGCAGGGAGGTCGCGAGTGCGACGGGCCGATGATAGGCAGCCGCGACGGGATCGGTCCATCCAAGTTATCCACAACGTGGAGAAAACGGTGTGTCGTTGTGCAAAGACATCCGTCTATACTCGGAGTTGTCCACCGTCGCACCTGCGGGCCCGTAGCTCAATGGTCAGAGCAACCGGCTCATAACCGGACGGTCGCAGGTTCGATTCCTGCCGGGCCCACACCACCCGCATTTTCGGAGGAGTGCTGCGTGTCGACCGCCGACAAGCTCGATCGATTGCGGACGATGCGCGAGGAGGCGCGGCAGGGCGGGGGAGCGAAGCGGGTCGAAGGGCAGCACGCGCGCGGAAAGCTGTCGGCGCGCGAGCGGCTCGAGCTTCTTCTCGATGAGGAGAGCTTCACCGAGATCGACGCGTTCGTGACGCATCGTGCCACCGACTTCGGCCTGGATGACGAGCGGTATCTCGGCGACGGTGTCATCACCGGCTTCGGTCGCATCGACGGCCGACTCGTGTTCGTCTACAGCCAGGACTTCACCGTGTTCGGCGGCTCACTGTCCGAGGCGCATGCCGAGAAGATCTGCAAGGTCATGGACCTGGCCATCGAGAACGGCGCGCCGATCATCGGCCTGTCCGATTCGGGCGGCGCCCGCATCCAGGAGGGCGTCGTCAGCCTGGGCGGCTACGCCGACATCTTCCTGCGCAACACGCTGGCTTCCGGAGTGGTGCCTCAGATCAGCCTGGTCATGGGACCGTGCGCGGGTGGCGCGGTGTACTCGCCGGCGATCACCGACCTCGTCGTCATGGTCGAGGGCACCAGCTACATGTTCGTCACTGGCCCGAACGTCGTGAAGACGGTGACGCACGAAGAAATCGACTTCGAGGGCCTCGGCGGCGCCACCGTTCACAACGAACGCAGTGGGGTCGCACACTTCCTCGCGGCCGGTGAGCCACACGCGCTGGAGCTGGCGCGAACGCTCATCGGCTATTTGCCGCAGAACAACGTCGACCTCACGCCCAGGCGCGACGATTGGTCCCCGCCGTCGGTCGCCGCCGAAACGCTCGACGCGCTGGTGCCCGACTCGGCGAAGCAGTCCTACGACATGCATACCGCGATCGGCGGCATCGTCGACGCCGATTCATTCACCGAGGTCCACGAGCACTACGCGCGCAACATCGTGTGCGGCTTCGCTCGAATCGAGGGCCGCAGTGTCGGCATCGTCGCGCAGCAGCCGGAGGTCCTCGCGGGCGTCCTGGACATCGATGCGTCGGACAAGGCGGCGCGATTCGTCCGTACGTGCGATTGCTTCAACATCCCGATCGTGACGCTGGTCGACGTTCCCGGCTTCCTGCCCGGCGTCGATCAGGAGCACCGCGGCATCATCCGTCACGGCGCGAAGCTGCTGTTCGCCTACTGCGAGGCGACGGTGCCGAAGGTCACCGTCATCACCCGCAAGGCCTACGGTGGCGCGTACGACGTCATGAGCAGCAAGCACGTGCGCGGCGACATGAACTTCGCGTGGCCGACGGCGGAGATCGCGGTCATGGGCGTCGAAGGCGCCGTCAACATCATCTTTCGCGATCGCATCGCGGCTGCCGAAGACGCCGATGCCGAGCGCGACCGGCTCGTCGCCGAGTACGAGGAACGGTTCGCCAACCCGTACATCGCCGCGGCGCGCGGCTACGTCGATGAGGTGATCCTGCCGTCGGAGACGCGAGCGCGGATTGCCGGCGCGCTGGACATGCTCCAGAACAAGCGGCAGTCGGTGCCGCCCAAGAAGCACGGCAACATCCCGCTTTGAGCGACTCCGCGTCTTTGCGCACGGACAGTTCCATGCCTCCGTTCCGCCGGCTGCTGGTCGCGAACCGCGGCGAGATCGCCATCCGCGTCATCCGCGCCTGCCGCGAGCTCGGCATCTCGCCCATCGCTGTCCACTCCGATGCCGATGCCGATGCGCTTCACGTCCTTGCCGCCGATCGCTCCGAGCGCATCGGCCCGCCCGCGGCAACCGACTCGTATCTGTCCATCCCGGCGGTCATCGATGCCGCGCGCCGCAGCGGCGCCGAGGCGATCCATCCCGGCTACGGCTTCCTGTCCGAGAACGCCGACTTCGCCAGGGCCGTCGAGGAAGCCGGCATCGTCTTCATCGGTCCGCCGGCCTCCGCGCTCGCGTCCCTCGGCAACAAGCTGGCCGCTCGCCGTTCGGCCGAACGCGCGGGCGTTCCGATCGTGCCGGGAACGACCGTGGCGCTCCAGGACGACATGGGCGCGGTGGAGGATATCGGATTCCCGGTCATGCTCAAGGCCGCGGCTGGCGGTGGCGGCCGCGGCATGCGTCGCGTCGACCGGCGCGAAGACCTCGCCGACGGGCTGGCTGCCGCGCGCCGCGAGGCGGCGTCGGCCTTCGGCGACGGGACCATCTACGTCGAGCGCCTGGTGGCGCCGGCGCGGCACGTCGAGGTGCAGCTGCTCGGTGACCGGCATGGCGCGCTGGCAGTGCTCGGCGAGCGCGACTGCTCCGTCCAGCGGCGCCACCAGAAGCTGGTCGAGGAGTCGCCGTCGCCGGGCGTCGACGGACCGACCCGCGATGCCCTGTTCGACAGCGCACGCCGCGTGGCCGGCACGGTGGACTTCCACAATGCGGCCACGGTCGAGTTTCTCCTCGACGCCGACGGCAACCACTACTTCCTGGAGATGAACACCCGCCTCCAGGTGGAGCACGGCGTCACCGAGCTGGCGACCGGCGTCGACATGGTCGCCTGGCAGATCCGCATCGCCGCCGGAGAGCCGCTCGGCCCGGAGGTCAGTGGCGCGGCGTCGCGCGGGCACGCCATCGAGGTTCGCCTGTACGCCGAGGATCCCTACGCCGGCTTCCGTCCGGTGGGCGGCGCGGTGAGCGCCTGGCGCCTGCCCCAGGGTCCCGGGGTCCGGGTCGACGCGGCGGTCAAGCCGGGCCTCCAGCTGACGCCGGAGTATGACCCGCTGCTGGCGAAGGTCATGGTCCACGCCGCCGACCGTCCGGCCGCCGTGGCGCGCCTCCGTCGCGCGCTGGACGAGACCGTGGTCGGCGGTCTCCAGACCGACCTGGGATTCCATCGCTGGCTCGTCGACCAGCCGGAGTTCGTGGCGGGCGACTACCACACCGGATTCGTCGCGGAGCGCTGGGGCGACGGCCCGGCCCTCCCGGACCGCGACGCGGCGCTGGCGGCCTTCGCCGCGCTGGCGGC
>DASVDT010000131.1:0-47160 GCA_036380955.1 Candidatus Limnocylindria bacterium | reverse complement strand
GCCGCCGCGGAACGCGAGTGGAAGTGCACGCTCGACGCCGCCGACGCGGGCCGCCTCGGCGGTGCGTGCATTCGCCCTCGTGGCGATGCGCATCCCGATGAAGCCCGCACCGGCCGACGAGACCGCACCGAGCACGTAGGCGAGCGCCCCGAGCAGCCGATAGTCCGGGATGGCGAAGATCAGGGCCGCGACGACGACCACGAAGACCGCGAGCACCGAGTACTGGCGGCGCAGGAAGGCCATCGCACCCTCGCGGATGGCATCCATCAGCTCGACCATGCGCGCATTTCCCGGATCGGCGGCGGTCACCTGGCGCGCGAAGACGGCTGCCAGGCCCAGTCCGCCCAGGGCCGCCACGCCGGCCGCCAGCACGTACAGCGAATCCATCGTCACCTCAGGTCGTCAGCCCATCGACGCCATGCTCACCGGTCAGCGCGGTGCCTGACCGGGTTTGCGCCAGCGGGCGGCGAGGTGAGACCCGGGCGAGCGCGGATGGGATTGCGCGACCGCTGGGCCGACCGGTCGACGTTCAGGATAGCTGAGCCTTGACAAGGCGAGGACCCGAGGAGCACGATCCGACTATCTCGCTATACAGGGTAGTTGCTGACCAATGAGCCCGCTGTCGCGCAGCCAGCTGCTCAAGGGCACGACCGAGATGCTCATCCTCGGCGTCATCGAGAACGAGCGCCTGCATGGCTACGACATCCTGCAGCGCATCCGCGACGCGGGTAGCGGCCTGATCGTCAGCGAGGGCGCCCTGTATCCGGCGCTCCATCGGCTCGAGAAGCGCGGCGCGGTCACCGGGACGTGGGAGCCGGGAAGCGGTGGGCCCCGGCGTCGCTACTACGCACTCACCGAGCTTGGACGCGGACAGCTGGCCGAGTCGCGGCGCGAATGGGAACGCTTCGTCGCGGACGTCGAGGCCGTCGCATCCGCACCCGCGCCGGCCGAGGGACGGAATGGCTGACCACGACCTGGTCACGGCCTATCTCGAGGCGCTCCACGAACGCCTCGTCCTTCCCGACGACGAGCGCGCCGCCGCCATCGAGGAGATCGAGGCGCACATCGAGGAGTCCGTCAGCGCGGCCGCGCAGCATGGGGTCGAACGCGAGGCCGCCGAGCGCCGGGCGCTCGAGCGCCTGGGCGCGCCGGACCGCCTGGCTTCGGACATCACCGATGCGCATCGGCTTCCGGGACATGCGCTCGCCGCCGCAGGCACCGCCCTGCGGGTGGGCGTCAAGACCGGCATCGGTGCCTACATCCTGGCCTGGGCAGGCATCCTCGCCGTCGCGCTCGCCTTCGGGCTGGTGTTGGCCGGCCTGCGCACGATCTTCGGCCCGGCGCTGCTCGAGGCCGATTTCAGCGCCGCCACCGATGGCCTGATGCCGGCGGTGGTCGCTGCGATCGTGGCGCTGGCACTGGGCAACGCCCTGGTCGAACCGGTGGCGATCACGGCACGCCGGTCGGTCGGCGCCGTGCGCGCCGCGCTCATCGCGGTCGGGGTTCCCATCGTGGCGTTCGTGGTCCTCACGATGGTCACGGCGCGATGGGACTCGTGGTCTGCCGTGCTCATGGCGTCTGCTCCGGTCTGGTATGCGCTGGGCGTGGCGCGGTCCAAACGCCTCCCCATCCCGCGCGTCAGTTTCCGCCTGGTGCTGCTCACCGCGATCGCATTCATCGTCGGGAGCATGGCGCTGCTCGGCGCAGCCGGCGGGGCGGGATCCGTGGAGACGTTCGAGGACGTCGGAGAGCCGTTCGACCCGAACGTGCGGTACGCGGTCATCGGCCGGTTCGTGGATCTCGAGCACCCCCCGGTCGAGATGGACTTCGCCGATTCAAGCACCGGGCCGTTCCAGGGGCCCGGGCCCGTGCCGCTCGTCCGCACCGGAACGATCAAGGCCAGTGCCGCGGGCGACTGGACAGGGCTACGCCTCGAGGTGTGGCCGGGTCCCGAGGGCCAGCTGAACGGCGACGCGCTGGATCCCAACGCCACCGAGCCACTGGCCGTCGCCGCCATGGAGCGGACCGACCGACGGCTGAGCGCCCTGCTCACGTTCGGACCGCTCCCGAGCCGCCAGTTCTACTACGTGGCCGTGACCGGGATCGGCGCCGACGGCGTTCGGATGCAGCTGGCATGGCCCGACGTCGTCATGTGGGAGTGGCGCGGCACGGTCGCGCAGTGGTTCGCATCCACCCTGCGCTGAGACGCTACTTGTCGCGCACCTCGGTCGAAGCGATCGCCGCCTGCGCCGCGGCCAGTCGCGCCACCGGGACACGGAAGGGCGAGCAGGACACGTAGTTCAGCCCGACCTCGTGGCAGAACGCGATCGACTGCGGGTCGCCGCCGTGCTCACCGCAGATGCCGATCTTCAGATCCTTCCTGGTCGACCGACCCTTCTCGACGCCCATGCGGACCAGCTGGCCGATGCCGGCGGCGTCGAGCACCTGGAACGGATTCTCCGGCAGGATCTTGCGGTCGACGTACTGCAGGAGGAACTTGCCCTCGGCGTCGTCGCGGCTGAATCCGAAGCCCATCTGGGTCAGGTCGTTGGTACCAAAGCTGAAGAACTCGGCATGCTCGGCGATCTCATCGGCCGTGAGGGCCCCGCGCGGCACCTCGATCATCGTCCCGAACTTGTAGTCGACCTGCTGACCGGAGGCCTCGACGATGCGCGCAACCTCGCCCTCGAGGATCTCGCGCGTCTCGCGCAGCTCGTTCACGTGGCCGACGAGCGGGATCATGATCTCCGGCAACGGGGTCTTGCCCTCGGCGGCGACGCGTGCCGCACCGGCCAGGATGGCGCGCGTCTGCATCTTCACGATGTCGGGCACCATCAGGCCGAGGCGCACGCCGCGCAGGCCGAGCATCGGGTTCTGCTCTCGCATGGCCTCCACCGCGTGGAGCAGCTCGGTCTTCTCCGCCAGCTCCTTCTCCAGCGCGGGTCGCTCGGTCGCGGGGGACGGCTTGAGCGCCGGCTCGGGATCCGAAAGATTGAGCTTGCGCATGGCCCGCGCCGCGTCCTTCGTGCCGAAGAGCTTGACGAGGCCCTGCTGCACCAGCCCGGCATCGACGCCGAGCGACCCGTCGGTGAGCTCCAGCGTCGTGCGCAGCCGCGTCGTCTCGGCCACCAGCTCCTCGTACGACGGCAGGAACTCGTGCAGCGGCGGATCGATGAGGCGAATGACGACGGGCAGGCCGTCCATGGCCCGGAACAGGCCGGCGAAGTCATCGGTCTGGAGCTTCTCCAGCTCGGCGAGCGCGGCGTCGAAGGTGGCGACCGCCTCGCGCTCCTCCTCGGTGCGAGCATCGGCGTCCTTGTTCTTGGCGGCGGTTGCGAGATGCGCATTGAGGATCATGCGGCGCACGGTCGGCAGCCGGTCCTCCTCGAAGAACATGTGCTCCGTCCGGCACAGGCCGATGCCCTGCGCGCCGAATGCGCGGGCGCGCTCGGCGTCGCGCGGATAGTCGGCGTTGGCCCAGACCTGGAGCCGGCGGGTCTCATCGGCCCATGCCAGCAGCGTGGCGAGGTCCTTCTCGTCCTCGAAGCGCGCCTCGATGGTCGGCAGCTCGCCGGCGAAGATCTCGCCGGTGGTGCCGTCGATGCTGATCATGTCGCCCTCGTTGACGGTCGCCGTGCCGGCGCGCATCTGGCGCTTGGCGTAGTCGATCTTCAGCGTCTCGGCGCCCGCGACACAGGGCAGGCCCATCGAGCGTGCCACGACCGCCGCATGCGACGTCGCGCCGCCGCGCGCGGTCAGGACACCCTTGGCGGCGAGCATGCCGTGCACGTCATCGGGGCTCGTCTCGATCCGAACCAGGATGACGGGATTGCCGGCCTCCTTGGCCTCGACCGCCCGATCCGGGTTGAAGATCGCCTGCCCAACCGCGGCGCCGGGCGAGGCATTCAGACCCTTGCCGAGCAGCCTCTCACCCTCGGTCGCCTTGGCGGCCTCGTCGAAGCGCGGCAGCAGGAGCTGGACGATCTGCGCGGGATCGACCCGCTGGAGCGCCTCTTCCTTGCTGAGGACGCCCTCGTTGACCATGTCGACCGCGATCTTCACGGCCGCGGGGGCCGTCCGCTTGCCGGAGCGCGTCTGGAGCATGTAGAGCGTGCCGCGCTCGATGGTGAACTCGAGGTCCTGCATCTCCCGGTAGTGGCCCTCGAGGCGCTGCGCGATCTCCTCGAACTGGGCGTAGACCTCTGGCAGCTCGTCGCGCATGTGGCTGATCTTCGACGGGGTACGCACGCCGGCCACGACGTCCTCGCCCTGCGCGTTCGTGAGGTACTCCCCGTACAGCGCCTTCTCGCCGGTGTTCGGGTCGCGGGTGAAGGCGACCCCCGTGCCCGAGTCATCGCCCATGTTCCCGAACACCATGGTCACGATGTTCACGGCCGTGCCGAGGTCGTGCGGGATCTTGTTGAACTCGCGATAGTCGCGGGCGCGCTTGCCGAACCATGAGTCGAAGACGGCGCGAACGGCGAGCTCCAGCTGCCGATACGGATCGGTCGGGAATTCGTCCCCGGTCTTCTCCTTCACGATCTCGGTGAAGCGCTGGCCGATGTCGCGCAGCTGCTCGGCCGTCAGATCGGTGTCGAGCTTCGCGCCCGCATGCTCCTTGAGCTCGTCGAACGGCTCGTCGAAGTCCTCCGCCTTGAGGCCGAGCACGATGCGCCCGAACATCGCCACGAAGCGGCGCCAGGCGTCCCAGGCGAACCGCTCGTTGCCGGTGAGGGCGATGAGGCCCTGGACGGTCTCCAGGTTGAGGCCGAGATTGAGGACGGTGTCCATCATCCCGGGCATGCTGAACGCGGCGCCACTGCGCACGCTCACGAGCAGCGGGTTGGAGGCGTCCCCGAAGCCCTTGCCGGTCTGCGCCTCGAGCTCGTGCATGTGCGCGACCACGTCGTCCCACAGGCCGGCCGGAAACTCGCGACCGGCCTCGTAATACGCGTTGCAGGCCTGGGTCGTGATCGTGAAGCCTGGCGGGACCGGCAGGCCCGCGTTCGTCATCTCCGCCAGCCCGGCGCCCTTGCCACCGAGGGTCGACCGCATCGAGGCGTTGCCCTCGCTGAAGGTGTAGATCAGCTTGCCATTGCTCTCGGCGCTGCTCCGTGCCTTCGCGGTCGTCTTCCGGGGCTTGCGAGCGGTCGTGGCCATGCGGCGATCGTTCCTCGTTCGTGCGCTTCGTGGGGAACGACGATTGTACCGCGGGCACGGCTCGGGGTCGGAGTCACCCTAAGTGGCCGATGGATCGGCCGAAATCCGCCCGAGCGCCGTGAGGCGCGGAATTTGAGCGATGGATCAGCCGCCGGGCAGCGCGGCGGCCGCGGCGGCGCACGGCTCTCGCGCACCGGTGGCTGATACATCGGCGAAACCCCGGCCCAACCGCTGGTCCTGCGCGCCCTGACCGACGGATCGGTCACGCCCGTGACGCAGGAGCTAGAGCCAGCCGCGCCACCGGGCGACGACGAGCGTGGCGACCGCAGTGAACACCATGAATCCGATGACGACCCAGAACAGGTTCGGGTTGTCGAACAGGCCCACCCTGAAGTTCATGCCCATGATGCCGGCGAGCACGACGCCCGGCAAGAGGATGACCGACGTCCAGGTCAGGACCCGCATGATGTCGTTCGTGCGCTGCGCCGTGCGAGTCATATGCACGTCGAACGTGCCGATGAGCATCTCGCGCACGTGCGACACCGCGTCGCTGGCGCGCGTCAGCCGCTCCGCCTCGTAAGCGAGCGCACGAGATTGCGCCTCGTCCATGTCGGCCAGGAAATCGGGCCGCACCAGCTCGGCGAACACCTCGCGATGCCTCCCGACGATGCGCCGAACCTTGGCGATCCGGCGACGCATCGCGACGAGCGCCTCGAGCAGGTCGCCATCGCGGCGCAGCGCCGCCTCGTCGAGCTCGTCCACCTTGTGCTCGAGGTCGTCCGCGGCGGCAAAGAAGGAATCGACGTGCCAGTCGAGGATGGAGACGAGGAACTCGACCGGCGTGAGGAGACCGATCGGGCGTTCGTCGCGCAGGCGGTCGCGGTGTTGGGCGAGGTACGGCAGCGGTGCGTCGTGGCGAGTGATGATCCACTCACGGCCCATGAGGATCCGGAGCGGCACCGGCTCGAGCTGCTTGCCGTCGTCCACGGAGAGGACGTCGACCTCCACCGCGCCCTCGAGCACGCGAGCGTCGGGCCTGCTCAGCTTCGAACGGAGCGCCTTGATCGCATCGTCGGTGAGGCCAAGGGCGGTGGCAACGCTGGCGCGCTCGTCCTCGTCGGCGGACTCGAGGTCGACCCACAGGAGCTGGTCCTTGGAGAGGCGCCTGCGCTTCGGCTCGCCCAGGTCGATCTCTTCGTCGCGGCCATCCGGATGCCAGAGGATTGCTTCGATGCTCACCGAGCAAGCCAATGCAACCGCCATGCCCGGCGGGTGCGACCTACCACGGGTTGCCCGGCCGCCAATCGACGAAGACCGGAGCGTCGATCGACAGGCCGGCGGGCGAGCGGGACGTGCGCAGCACCATGACATGGCCGTCCTCGCCCGCGTCGCGAACGCGCTCACCGTCGGGCATGCGAACGCCGACCGGGCCGCGCCAGGTCTGCCAACCGAGGCGCTCGTAGAAGGCGTTGTCGCCGGTGGCGAGCCCGCCAAGGGCGTACTCCTCGGCGATGATCTCTCCGACCCGCCGCATGACAACCGTGGCGTACCCGCGTCGCTGCGCATCGGGCCGGGTTGCGACGCTTTCGACGTAGCCGACGTCGATGGCGAGGTCCGCTTCGTGGCCCAGGTAGAGCCGCCGATCGACGATCTGGGCATGCGCAAGCGGCTGCCCGGCAACCTCGCCGATGACGTGCAGTCCCGGCCCGACCTGCTCCCAGGCGGCCGCGAATGGCTCGCCGAACGCCGCTTCGCACAGGCTGATGAGGTCCGCGGTGAGGTCGGGACCGAGCTCGTCGGTCTGTCTCACCACGACGCGGAGATCGTTCACCTGCGTCGAGCCACGCGTCGCCGGCCGGGCTCGCGGTAGCGCGCCTCGATCAGCGGCCACAGGTCGTCCAACGCCAGCCGGTAGTCGCCGCCGATGCGTCGGGCCCGGAGCCGGCCGCTCCGAATGAGGCGGCGCACGTGCTCGGGGTGGAAGCCGAGCACGGTGGCGGCAGCGCGCGTCGGCAGGTCGAGCGCGTCAACCTCGATGTCCGCGTCGTCGGGCAGGCCGGCGAGCGCCACCGCCATGGCCTTGGTTCGATCGGCGGTGAGCGCGATCGCGCTCGCCTCGCGGGTGCGCATGGCGGTCTCGAGCGCGGCGCTCATACGCTGCCTCAGTACCCCGACGTTCATCGCCCTGCGTGCAACCAGCCGCGAGCGAAGGCGAGCTCGAACAGCGGACCGATTCCCGCAACGAGCCGTCCGAGCCATCCCGCGTGCTGGCGGTACAGCGTCCTCGCCTTGCTGACGACTCGATCGCGGTCGACGCCGTGAAGCTCGTCGGCCAGCGCGCGGAACTCGGCGAATGCTGCCGCGTCGTCGTCCGCGAGCCAGCGGGCATCGGCGAGGGCCTCACGCGCGGTCGGGTCGTCCGGACGGAGGTGCGCGGCCGTCGATGCCGCCTGGACCGCGCCACGAGCGTCTCCGGTGCGAACCAGGGCTCGCGCGAGCTCCAGCTGGGCACGGCCATCATTGGGATCGAGGCGCACGGCGCGCCGCGCGGCGTCGACGCCCATGTCCGGCTGCGCCGCCTCGATCCGCTCGTGCGCCTCAGCGACCTGCCACTCCCCCTGCGCCGGGTCGTTGCGGGCCAGCCGGCCGAACTCGGCCGCCGCGTCGCGATGCGCACCGCCGGCGGCGAGCACCTCGGCCAGCAGCTCGCGGTAGCGGATCTCCTCGGGGTCGAGGCGAACGGCGTCCTGGGCGTGGCGCTCCGCCTCGCCGAGCCGGCCGAGCGCCAGGAGCGAGCGAGCCCGCAGCTCGTGGGCGGCGTCGTCGCCCGGCCGCTGCCCGATCAGCGCATCGGTCTGTCGCAGGACCTCCTCGTGGTCGCCACGCTCGTACGCCTCGCGCAACGCATCGTGGTTCACGGCAGCGGCTCCGGGCGATGCGAATGCGAATTCATGAGCAGCGTGATCTCCCACGACGCGCTCCGGGACCGCCGAAGCCAGTAGGCGAGGCGGCCGCGGATGAGCGTCCGGGTGCCATCCCGGCGGTCGAGGAGGCGCTCGGTGTAGGTCGCGAACACCGAAGCGTGCGTGCCATGCACCTCGACGAGCTCCGTGACGGGCTCCCAGGCGGAGGTGTCGAGGCGCTCGAACATGCCGTCCCACCGCTCGTGGATCGCGTCGCGCCCGATGGCCGGCTCCTGGTACAACATGTACAGGTGCGCGTCCGGCGAGAAGAGGGCCGAGTAGCGCCGCGCGTCACCGCTGGCGAAGGCCGCGTCGGCCTCGGCGATCACCGCTCGGACCTCGTCGGTCGCGTCCACGCTCCGGTCAGTCCGCACCAACGGCGTCGCGCGCGGCGCCATCCCAGGCGCTGCGCCCGGCCACGAGGTCAGCAATCCGCTGGGGAACCATGTCGAAGGCGACGCGCTCCTGGGTCATCGTGTCGCGCTCCCGGATGGTGACCGCGCCATCGTCCAGCGAGTCGACGTCGACGGTCACGCAGAACGGCGTCCCGATCTCGTCCTGGCGCCGGTACAGCTTGCCGATCGAGGCGGTGTCGTCGTACGTCGCCGTGACGCGCTGCTTGAGGTCGCCCGTGAGGCGGCGGGCGCGTTCCACGAGCTCGGGACGGTTGCGCAGCAGCGGGAGCACGGCCACCTTGATCGGCGCCAGGTCCGGCTTGATGCGCAGCACGACCCGCTTCTCTGTTGCCAGCTGTTCCTCGGTGTAGCCGTCGACCAGGATGGTCAGCACCGCCCGATCGACGCCCATGGCGGGCTCGATCACGTACGGCACGACGTGCTCGTCGGTCTCGGCGTCGAACAGCTCGAGCTTCTTGCCCGAGGCGGCGGCGTGCGCCTTCAGGTCGTAGTCGGTGCGGTCGGCGATGCCCTCCAGCTCCGACCAGCCGATCGGGAACGCGTACTCGATGTCGGTGGTCTGCTTCGAGTAGTGGCTGAGCTCGTCCGTCTCGTGCGGGCGCAGGCGGAGGCGATCCGGGTCGATGCCGAGCACATCGGTCCACCAGCGGTGACGAGCGTCGACCCAGTGGACGAACCACTCGTCCTCGTCGCGGGGATGGACGAAGAACTCCATCTCCATCTGCTCGAGCTCGCGGTCGCGGAAGATGAAGTTGCCCGGCGTGATCTCGTTGCGGAAGCTGCGGCCGATCTGCGCGATCCCGAACGGCAGCTTCTTGCGCATGCTGGTCGCGACGTTCTCGAACTGCACGAACATCGCCTGGGCCGTCTCCGGGCGCAGGTAGGCGACCGATGCGGACTCCGCCACCGGCCCCACGTGCGTGGCGAACATCAGGTTGAACTGGCGTGGCTCGGTCAGGGTGCCGCGCTGGCCGCAGTTGGGGCAGGCGATCTCGGATGGATCGCCCTTGAGGTCGTCGGTGCGGAAGCGCAGCTTGCAGTTGCGGCAGTCGACCATCGGATCGCTGAAGCCCGCGACGTGCCCGGACGCCTCCCACACGCGAGGGTTCATGATGATCGCCGCGTCGAGGCCGACGACGTCGTCCCGCAGGTGGACCATGTGCCGCCACCACGCCGCCTTGACGTTGTTCTTCAGCTCGACGCCGAGCGGCCCGTAGTCCCAGAAGCCGGCCATGCCGCCGTAAATCTCGCTGGACGGGAACACGAATCCACGTCGCTTGGCGAGGCTGACGATGACGTCGAAGTTCGGCGCTGGCACGGTCGGACGTTGGCTCCTGATGCGACGGATGTTGACCGAGGTGGGGTGGTCGAGTCTAGCGGACTCGCCGGACTCGGCCGTGCCATGGAGCGTTCGTCGCTTCAGGCCGTCGTGGCGACTTCGCGCGCGGCGACCTCCTCGAGGAAGTCGCGTGAACGAAGCTCGCGCTCGAGCACGGCTGAGACGGTGGCGTGCAGCAGCCGCTCCACCTCCCGATGGAGGGGCGGCGCCAGCTTGAGGCGAAGGACACCGACCAGCGGCGAGCGTTGGAGGTGGCGCAGCACCTTGAGCGCGTCGACGGAGATCGGCCGTGCGGCGAGCGCCGCGTGGCGGCATCGCGGGCAGATCACTCCCCCGCCCGTGGCCGAGAAGGCGTTGCTCTCGGGCTCGAGCTCGGCGCCGCACTCGAGGCAGCGGCGAAGCTCGGGCCGGAAGCCCATGGCATCCAGCAGGGCGAGCTCGAACCAGCGGGCAACGACCTCGCGGGCGATCTCGCCGCCCGCGTCCAGGGCCGACAGCGCCTGTGCCAGCAGGCGGAAGGCATCGTGGGAATCGGCCGCGCCCTCGCAGAAGCGATCCGCCAGCTCGACGACGTACCAGGCGGCCGCGGTCGAGTGCAGGTCGTTGCGCAGGCCGAGGTGCGGATCCTCGAGCGACGACGACGTGACCACGTCCCACGTGCGGCCGACCGCCAGCACGAGCTGCACGTCGCTGAACGGCTGCAGCCCGCCGCCGATGCGCGAGCGTGGCCGGCGCACGCCCTTGGCGATGACGCGGAGCTTGCCGAGGCGCGGCGTGAGCACCGTCAGGACGCGATCAGCCTCTCCGAGATCCATGCTGCGCAGCACGATCGCCTCGGTCTTGTAAACGCGCGGCCGTGGGCTCATGGCGGGCCACTCAGTAACTTGCTACACTTAGGTATCATGAATCGCTCGCGCGCCACACTGGCATGGCCACGCCGATGACGCGCCTCGTCGAGGAGGTCGGGTACGCTTCCGGCGTGGACATCAGGGTCGAGTTTACGCGCGAGCTGGCCAAGATCGACGGCGAGATGATGCGCGTCCTGAACGAGCGGGGCGGGCACGCCCGTCCGCTGTACGAGATGCTCGCCTACCACCTCGGGCTGGACGGCACGGAAGCCGCGAGAGGGAAGCGCCTGCGCCCGCTGCTGGGACTGCTGGCGTACCACTCCCTCACCGGCGACTACGACGCCGCGCTGCCTGGCGCGGCGGCCGTGGAGCTGGGGCACAACTTCAGCCTGGTGCACGACGATATCGAGGACGGCGATCGCGAGCGTCGCCATCGGCCGACCCTGTGGGCCATCTGGGGCATTCCGCTGGCCATCAATGCCGGCGACGCCCTGTTCGCGCTCAGCCGGCTCGCCATCTATCGGCTGCTCGAGGATGGGTTCGACGAGCGACGGGTGCTCGACCTGATGCGCATCTACGACGAGACGTGCCTGGCGCTGTGCGAGGGCCAGTACCTCGACATCACCTTCGAGCGTCACGACAGCGTCACCGTCGACGCGTACCTGGAGATGATCGGCAAGAAGACCGCGGCATTGCTCGGCGCGTCGGTCCAGGCCGGCGCCATCCTGGCCACCGATGACCCGGAGGTCATCGAGGCCTATCGGCGCTTCGGCTACGACCTCGGCATGGCCTTCCAGATGGCGGACGACGTGAAGGGCACGTTCTGGGCATCGGCCGAGTCGGGCAAGCCGGAGGCCGGCGACGTTCGCCGCCGCAAGAAGACGCTGCCAGTGGTCTGGGCGCTCGAGCACGGCAGCGACGCCGATCGGGCCCGCCTCCGCGCGATCTATGCCCGCGACGAAGGCGCCGTCGCGGATGAGCCGATGTCGGACGACCTGGTCACCGAGGTCCTCGCCATCCTGGCCCGCTGTGGCGCGCGCGAGCACGCCTCGGCCGAGGCACGCCGCTACCGTGATCGCGCGCTCGCCCTGCTCGACGAGCTGCCCTGTCCGCCGGAGCGACGGGAGGACCTCGAGCGCTTCGTGCGCTCCGTCATCGCCGCCTAGCTGCGGACCGATGGCATCGTTCGTGCGCAAGGGGCCCCATGAGACGCGCCATCGGCTTCCTGGCGGCCGCCTTCGTTCCCGCGGTCATCGGCGCCCCGTTCGTGCGGCCGGGCTATTACGAGCGGCTGCGGAAGCCGGGCTGGGCGCCCCCGAAGCAGGTATTCGGACCGGTCTGGACCGTCCTGTACGCGCTCATCGGCACCGCCGCCTGGCTGGTCAGCCGGCGCGGGCGGTCGGGGGGCGCATTGCGCCTGTGGGGCATCCAGCTGGCGCTGAACGCGGCATGGACGCCGCTGTTCTTCGGCGCGCGTGCGCGCGGCGCAGCCCTGGTCGAGATCGCCTTGATGTGGGCCGCCATCGTCGCGACCACGTTCGCGTTCTTCTCGCGCCGCACCCTCGCCGGCATGCTCATGCTCCCCTATCTCGCCTGGGTCACGTTCGCCACGGCACTCACGTACGAGGTCTGGCGGCGCAACGACTGAGAGGTCGAGCGGCGGCGGGACACGCGCCGCCCACTCCTCGTCCAGGAGCGGCATGACGCTCGCCCAGCGCGCAGATTTCCCGTCGCGGCCTGTCGAATGGAACATTGCGCGCCTGGCGGACCATTACCCGGCCGTTGAGGCGATTTCGTCCGTGTCCTGAGCGTGGATTGGCGTCACGCATGGCCAACGACCGGATAACGTGCCGCCCAGCGCGCAGCGTTCACGTCGCGAGGAGCCCGCGGGGCCTACTCCTCGCCGGCCACTGGCTCATCCTCGACCCTGCGTGGGCGCGAGGCAACGACCCGCGCCACCCGGCGCGGCTCGGCTGCCTCGACGATGATGCGGACGCCGTCGCGGAAGTCGACCTCGGCCCCGGGGAGCGGGATCCGTCCGACACGGTGCACGATGAAGCCCCCCACGGTGTCATAGGCCTCCTCGTCGGGTTCGTCTTCATCGGACAGGTCGAACAGGTCGCGCAGGTCGTCCATGCTCACGCGGCCGTCGAGGCGGAAGGCCAGCTCGTCATCGGTGGAGATGTCCTCGACCGATGAGTCCTCGCTGTCGTACTCGTCCTGGATCTCGCCGACGATCTCCTCGACCACGTCCTCCATGGTCACCAGGCCGGCCGTGCCACCGTACTCGTCGACGACGATGGCGATGTGCCGCTTGGCGACCTGCATCTCGTGCAGCAGATCGTCAACCGGCTTGGACTCGGGCACGTACACCGCCGGGCGGACCAGCTCGCGGATGTCGATCGCTCCGTTGCCGCGCGAATTGCCCTTCAGGTACGGCAGCAGGTCCTTGGCGTAGAGGATGCCGACGATGTTGTCGAGGCTGTCGTCGAAGACCGGCAGGCGGGAGTGGCCGGCGCGCACGATCATGTCGAGCACCTCGTCGAGCGAATCATCGACGTTGACCGCGCGGATGCCGATGCGCGGCACCATCACCTCGTGCACGCGCTTCTCGGCGAGCTCGATGACCCCGTGGATCATCTCCTTCTCCTCCTCCTCGATGCCGCCCTGCTCGGAACCGGTCTCCACCAGCAGCTTCAGCTCCTCGGTCGAGAGGTAGCCGCCCTGCGGCCGCTCGGTGCCGCCCAGCAGGCGGACGAGCAGCGAGCTGATGCGGGTCACGAACCACACGATCGGCGCGAAGAGGGTCTGGATGAGGCTGATCGGGCCGGCCACCAGGAGCGCCAGGCGCTCGGGGAAGTTCAGCGCCATGGTCTTCGGCACCAGCTCGCCGACGATGATCGAGGCCAGCGCGATGACGAGCGTGACCACCACGAAGGCGATGGAGTCGGCCGTCGCGGCGCTCAAGTTGATCAGCGGGATGCGCTCGAACAGGTCGCCGAGGCCATCGGAGAAGCCCGAGGCGCCAACGGCGCCGGCCAGGAACCCGAGGAAGGTGATCGCGATCTGGATCGTGGCCAGGAAGCGGCCGGGTTCGTCGGTCAGGCGTCGGGCCGTTCGCGCGGCGCGGCTGCCGTCATCGGCCAGCTGGCTGAGACGGTGGCGCTTGACGGTGATCAGGGACATCTCGCTGGCGGCGAAGAAGCCGCCGACGAGGATGAGGATGACGACAACCAGGAGTTCCATCACAGGACCCGGTTGTCGGTGGTACTACTGCCTTCTGGCATGGGCGGAGCTGATTGTGCCTCCTCTACGGGTTCCGGTCCGGCGCGGTCGGCAGCGGGGTCGCCTCCGCAGCCGGTGCGCCGTCGGGCGCGGGTTTGTGCCGGCGTCGAAGCTCGATCGGTCGTGCGGGAACGCCAACCACGGTCTTGCCCGGCGCGACGTCGCGCGTGACGACCGAGCCGGCGCCGGTGGTCGCCCCCTCGCCGATCGTGACCGGCGCCACCATCATGGTGTCGACGCCGAGCTTCACGTCGTCGCCGACCTGGGTGCGGTGCTTGGCCGTGCCGTCGAAGTTGGCCGTCACGGAGCCGGCGCCGACGTTGACGTTCTCGCCGATCTCGGCGTCGCCGATGTAGCTGAAGTGATGCTGCTGCGTCCCAGCACCGAGGCTGCTGCGCTTGATCTCGGCGAAGTTGCCGATCCGGCAGCGCGCGCCGATCTGCGAGCCCGGTCGCAGGTGCGCGTACGGGCCGATCTGGACGTCCTCGGCCACGCTCGACTCCTCGACCACGCTGGCCCACACGCGAGTGCGCGGACCGATCCGGCTGTCGCGGACGTGCGCGTTCGGCCCGATGACCGCGTCCTGGGCGATGATCGAGTCGCCCTCCAGGATCGTCCACGGCTCGATGCGCGCGTCCTGGCCGATCTCGACGCGGGCGTCGATGCGCGTGGTGGATGGATCGACGATCGTCACGCCGTTGCGCATGTGCCGCTCGGCGATGCGCCGCCGCAGGCGCTCCTCGGCGGCCGCGAGCGCGACCCGATCGTTGATGCCGATCGCGTCCTCCGCATCCGCCGCCTCGACGATGGCGGCCGGGCGTCCGTCCGCAGCGGCCAGCGCCACGAGATCGGTCAGGTAGTACTCGCCCGATGGCGACGCCGCGACCCGACCGAGCGAGGCACGCAGCCAGCCGACATCGAAGGCGTAGGTGCCGACGTTGATCTCGTCGATGGCGCGGACCGCGGCGTCGGCATCGGCCTCCTCCACCACGGCCTCGGCGGTGCCATCGGCCCGGCGGACGATCCGCCCGTAGCCGGTCGGGTCCGGCATGCGGGCCGAGAGCAGGACCACCGGCGCGCCGGTCGCGCGCTGGCGATCCAGGAGCTCGCGATACAGCTCCGCCGGCTGGAGCGGCGCGTCGCCCATCGTCACCAGGACCGCCTCCACGCGGTCCGTGAGCGACTCGAGGCCGATGCGAACCGCGTCGGCGGTGCCACGCTGGGGCTCCTGTCGCACCGTGGTGGCGTGGCTCCCCACCGCCGCCTCCACCGCGTCGGCCCCGTGACCCGTCACCACCACCGGACGGCCTACGCCCGCCCTCGCGAGCGAGTCGAGGACGTGGTCGATCATGGCGCGGCCGGCGAGCGGATGAAGGACCTTCGGGATGCGCGAGCGCATGCGGGTACCCTGGCCGGCGGCCAGGACGATGGCCGCGGGGGCGGTCAGCTGTGAAGACACGTTGCGCGATGGTAGATGTGGCCGATTCGCAGCGTCAACCGACCCCGACGGTCGCCACGGCCTCGATCTCGACCAGCGCGTTCTTCGGCAGGTCCTTCACCGCGAAGGCGCTGCGCGCCGGGTACGGCTCCGGCAGGATTGCGGCGTAGACCTCGTTGACGGCCGGCCAGTCGCCGATGTCGGCGAGGTAGACCGTCACCTTCACCAGCCGATCGAGCCCGCTGCCCGCGGCGATCAGGATGGCCTCGAGGTTGCGCAGCGCACGCTCCGCCTGACCGCCGATGTCGGCCGCCAGCTCGCCGCTGGCGGGGTCCATGCCGAGCTGGCCGGCGGTGAAGACGAGCTCGCCGGCGCGGATCGCCTGGCTGTACGGGCCGGCCGCCGCCGGGGCCGCATCGGTGCTGATCGCGTCGCGGGTGCTCAATCAGAGTTCCTCCTCGTCTGCTCGTTCGATCTCGGTCGCGCTCGTGCGGGTCGCGGTGATGGTGGCACGGACGCGGCGGGCCGTGACGGCCGCGGCGACGGCCGCGGCGTGATCGGGGTCGTCGTGCATGCTGAAGATCGTCGGCCCGGTCCCGGTGAGCCGCGGCGTGCCACCCGCGGCGACGACGAGCTCGAACAGGTCGCCCAGCGCCGGTGCCAGCCGGCGCGCTGGCGCGAGCAGGTCATTCTCCAGCCGCCCCCACTCGTCGGAACGGAGGTCCGAGAAGACATCCGCCGTCGAGAGGGTGAAGGGTGGATGGACCAGCACCACGTGTCGCCGCGTCGCGAGCGCCGGCTGAACCGCCTCGCCGATGCCGGTGACGCGGGCGGCGGCGACCGCGGCGGCGAAGAACGGCACGTCGGCGCCGATCGCGGCGAGCTCCGCCAGCTGCTCCGCATTCGGCGCCGCCCGCTCACCGCGCCACGCGCGGCCGAGTCGCCAGGCGGCGGCCGCGTCCGACGACCCGCCGCCGAGACCCGCGGCGCTCGGCACCCGCTTCTCGAGCGTCAGGCAGACGACGTCCGGATCAGCGTCGAGTCCGGCGACGAGGCCGCGCCAGGCGAGGTTGTCCTGGTCAGGCGGGACCCCATCGGCGACGCCCTCGACGCGGAGCCCGCTGCACCCGGGCATGAGCAGCAGCCGATCCGCCAGGTCGAGCAGCACCATGTCGCTCTCGAGCAGGTGAAGGCCGTCGTCACGGCGGCCGACGACGCGCAACGACAGGTTGAGCTTTGCCGGAGCGTCGAGCCGCAGCGGGACGCTCACAGGCGCGGGCCGAGGTCGGCCGCCAGGCAGGCCCACTCGTCGACACTGAGCGTCTGCGGCCGGCGCTCGGGATCGACGCCACAGGCGGCGAGCGCGGCCTCGACCACGTCCCGTTCGACGGGCAGCTCCCGCGTCAGGCCGTTGTGGACCTGCTTGCGACGCTGGCGGAAGCCAGCCTGCACGATCCGGTAGAACGGCTCGCGGCCCTCACCCACGGGCACCACGGGCTCGTCCCGGCGTCGCAGCCGCAGCACCGCCGAGTCGACGTCCGGCGCGGGCTCAAAGGCATCGGCCGGGACGCGCGCGACGACCTCGGCGGTGGCCACGTTCTGGGCGAAGACCGACAGGTAGCTCATCCTCCCGGGAGGAGCGGCGACACGTTCGGCAACCTCGAGCTGGACCAGGAGCACCGTGAGGTCCGGCGGCCGCTCGCCCTCGAGGAACGCATGCAGCAGCGGGCTGGTGATGTGATACGGGATGTTCGCGACGACCTTGAACCGCTCCCCGGGGAACATCTCGCGCGGGTGGAGGGAGAGCGCATCGGCCTCGATCAGCTCGAAGCCGGCCACCCCGTACAGCTCGCGGCGAAGGTACTCGGCCAGGCGCGCGTCAAGCTCGACCGCCAGGACCGATGCGCCGGCGGCGAGCAGCCGGCGAGTGAGCACGCCGAGGCCCGGACCGATCTCGACGACGCGGTCGCCCGGTGCCAGCTCGGCGGCCTCGACGATGGCGTCCAGCGCGGTCGGATCGGTCAGGAAGTTCTGGCTGAGGCTCTTGCGCGGCCGCAGGCGCTCGGCTCCCATCAGCCGGCGCAGCTGCCCGGGCGTCGGCGGGTGGAGGCGATCCGGCGCCAGTGGATCCGTCACGCGCCGTCCAGCCACGGCAGTGACAGGTTCGGGATCGCCTCGAGCGTCGCGTCGGCGCGGTCACCGGCCGCGAGACGATGCGCCGCCGCAGCGCCGATCATGGCGCCGTTGTCGGTGCACCACGCCGGCGGTGGCACGCGGAGTGACAGGCCGTCCGCCGCGAGCCGGTCGTCGAGGGTCGCGCGCAGCGCGCGGTTGGCCGCCACGCCGCCCCCCAGCGCAACCAATGCCACGCCGTGGTCGCGAGCGGCCTGGAGGGTCTTGCTGGCCAGGGCGTCGACCACCGCCTCCTCGAAGGCGGCCGCGATGCCGTCGACCGGGATCGGCTCGCCGCGGTCGCGGTAGCCCTGGACCTCGCGCAGCACCGCCGTCTTGAGCCCGGAGAAGCTGAAATCGTAGGCGCCGTCGGTTCGGGCGCGCGGGAAGCGGGTGACCGGCGTGGCGCCCCGCGCCGCCGCCGAGATCGCCGGGCCGCCCGGGTAGGGCAGGTCGAGCAGGCGGCCGACCTTGTCGAACGCCTCGCCGGCCGCGTCGTCGACCGTCTGGCCGAGCAGCGTATAGCGGCCGTGGTCGTGCATGAGCACGAGCTGGCTGTGCCCACCGCTGACCACCAGGCACAGGAGCGGGAACTCCGGCTCCGGCGGCAAGGGCTCGCCGGCCGGTGCATCGGTCAGCCAGTTGGCGTAGATGTGGCCCTCGATGTGGTTCACGCCGACCAGTGGCTTGCCATGCGCCACGGCCAGGGCCTTGGCGACGTTCACGCCGACCAGGAGCGAGCCGATGAGGCCGGGCCCGTAGGTGACGGCCACGGCGTCGATGTCATCCCAGGCGGTCTCGGCCTGCTCGATCGCCGCCTCCAGCGTCGGGATGATCCAGCGCAACTGCTGGCGAGCCGCGACCTCCGGCACGATCCCACCCGTCGCTGCGTGCAGCGCGACCTGGGAAGCGACCTGGTTCGCCTCGATCCGGCGGCCGCCGACGACCACCGCGACGCCGGTCTCGTCGCACGAGGACTCGATGGCCAGGATGCGGGGTCCACTCATCACGTGAGCCGCTCGCGCTCGGTCGCAAGGATCCCTCGCATCCGCGCATCGTCGAGCGCCGGGGTGGTCATCACCAGCGCGTCCTCGCCATCGTCGGTGTAGTAGCGCGCGCGGCGCCCGGCGAGGTCGAAGCCGAACCCGCGATACAGCGCCTGTGCTGCCTCGTTCGAGACGCGGACCTCGAGCGTCATGCGCCGCGCGCCGATGGCGATCGACAGCTCTGCCAGGTTGAGCAGGAGCTGGCGGCCGATGCCCTGGCGCCGCCAGTCCGGATGCACACCGAACGTCGTGACGTGGCCCTCGTCGACCATCAGCCAGAGTCCGGCGAACCCGACCACCTGCTCCCCCGCCCGGGCCACGATGTATCGCGCCAGTCGATTGCCCCTGAGCTCCTGCTCGAACGCATGTGCGGGCCAGGGCGTGGCAAAGCTGAGCCGCTCGATCTCGTGCACGGCGGCCACGTCGTCGAGGGTCATCGGCTCGACCCGAACGCGCGCGGTCAGAGCCACTTCACGGTCCCCTCCGGCTCGACGCTCACGCCGCGCGGCGCGCGCAGATAGGCCGGCTCGAGGCGCCGAAGGTCGTCCCCCGCGGGATCGGCCGCCAGGCGCTCGGCGGCAAGACGCGCGATGGCTCCCGCGCCGCGCGGACGGCGTGCGTCGCGAAGCCCCAACGCCGAGGCCAGCTCCGCCGGCGCCACGACGAGGGCCGATTCGAGGCCACCGGGGAGGGCCACGTGCTCCACGATGGCCGGCCGGTCGGCCTCGCGCGTCAGCAGATAGGCCTCGCGCGCGCCGGCCCGCGCGAGCGCAGCGACGGCATCGGGCTCGGCGGCGAGCCAGGCGGCCAGGCTGGGAACGCCGACGATCGGACACCCGACGCCGACGGCGAGGCCCTTGGCGAGCGCCATCGCGACCCGCAGGCCGGTGAAGGACCCCGGCCCGGTGCCGATCCCTATGGCCGTGGCGTCATGCAGGGAGCGTCCGCTGCCAGCGACGAGCTCGAGCAGGCGTGGCAGCAGCTCGGCCGACTGGCGCTGCTCGCTCGTCCAGGCCGCCTCGTCGATCGAGCTGCCGTCGCCGTTCGCGATCGCAACCGAGACGTCGGTCGAGGCGGCGTCGATGGCGATGATCATCGATCCCGCAGCGCCGCGTCGGCCAGGCGGCGGTGCGCGTCACCGATGGCCGTCCAGCGCAGCTCGCGCATGTCGGGATCGGCGGATGGCGCCGTGATCACGATCTCGAGGAGCTCGGCCGGTAACCAGCCACGGATTCGATCTGCCCACTCGATCACGACCACGCCATCGGCCTGGCGCTCGTCGATGAGCCCCGCGGCGACGGCGTCCTCTGGATCGTCGAGGCGATAGGCGTCGATGTGGTAGAGGCGCAAGCGGCCGGCATGCTCGTTCATCAGCACGAAGGTCGGGCTGTTGACGACCGTCGACACGCCCAGTCCCTCGGCGACGCCCTTTGCAAGCTGCGTCTTGCCGGCACCGAGCTCACCGACCAGTGCCAGGACGGTGCCTGGCGTGGCCGCCTCGCCGATGGCGCGGCCGATCGCCCTGGTCCGGTCGGGCCCGTCGCTGGTGACGACGTCGCTCCCGGGGGCCGGAGCGCCCCCACCTGCGACGCCCGGCAGCGTGCTGCGTTGCATGCTGGAAAGTATAGGAACGGCCGGCTCAACCGCCGGACAGGTCCCCCGTCGCCTCGAGGTTGGCGAGCGGTACGACCGCGGTACGCCCGTCCTCGAAACGGACAAGTGCCGAGCGAGACACGACACCCGCCCCATTGGCATGGGGCTGGTCGAGCACGCGCAGGAGCTCCCCACCGATGCCGGCGAAGGGGCGTCGCAGGGCCAGGACGCGGTTCCCCGGCCGGGCCAGGACTCGCCGCGGAGGGGGTGCATCGGCCTCGTAGACGTAGACGCGTGCCGTCTCGCCGAAGACGCTGGCCACGCGGCCCTCGTGCGAGCGGAACCAGGCGAACAGCTCCGCGCCGATGCCGACCTTGCCGAAGCCCTCGATGATCACGATCGCCAGGTCGCCGCGGGCACCGCCGACCTCGCGGCGCCGGCGCTGAGCGGCCTCGAAGTCGCGCAGCTCCTTGTCCAGCACGCCACCGACCACGATGCCGGCCACGCCCATGGCACGCGCCCTGGTCAGCGCCTCGGCCGACGCTCGCGAGCCCCCGACCAGGATGCGTCCGGTCGCGCTGACGTCGATGCCGCCGGCGCGAAGCTCGTCGCCAGGCTCGTGGACCGCCATGCGGAGCTCACCGTGGACCGCCTTGCCGCTCCCTCCGATCCCGGTCACGAGCGCTCCTGCCACGCGAATCTCGATGGCGTCCGGCGCGACGGCGGTGACCTCGCCGCGGACGTGGCCGAGGATCGGCTCGGTCGGGCCGAGTGGCGCGATCAGCGCCGAGCCGTCATCGAGGTCGTAGCCCAAAAACAGGCACGCCTGCGGCGCAAGGACCTCGCGACCGTGACCGTCGTCTGCGATCCGGTCGCCGGCCTCGAGCGCGGTCCCGGGGCGGACGGCGAGCAGGTCCGACGCGTCGGCGGCCGACCGCCGCAGCCGCGAGGCGATCGGCACGCTCATTCCTCCCGATGCCGGACGTCGGGTGGCGAGCACCTCGGCCGGCTCGACGCTGTGCCCGACCTCGACGAGCACGGTCGCGCCGACGGGCAGGCGAACCCGATGCAGGACGCTCATGTGACGCGGTCCAGGTCGCGAGACAGCGCGTCGTGCCAGGCGGCGAGCACCGCGCGCCGGTCGTCGCCGCGCCGCGGCAGGGCGATCGGCACTCCCCGGCCGTCCAGCATGATGCCCACTGCGCCACCGGTCGCGCGCGCCTGGATGCGCGGCGAGCGGCGCGATGCGCCCAGCGTGATGCCGGGCCCGGGCTCGATCAGCAGCTCCGCCTCCTGGCCAGCCGCGAGCGGGACGACCTGCAGCTGACCGACGCGAACCTCGACCGGCGCGGGGCTCGGCCAGCCGGGACGATGGACGGTGACCCGCATGGCGAGCTGCCCCGCGCTGCCGCCGCGGCACACCACGGACGTGCCGAGCGGCACGACCAGGTCGTCCGCCAGGAGGGTGATTCCCTCGCGAATCTCGTCGTCCGGCAGCGAGCCGAGCGGTCCGAGCACCGAGCCGGCATCGACGGCGAGCTGCGTGACGCCGATCGGCCGCACGCCGTCGAGGAGCATGCGTGCCGCGCCGCCGGGGTGGGGCGCGGCGGCGATCGTGCGTCCGGCACCGACGACCAGGTCGACCGCCTCCGGCGGCCCATCCTCGACCATGCCGGCGATGAGCATCCGGACGGCCGCCTGCGTCGCGCTCAGCTCCTCCGGAAGCTGAGGCACCGTCGTCGGCCGCGCTCTGAGCGTCTGCAGGGTGTCCGCCACGGCGGCCTCGTCACCCGCGTCGCCCGCGATGCGGGTGACGCGAGCGGCGGCGCCTGGTACGTCGGCCGCGCCCGCCAGGCCGCCGGTCGAGTACACCCGCACCGCGCTTGTCCCGTCCGGTTCGGCCAGCGCGTGCACCGCTCCCCGGGCTCCGATGTCGATGCCCAGGATGCGCAAGCCGCCGTCGGACGCCATCGTCGCGATCGCACGCGGAAACGCGACCGAGGCGAGATGCCGCTCGTCCTCATCGGCGACGATCGCGCGAAGGACGGCCTGGAGATGGTCGCGCAGCGGCCCCGTCTCTTCGCGACGCGCATCCGGCCGTGGGTTCGCCACCGTGGAGACGGCGCCCTCCTCGAACAGGCTCGCGACATCGTCGCCCAGCAGGGCGGATCCGGCCCAGATGACCGGGCCGGAATCGGGAAGGCGGGCCGATGCCACGAGGGCTGCCGCCTCCAAGGCGCGTGGGCTGCGCGCATCGTCGAAGCCGCCGGCGACCAGCCAGGCATCGACTTCGGCGGACTGCAGCCGCGCGAGCCGATCGGCCAGCGTGCGGCCGTCGTCGAGCGTTACCGCCTCGGAGACCTGCCAGCCCGCCGCTTCGGCGGCGCGACGCGCGCTGCTGCCGGAGACCTCGCGCGACACGGCGACCACCGCCAGCCGGCCGGGATTGCGCGCCGTGTGGCACTCGATCCGCGTCGCGCCGTCGAGGAGCGTGTCCCAGTCGTTCGCCAGCCGGGAATCGCCGGCGGCCACGAGCCGATCGATGAGCCCGCGTCGCAGCTCGGCCGCGCCCCAGGCCGTCGGTTGTGCGACGTGCGTGACCAGCCGCCAGCGTCCGCGCACGCGTCCGATCACGCCGGCCTTGGCCCACGCCGAGCCGACGTCGACGAGGAGTGCGAGCTCGGTGCTCACGTCGCCCATCCATGCACCTCGCTCAGCTGACTCGTCTGACCCAACTGGCTCATCTGGCTCATCTCGCCAGCCCGAGCCAGTCGCCGACGAGGAAGGCGAGCCGATCGACCAGGAGGACGAGCCTGGAGAAGAGCAGGTAGCCGAGCCAGCCGCCCAGCCCGGCCAGCATGAGCCAGCGCCCGCCGGCCGCCGCCAGCGACACGAGGCGGCCTCGTGGGGTGCCGTGCACGAAGCCGATGAGAACCAGGCCGCTCACGCCCGCCGCGGCGACGCCGACGACGGTGTCGGTGACGGTTGCCTCTCGACCGGCGACGGTCGCCGCCAGCTGCGGCAGCAACGTCCCGACCACCGCGCCGCCCAGCGCGAACGCGGCCAGCGTGCCGATGGTGATGGACAGCGGAACGCCGGCGACGACCCGCGGCAACCACGGCACCGCCGCGGCCACGGCCACGAGCAGCAGCCCGAGCCACAGCTCGGGCCGGCCGGCCGGATCGGCGACCAGCGGCTCCACGATGCGCGGCACGATGACCTCCGTGATCGCGAGCAGCGCCAGGAACCCGGTTGCCAGCCCGGCGAGCAGGTGCTGCGACCACCCGAAGGCACGCCGCTCGCCGAGCAATCCACCGAGCACGACGATCGTGGCCAGTGCCGCGACCCAGGTCGCGATCTGATCCGCCTGGGCGGTGCCGAAGAAGCCGCTCACGCGACGTCCCGGGGTCGGGCGGCCCGCATGACGGCAGCCAGCCGGCTGCCGAAGGCCTGCCCCAGCACGGCGATCGCCACCAGCAGGCCGAGCAGGATGGCCGCGGGCGACGGGCCGGCGGACGGGTCGACCATGCGCTCCAGCCTGCCGAGCTCCGCGTGTGCGCGGTAGGCCGCACCGTCGCGCGGCGTCCCGATCAACGCGGCGAGCTGGCCGCTGGCGCGATACGGCTCGAGCTCTGGGAGCAGCACCGTCGGCGCGACGGCGACGATCGGCATGCCGTCGATGCGCGGCTGGACCTGCTCGACCCAGCTGCGGGGTCCGAGGTCGATGCCGCCGATCACCACGGCGAGGTCCGGGGACGAGGCTAGATCGGCGCGGATGGGATCCTGCGACCCGCCGTCGATGCCGCGCGCCAGCGCAACGAGCGCCGCCTCGGCTCCGGGCAGGAAGCCGAGGTCGATGAGCTGTCGCGGGTTCGCCTCCGACCGGTCCATGCGCGCCAGCTCGGCGATGGCGAGCGCGCGTCCGTCCGCCGTCAGGCTGACGAGCGCGAGCGTCGCCCCGCGGTTCAGGAGATCGGCCAGCACGGTCCGCACCGTCGGTCGAATCTCGGCATAGGTGCCCACGTCCGGATCGAAGCCAACGAGGACGAGCGCGTCGTCGGGCATGGCGTCGAAGGCCGCCGTCACTGCGCGCGCCGCGCCGTCATCGGCGCTCTCGAGCATCAGACTGTCGTCGAGACCCGCGAGAAGGGCGGCCGCCAGGGCCACGACCAGCAGCAGGGGGGCGAGCCGCGCGGCGAGGGCGTTCCGCTCACTCATCGGTCGCGCCGACCCCGAGCAGCGTGCGCGCGGCGAAAACCGCCGCCAGGATGGCGACGCCGATGAGCATCCCACGGAAGACCGCCCCGATCGGGACGGCGAGCGCCCAGCCGGCGGCGTCGGACAGCCGCTCCCCGACGACACCGCCGATCGGCAGGAGCGTGAGCTGCACGACGAGCGCAGCGCCGACGAGGACCGTGGCCTCGCGGCTGCGCGACGCCAGCGAACGGCGCGATGCGGCGAGCGTCGTGACGAACAGCAGGCCGAACAGCGTCGCGCCGATCGGGATCAGGAGCGCCGCGACCAGCCAGCCAACCGCCGGGTCGGTGGCGCCGGCGGCCCCCGGCCGCAGGCCGGCGATGAGCATGGCCGCCATGCCGGCGAGCACGAGTGCGGCGCCGATCGGGTCGCCACGACGGCGCCACAGGTCGCGCGCGCGCCGGACGGCGAGGGACGCGACCGCCGCCAGCGCCGCTCCGGCCGCGATGAGGATGGCCGCGTCGATGGCGACGCCGGCCAGCTCGGAGAGGGAGTCGTTGACGAGGAGCAGGTCGGCGAGGGCCAGCACCCCGACGACCACGACGAGGGCCGGAATGGTCGCCCGCTTCACGCCTCGCCGATCCCGAGCAGCAGGTCGGCTGGATGCATGATCCCCATGAGCGCGAGCGCCGTCCCGATCACGATGGCGGCCACGGCGAAGCCGATCAGCCTGTTGGCAGCGATGACCATGGTCCGCTCGCCGACGTCGGCACGCAGGTCCGCCGCGACCTGGAAGGCCTCGGCCCCGACGAGCGCCCCGCCACCGGCGAGCAGCAGCGATGGCGCCTGCGCCACCTCGGCCGATGCCGCGGCGAGCGAGCCGGCGCCGCCACGCAGGCCCTCGAGATGGAGCGTGGCCTCCTCGCGCATGCTGCCGGCCGCAACCGCGGCCGCCGGGCGCGCCCGGGCCGTCATGACCAGGCCGGCCGGCGCGAGCCGCCCCTCACCCACCATGACGATCCGCGAGCGGCCGACGCGCTCCTGCGTCGAAGTCGCCGCATGGGCGGCGTCCAGCGTTGCAGCCGCGGCCGCGGCGGCCAATGGATCATTGGTGAGGACGCGCAGCGGGACGCCGCTGCGCGCGGCGGCGCGGGCGACGTGGCCCAGCACCGGGAGCGCCGCGAGCGTCTGGAGGCGGCCGTGGACGTCGGTCGAGCGCGCGACGCCCGCCGTGCCGAGCGACATCACCGCATCCGTGCCGGCCTCCGCGGCCAGTGCCATCGCGCGACCGAGGCTGGCCAGGCCGCCGGCATCGCTCGTCACCCAGCGGCTGACCGGGCGGGCCACGAGCTGGAGGAATACGAGGAGCACCCCGAGGACGACCAGTGTCGGACCGGTCTCGAAGCGGAGCGACGAGGCGCCGAGGATCTCGCCGACGAAGCGGATGACGCCCGCGATGAGGTCAGTCGGGCTCGGCACCGCCGGCCCCCTGGCTGCGACGATCCAGCTGGTCGATGAGGCGATCGAGGCCGTCCTCGTCCTCGAGCAGCGCGCTCGCGTCGGCCGTCCGACGCCCGAACGCCGCGCCGAGGAGCGGTCCGAACGCGACGCCCAGGTCGGAGAGGAGCGGCGCGAGCGGTCGGTGAGCGTCGGCGAAGAGCCGCGCCGGCACGGCGAGTCCTCGGCGGTCGAGCGTCTCGGCGACCCGGCGCGCCGGTCCGCCGCTCACCGGGAGCGCGCTCCGGCCTCGGCAGCCTGCAGGGCGTCGGACAGCGCGCGGACCTCGGGAGCGTGCGGGGCGGCGAGGACGACCGTCTCGATCGGCGTCGGCGGCGCCTCGGCGTGCAGGGTGGAGACGATGATCCTGGCCGCATCGGCGGCGGCGAAGACCCCGTGCTCGATCCCGAGCGGCGCCATCGCGATGCGGCGCAACTGGAGGGGCTCGGCGAAGGCGAGCACAGCCCTGACGGCGCCCGCCAACGCCTCGGGATCGGCGCGACGATCGTGGCCCGCGGCGACTGCGTGGATCACGTACGGGGCGACCAGCGATCCCCCGCCGGTGGCCACGGCGGTGCCCGGTCGGATCGGCCCCTGGTCGACGGCCGCGCGCTCGATCTCGTCGCCACCGGCGCGCTTCACCGCTGCGCCGGCGCCCACCGTCATGAAGAGCGACTCGTTGGCGGCGACGACGATCGCATCCACCTCGAGCTCAGCGATCTCCCCCTGCCAGACGTCGATCTCGATCGGTTCTGCCATGGTGCCTTCGTTCGGTGCGGTCTGCCCGGTTCAATCCGCTCCGAGGTGGAGCCGCGGAAGCCGGCCGCGGAGCGCGGTCGTGACTTCGTAGTTGATGGTGCGACGCTCGTCGGCGACCTCTTCGGCGGAAATCCGCTCGCCGTCCTGGCTGCCGATGAGCACGAACTCGTCGCCGTAGGTTACACCAGGCACCCCGCCGATATCGACGGTCAGCCCATCCATGCTGACCGCCCCGACGATCGGCACGCGCTGGCCGCGAACGAGCGCGAAGCCGTTGTTGGCGTGCGCCCGTGGCCAGCCGTCGCCGTAGCCGATGCCGAGGGTCGCGATGCGCGTCGCAGTCCGCGCCCGAAAGCGCAGGCCATAGCCGATGCCCTCCCCGGCAGGCAGGTCGAAGATGCGCAGCGCCAGCGCCTTGACGCTCAGCGCCGGCCGCAGCGCGATGGCTTCGCCGGCCGCCCACGCGGGCAGCAGCCCGTACAACGCCAGGCCAGGGCGGATGGCACCGGCGAGACCCGGGTCGCCGGCCAGGATCCCGCCGGTCGCGCTGACGTGCACGAGCCCCGGGTCGATGCCGGCCGAGCGCATCGCGTCGAGCGTGCGCGCAAGACGCAGGACCTGGACCTCGGTGTAGGCATCGTCCTCGCCCGGCACGGCCAGGTGGCTCATCGTCCCGGCCAGCTCGAGGTGCGGGCTGCGGGAGATGGAGGCCGCCAGGCCCACTGCATCGTCGGGTGCGGCCCCCTGTCGGCCGAGCCCGGTGTCGACCTTGAGATGGACGCCGATGACGCCGTCGGTCGCCCGGTCCAGGAGCTCGATCGATCGCTCGTCGTAGACGATCGGCTCCAGCCCTGCATCGGCGACGACCTTCGCCTCGCCGGGGCCGATGCCCCACAGGACGAGGATCGGCACGCCGATGCCGGCATCTCGCAGCGCCACGCCCTCGTCGACGGTGGCCACCGCCAGGCGCTCGACCCCCGCCGCGACGAGCGTGCGCGCCACCGCCTCGGCACCGTGGCCGTAGGCATTGGCCTTGACCACGGCAATGACCTCGGCGCCGGGCGCGCGGTCTCGGATCGTGGCCAGGTTGGAACGAATCGCGGCGTGGTCGACCTCGACCCACGCGCGATGCGGGCTGCGCGGCTCGGTCATGTGCCCTCGCCGCGCAACTGGGCGATCGCCTCCGGCACGAGCGACGCGATGTCGGTGGCCATCACGCCCGCGGACCCGATGCGCTGGGCGGCGAGGAGTCCCGCCGCGCCGTGGACCGCAACGCCACACGCGGCCGCATCGAGCGGCGCCGCACCGCCGGCCAGGAAGGCCCCGATGACGCCGGCCAGCACGTCGCCGCTGCCGGCCGTGGCCAGGGCGGGCGTCGCGACGTTGGACCGAAGCGCTTCGCCGCCCGGCTCGGCGACGACGGTATGAGCGCCCTTGAGGACGACGACCTGGTCCCAACGCAGCGCGGCGTCCGCGGCGGCCCCCGCGCGCGCCTCGTCGTCGTCGCCGTCCGGGGCGCCGGCGCCGGTCAGGCGCGCGAATTCGCCGGGATGCGGGGTGAGGACGAGGGAGCCACGCACGCCCTGCCACCAGCGGGCGCCATCGGCGAGGGCGTTGAGGCCGTCGGCGTCGACGACCATGGGCATCTCGAGCGAGGCGATGAGCTGCCGCGTGCGACGCTGCGTGGCCGGCTGGCGGCCGAGGCCGGGCCCGATGACGACCGCGTCATGATCGGGCGCCTCGGTCGCGACGCGGCGCCATCCGCCAGGAGCGATCAGCCCGGGCGCCTCCTCGTCGAGCGTCATCCAGGTCAGCTCCGGAATCGCCCCTGCCACGCGGGCGACCACCGACTCGGCCGCGGCGACGCGCGCCAACCCGACGCCGGCACGCACGGCGCCCAGCGCGGCGAGGAGCGCGGCGCCCGGATAGTCGATCGAGCCGGCCACGACGAGCAGCCGGCCGAAGTCGCCCTTGTGCGCGCGCTCGGGCCGCTGCGGCAGGTGGCCGGCGACCCAGCGCTGGGTCATCGTGCGGGCGGCGGCCACGTCAGTCGTGCCGCCGGTGGGCGACCGCCACGGCGACGGCCGTGTGGCGCTCGTGAGAGATCGACACGCTGACCTCGTCGAGGCCCATGGCATCGGCTCGTGCCGCCGCGCGTCCGTGAAGGTAGACCTGGGGCTGCCCGGCGCGGTTCGGCAGGATCTCGATCTCCCGCCAACCGACCCCGCGCACCCCGAGCCCGAGCACCTTGCTGATGGCTTCCTTCGCCGCCCAGCGCCCGGCCAGGCGCTCCACCTTGCGGCCGACGTAGCGGCGCTCGTGGTCGGTCAGGACGCGCTCACGGAAGCGGTCCGGGAAGCGACCGAGCACGCCGACGATGCGATCGATGTCGATGAGGTCGATCCCGATCTCGTGGCGGCTCATCGGCGTCGAGCGGACCTGCGGACTATTCGACCGTTACCGACTTGGCGAGGTTGCGCGGCTGGTCGACGTCGGTCCCGCGCGCGACGGCGATCTCGTACGCCAGAAGCTGGAGCGGCAGCACGGCGATGACGGGGCTGATCGGCTCGGGCGTCTCCGGGACGTAGATGACGTCGTGGGCGTAATGGTCGATGTGCTCGTCACCCTCGGTGGCGATCGCGATGATCGGCGCCGACCGCGCGCGTGCCTCCGCGACGTTGCTGACCACCTTCTCGTAGACGGCCCCGGCGGTGGCCACGGCCAGGAGCGGCGTCTCCGGATCCAGCAGCGCGATCGGCCCGTGCTTGAGCTCGCCGGCGGCGTAGCCCTCCGCGTGGACGTACGACAGCTCCTTCAGCTTCAGCGCGCCCTCCATGGCGATCGGGAAGCCGACGCCACGGCCGATGAAGATGAAGTCGCGGGCGCGTGCATAGCGCTGCGCCAGCTTCTTGATCTGCGGTGCCGTGCCCAGCGTCTCGGCCGCCAGCCGTGGCAGGCTGCGCAGCGCCTGGCCGAACGTCCGCAGCCGATTCTCGGACAGCGTCCTCCGCGCTCCGGCCAGGTGCAGGGCGATCATCTGCAGCACCAGCACCTGCGTCACGAAGGCCTTCGTGCTGGCCACGGCGATCTCCGGGCCGGCCTGGAGGTAGCAAACCGCATCGGCCTCGCGGGTGATGGCGCTGCCGACGACGTTGGTGACCACCACCACCGTCGCGCCACGCTCCTCCGCCAGCTTCAGCGGCGCCAGGGTGTCGGCCGTCTCGCCGGATTGGCTGACGCCGATGACGAGGGTCCGGTCGTCGAGCGGCGGCGGGCTGTAGCGCATCTCGGAGCCGATCTGCATCGCCGCCGGCAACCCGACCCAATCCTGGATCAGGTAGGCGCCGACGTGCGCCGCGTAGCTGGCCGTGCCGCAGCCGACGACGTAGACGCGCTCCACTCGAGCCAGCTTGTCGGCGATGGCATCCAGCTCCGGCAGGCTGACCGCACCGCTCGGCGCGACGCGACCGCGCAGGCACTCCTGGATGGCGTGGGGCTGCTCGTAGATCTCCTTGAGGGTGAAGTGCGCGAAGCCGCCCTTCTCGGCGGCCTCGATGCTCCAGTGGATCTCAGTCACGTCGCGCTCGAGCTCCGTCCCATCGAGCGACAGGATCCGCGTCCCCGTGGGCGTGACGTCGGCGATGTCACCCTCGTGCAGGATCACGACGTTCTTGGTGTGCTCGAGGATGGCCGGCACGTCGCTGGCAATGAATCCCTCGCCGTCGCCCAGCCCCACGATGAGCGGCACGTTCATGCGGGCGCCCACGATCCGGTCGGGGTGGTCGGTATGCATGACGCCGATGGCGTACGCGCCGCGCACCTCGTTGAGCGCCGCGCGCACCGCGTCGACGAGCTCTCCGCTGTACTTCGACTCGATCAGGTGTGCCAGCACCTCGGTATCGGTCTCGCTGGTGAACCGATGGCCTTCGGCGACGAGCCGGTTCTTGATCTCGGCGTAGTTCTCGATGATGCCGTTGTGGATCAGCGCCAGCTTGCCGGTGCAGTCGATGTGCGGATGGGCGTTGGTGTCGTTCGGCCGCCCATGGGTCGCCCAGCGCGTATGGCCGATGCCCGGATGTCCGGCCGGTGCGTCGCCGTTGAGGTGATCGGTCAGGTTGCTGAGCTTGCCGGCCTTCTTCTCGATGAAGACCTTGCCGTCCTTGGTCATCACCGCGATGCCGGCCGAGTCGTAGCCGCGATACTCGAGGCGGCGCAGCCCCTCGATCAGGATCGGGGCGGCGTCACGCGGCCCGACGTATCCGACGATGCCGCACATGTGCCCTCCCTCGCCGCACCGCGGCGCTAGTTGAGACGTGCCTCGGCGAGTGTGGCCAGCTCGCGGGCGATTGTGTCGATCTCGTTGGCATCGTCACCCTCGACCATGATCCTGATCTTGGCTTCGGTGCCGGATGGGCGGACGAGCACTCGCCCGCGATCCCCCATCTGCTGCGTGGCGCGCTCGACGGCCGCCACGAATTCCGTGTCGCTGCGCCAGTCGTCCCGGCGCCGGACGGCTGAGTTTATCATCACCTGCGGCAGCCTCGGAATCCGCGCGGCCAGCTCCGACAACGGGGCGCCGGCCGCTCGCACGGCACGCACCAGCTCGATCGCGGTCAACAGCCCGTCGCCGGTGGTGGCTCGGTCCCTGAAGATGATGTGGCCTGATTGCTCCCCGCCCAGCACCGCGTCGTGGCGCTCCATGGCCTCGTACACATTGCGATCGCCGACCGGCGTGCGCACCACCCGGCCCCCCGCCTCGCGGATGACGCGCTCCAGGCCGCCATTGCTCATCACGGTCGCGACGAGCAGGTTGTTGCGCAGCGTGCCCGCGGTGAGCCGCTCCAGTGCGCAGATGCCCATGATCGCGTCGCCGTCGACCAGCTCGCCCCGCTCGTCGACCGCGATGAGCCGATCCGCGTCGCCGTCGAAGGCCAGGCCGATGTCGAGCCCGGCCGCACCGACGGTCTCGGCCAGCCGCTCCGGATGGGTCGAGCCGGAGCCGTCGTTGATGTTCACCCCGTTGGGCGCGTCGAAGAGCACGGTGACCTCCGCGCCGAGGTCGCGAAACAGGTCGGGGGCGATGACGCTGGCCGACCCGTTGGCGCAGTCGATGCCGATGCGCAGGCCGCGAAACGCGTCGCCGGCGATGTCCGCCAGGTGGCGCCGATAGGCGATGATCGCCTCCGGCTCGCTGCGCAACCGTCCCAGCTCGGCGTTCGGCAGCTCCGGAATCGCGCGCTCGTCGTCGAGCAGCTGGTCGAGCTGCGTTTCGATCGCATCGTCGACCTTGCGCCCGCCGGCCACGACCTTGAGGCCGTTGTCCTCCGCGGGGTTGTGCGAGGCGGAGACCATGATGCCGGCCGCATGACGGTCATCGGCGCTGGCGTGCACCAGGCAGGGCGTGGTGACGATGCCCAGGTCCACGACGTCGGTGCCCGTCGCTGTCAGCCCCGCGGCCAGCCCGGCGCTGAGCATCTCGCCCGAGCGGCGCGTATCGCGTCCGATCACGACGCTGCGGCCGCCTCCGCCCAGCAGGTGGCCGACCGCGCGACCGAGCCCGACCGCGAGCCCTGCCGTGAGCTCGCTGCCGACCGGACCGCGGATGCCGTCGGTGCCGAATCGCCCTCCCATCTACGGCGCGGGCGTCGGCGCGGGCGTCGACGGCGCCACGATGGTGACCGGCACCGCATTGGGCGAGATGCCGATGAGGTCGAGGCCCTCGGGCAGGGCCGGGATCGACGGCGTGAGCGAGTAGCTGCCGGGTGCCAGCCCGCTCGCATCGACCAGTGGCGTGACGTCCGCCGCGGTGAGGTCGGCCAACGCGCCGCCGGGACCGCCGACCGTGACGGTGAGCTGGTCGACGCCGGCGACGCACGAGTTCGTGCCCGCGTTCTGGCAGAGGACGCCGACGACGAAGGTGCGGCTCGACACCGACGGCTCGATCGTGGCGGTGACGCTCACGACGGGCTCGTCGCCATCGGTCAACGTCACGCCGTCTGGCAGGATGAGCTCGGCCTCGAAGGTCCGGTTCTCCGCCGCGCCGTTGATGCTGAGCGGTTCGGTGAGCACCTCGGTGATGCCCGTGAGCACGTCCGGCAGGCCGCGCAGCGTGACCGTGGAGGGCTCCACGTTCAGGCCGGCCAGCGCGAAGCCCGCCGCCGGCGTTCCCGCCTCGATGTCCGGGCGGACCGGCACCGTCTTGTTCGTCTCGACCTGGTGCACGTCGATGTCGACGTCCGCCGATTGCGGCTCGATCTGGACGCCTTCGACCGGCTGCCCGTCGATGTTCACCGGCTCGAGCGTGACGGAGCGATGGACGCCGATCCCGGACTCGTCGATCAGCACGCGCGCCACGGCCCGATCGACGCGGCCGACGAGCGACGCCGCGCCACGCACCTGGACCGTCTCGGGCGAGACGGCCGCGTCGTCGACCTCGAGCTGCTCGGGGACGTCGCCGTAGTCGAGCGCAACCGGCACCGATTTCTCGGCGATCCGGTCGAGCTCGACCGTCACGAACTCGGGCTCGCGCTCGACGACCTGCACCCCGTCGACCAGGGCCTCGATCTTGATCGGCAGCACCTGGGCCTCGGGCGCTCGTGCCATGTCGTACTCGGACAGGTCGACCGTCGCGCGGAACGAGTCGCTGGAGAGGGCGGCGTTGGCGCGCGGGGCGCGATACACCACCTCGACCGTCCCGAGGCCGCCGCTGAGCACGACCGACGCGTCGGGCTGACCGGTCGGCCGCACCGGCAGCTCGAGCCGGGAGTCGGCGAACTCGCCGGAGAAGACGAGGCCGGTGTAGAGCACCGTCGAAAGGGCGACCGCCGACAGCTTCAGGTGCCAGTTGCGCAGCAGGAATCCCATCGGTCGATCAGCGCCTCAGCGCACCGCGGTCGGGCGCCGCGACGACGCGCGCCTCGGGATCGACCGGCTCGGCTGGGTCGGGCTCGGCCCGGCCCACCTGCCAGCGACCGTCCAGGGAGCGTCGCAGGAACGGCACGGCGCGCCTGGGCGGCTGTGGCCGGATCAGGTTGAAGAGGCGCCGGCGGAGCTGATCCTCGGTCAGGTTGCGCTCGATGCGACCGCGAACGACCAGGCTGATCGACCCGGTCTCCTCGCTGACCACCACGACGACCGCATCGGTCTGCTCGCTGATGCCGATCGCGGCGCGGTGACGCGTGCCGTAGCGCTCCGAGTCGAGCGCCGTCTGGCTCATCGGCAGCAGCACGCCGGCCGCGCTGATGCGGTCGCCGGAGATGATGACGGCGCCGTCGTGCAACGCCGTGCCGCGGTAGAAGATCGTGACCAGCAGCTCGGCCCGCAGGTCGGCGTGGACCGGCACGCCGGACTCGCTGGCGAGGTCCGTCAGCCCCGTCTCGCGCTCCAGGACGATGAGGGCGCCGTGCCGCGATCCCGCCAGGATGCGAGACGCTCGGCTGATCTCGCGGGCGACGCGCTCGGCGCCGGCGACCTCGGCCGAGACGAAGAAGCGGTTCACGCTGCCGATCCGGCCGATCTGCTCCAACGCGCGGCGCAGCTCCGGCTGGAACACGACCACCACGGCGAAGAGCCCGACCACCGCCGCCGTCTCCATCAGGCGCCGCAGCAGGTCGAATCCGAAGAAGATCGCGGCCAGGTAGACCAGGTACAGGATCGAGAGGCCGATGACGATCCGCACCGCGCGCGTGCCACGGATGAGGATGAACAGCCAGTAGATGACGAACGCGACCAGCAGGATGTCGACGATCGACGTCCAGCTGCCCCGCAGGTAGGTCTCGAAGAAGTCCCTGAGCGCGTCGATCACGATGGGCAGTGTGCCTTGCCGGGTGCGGCGATGGGATGCCGATGATACCAAAGAGCCCCGGCCGTCCGGCCGGGGCTCATCGGTGTGTGATGGCTAGCGCTTGGTGTACTGCGGTGCCTTGCGCGCCCGCTTGAGGCCGTACTTCTTGCGCTCCTTGGCCCGCGGATCGCGGGTCAGAAGCCCTGCCTCGCGCAGCGAGCGGCGTGCGTCCGGATGGGCCGAGAGCAGGGCGCGCGCGATGCCGTGACGGATGGCGCCGATCTGGCCCGACACGCCGCCGCCGGCGACGAGCACGCTGGCCGAGTAGCGGCCCTCGGTCTCGGTCACGCGGAACGGCTGCACCAGGATGCCCTCGCGTGCGGCGCCGCCGAAGTACTCCGCCGCCGGCTTGCCGTTGACGACGATGCCGCCGTCACCCGGCAGCAGGCGGACCCGCGCGACGGCGGTCTTGCGCCTGCCGGTCCCGTAGACGTAGTTCGTGCTCAATGCGTGTCCTTCCCGTTACAGCTCGACCGTGGTCGGCTGCTGCGCCTGGTGCGGGTGATCGCCACCCTTGTAGACCTTCAGCTTGCGGAACATGGCGCGGCCGAGCCGGTTCTGCGGAAGCATTCCCTTCACCGCCCGCTCGATGACGAGCTCCGGCTTGCGCTCGAGCAGCGTGCCGAGGCTCTCCTCGCGCAGTCCACCCGGATAGCCGGAATGGCGGAAGTAGCTCTTCTGCCGCAGCTTGTCACCGGTGACACGCACCTTGCCGGCGTTGACGACGACGACGTGGTCGCCGGTATCGAGATGCGGCGAGTAGATCGGCTTGTGCTTGCCTTCGAGCAGCGTGGCGATGCGCGTCGCCAGCCGGCCGAGGGTCTGGTCCGTCGCGTCGACGACCCACCAGCTGCGCTCGATCTCGCTCGCCTTGACGGCGTATGTCTTCACGTCTCTCTGCTCTCCGGATTCCCTTGGTTCGGTTGCCTGGCTGATCAATAGACGACCCGCTCGAGCGTGAGCCCGCGCGCCGGTGCGGCCCGGCCGTGGAGGGCTCGAGCGCGCCCGGACAGGATCTCGTCGATGCGCTCCGGCGCCAGCCGTCCCCGGCCGACCTCCAGCAGGAGGGCGACCATGCTGCGCACCATGCGCCGCAGGAAGGCGTTCGCCGTGACGCGAACTTCGACGAGATCTCCGCGGCGGGTGATCCGCACCTCGGCCAGCTCGCGCACGGTCCTGCCGTGGACGTGGCTGCCGAGCGATGCGAAGTCGCGCTCGCCGACCATGCGCGCCGCAGCCGCCCTCATGGCGTCCACGTCGAGCCGGTCGTCGATCTCGAGCGTCCGATGCGCCTCGAGCGGCCGCCGCATCCCGTTCATCAGGATGCGATAGCGGTAGATCCGCCGTCGCGCGTCGCGCCGCGGGTCGAAGCCCGCCGGCGCGAGTCGGAGCGAGCGCACCGCCAGGTCTCGCGGCAGCGCGGCGTTGAGCCGTCGCTGGAACGCGGGCAGATCGGCCCCACGCGGGAGCTCCCGCGGGTGGCGAAATGCCACGACCTGGCCGGTGGCGTGCACCCCGGCATCGGTTCGTCCGGCGAGCTGGACTCTCGTCCGCTCGCCGATCAGCCTGTTAAGGGCCGTCTCCAGCTCTCCCTGCACGGTCCGAGCATTGGGCTGGACCTGGGAGCCGGCGAAGGCCGTCCCGTCGTATTCGATCACCGCCCGCAGCACGCGCTGCGCCGTGGCGGCCATCGATCCGTATCGGTTTGTTATTCGAGCGCGCCCGGGTTCAGACGAGCTCGATCTGGACCATCGAGGCCGCGTCACCAGGACGCTGCCCGATCTTGACGATGCGCGTGAAGCCCGACGGTCGGTCGGCGTACTTCGTCGCGATCTCCCCCATCAGCTTCTCGACGATGAGTGGCTCGTGCGGCATCCTGCTGACCAGCTGCCGGCGGGCATGCAGGTCGCCGCGCTTGGCGAGCGTGATCATGCCGTCGATCAGGCCACGGACCTCCTTGGCCTTGGCCTCGGTGGTCTTGACCCGCTCGTAGCGGATGACCGAGACGGCAAGGTTGCCGAGCATCGAGACGCGATGCGCGTGCTCCCGGCTCAGCTTGCGCCCGGCGACGCGGTGCGGCATCGGTCTAGGCCTCCCGGTCCGCCTCGGCCACCGCGCCCTCGTCGAGCTCTGCCGATGACGGCAGATCCGACTCGTCGGTGCTCATCGAGGTCGACTCGGGGCTGATGAAGCCGCGCAGCGCCAGGCGCTCCTTGAGCTCATCCAGGCTCTTCTGGCCGAAGTTGCGCATGCGCAGGAACTCGTCGTCACTGAGCGAGAGCACCTGGCCGATCTTGGTGATGCTGTTGCGCTTGAGGCTGTTGTAGGCGCGCATCGGAAGGTCGAGCTCCTCGATCGGCGCGTCCAGCAGGTTCGCACTCGGCGCGACCGGCGACTCGTCCGACGCCGACACCGACGGGCGGCCGATCTCGGCGAAGCGGCCGAACTCGCGGACGAGGATGTCGGCCGCCTGGCTGAGCGCAGCCTCGGCGGTGGTCGTCCCGTCGCTCTCGATCTCGAGCATCAGCTTGTCGTAGTTCGTCATCTGGCCGACGCGGGTCTTTTCGACCTGGTAGTTGACGCGTCGCACCGGCGAGAAGATGGCGTCGACCGGGACGACCCCGATCGGCATGTCCTCGGTGTGCTCGGCCGGGCGATAGCCCATGCCCGTCTCGACCGTAAGGTCCATCTCGATGGAGCCGGAGTCGGAGTCCAGCGTGAGCAGCACGAGCTCGGGGTTGACGATCTCGACGTCCGCCGACTCGCTGATGTCGGCCGCCGTGACCGGGCCGGCGCCGCGCTTGACGAGCTTGAGCGTCAGCGGGTGGCGCGCGAAGGAGCGGAGGCGAAGCTTCTTGACGTTCAGCACGATCTGGGTGACGTCTTCCTTGACGTTCTCGATGGTGCTGAACTCGTGGAACACGCCGTTGATCTGGATGCTGGTGACGGCAGCTCCCTCGAGCGAGCTGAGGAGCACGCGGCGTAGCGCGTTGCCGAGCGTGACGCCGTAGCCCTCCTGGAGTGGCGTCACCTCGAAGCGGCTGAGGTTGCCCTCGGCGAACACTTCGTCGATACGCGGAGTCGGTGCCGGCTGCGGCTGCTGCGGCTGCGGGGTTTCGAGTTCGATCATGAGAGGAAAGTGACTCCTAGCGCGAGTAGTACTCGACGACGAGCTGCTCGTTGAACTCGAGCGGCATCTGCTCGCGCGCCGGTTCGGCGAGCACCGAGCCCGACAGCTTCGTCGGGTCGACGCTCACCCACTCGGGGATCTGGGCCGCACGCATCGTGTCGGCGGCGGTCTTGAAGTATTCGCGGCTGCGACGGCTCTCGCGGACCTCGATCCGGTCGCCAATCTTGGTCGCGAAGCTCGCGACGTTGGTGGGGCGGCCGTTGACCGAGAAGTGGCCATGCGTCACCAGCTGGCGCGCCTGGGCGCGGCTGGTGGCGAATCCCATCCGGTACACGACGTTGTCGAGCCGCATCTCGAGCATGCGCAGCAGGTTCTCGCCGGTCACGCCCTTGCGCTGGTCCGCCTTCTCGAAGTAGTTGCGGAACTGGCGCTCGAGGACCGAGTAGCTCTTGCGGACCTTCTGCTTCTCGCGCAGCTGGAGGCCGTACTCGCTCACCTTGCGGCGGCGCATGGTGTTCATGCCCGGCGGCGTGCTGCGCCGCTCGAAGCTGCACTTGCGGCTGTAGCAGCGGCTGCCCTTGAGGAAGAGCTTGAGGCCCTCCCGGCGGCAGATGCGGCAGACCGCGTCGTTATAGCGTGCCATGGATCAGACCCTCCGCCGCTTCGGCGGGCGGCAGCCGTTGTGCGGGATCGGCGTCACGTCGGTGATGGCGGTCACCTCCAGGCCGGCGGCCTGGAGGGAGCGGATGGCCTGCTCGCGGCCGCCGCCGGGGCCCTTCACGAAGACCTCGATCTGACGCATGCCGTGCTCCATGGCCCGCTTGGCGGCCAGGTCGGCGGTCTGTGACGCGGCGTACGGGGTGCTCTTGCGGGAGCCCTTGAACCCGACCAGGCCCGCGCTGCCCCAGGACACGACGTTGCCGGTCGTGTCCGTGATGGTCACGATCGTGTTGTTGAACGTCGACTGGATGTGCGCGTGCCCCGCCGGCACGTTCTTTCGCTCGCGCTTCTTCCCGCGCTTCGCCTGCTTACGCTCTGCCATGGAACTCCCGTATTACTTCTTGCGGCGGACGCCGACCGTCTTCTTCGCGCCACGGCGCTGCCGCGCGTTCGTCTTCGTTCGTTGCCCGCGGACGGGCAGGTTTCGCCGATGGCGGAGGCCCCGATAGGACCCGATCTCCATCAGCCGCTTCACGTTCAGGTTCACCTCGCGCCGAAGGTCGCCCTCGACCTTGAACTGGCGCTCGACCACCTCGCGCAGGCGGTTGACCTCGTCCTCGGTCAGGTCGCGGACGCGCGTGTCCGGAGACACGTTCGCCGCGCCGATGACGCGCGTGGCCGAGGTCGGGCCGATGCCGTGGATATAGGTCAGGCTGACGATCACCCGCTTCTCGCGAGGAATGTCGACGCCGGCGATGCGTGCCACGATTCGACTACCCCTGCCGCTGCTTGTGCTTTGGGACGACGCAGATGACCATCACCACGCCGGAGCGCTTGATGACCTTGCAGCGCTCGCAGCGGGGCTTCACGGACGCAGAAACCTTCATCTCATCCTGTACGTGATGCGACCCCGGGTGAGGTCGTAGGGGGAAAGCTCGACTCGGACGGTGTCGCCGGGCAGGATGCGGATGAAGTTCTGGCGCAGCTTCCCGGAGATGTGTGCGAGCACCTCGTGCCCGTTCTCCAGGCGCACCTTGAACATCGCGTTCGGGAGGGGGAGGATCACCTCTCCCTCGACCTCAATTGCATCCTTTTTCGCCAACCGACACGCACCCTCGTTTCAAGCTCAATGACTCATCAAATGGGACTGACACACGGAAAGGCCGCCGCGCGACGGGCGACCCGAACGGGAAGTATACATCACCAGCCGGAGGACGCACAAGGCGGCTCACTGGTGCTCCGTGAGCACCACGGGGCCGTCCTCGGTGACCGCGATGGTGTTCTCGAAATGGGCCGATAGGGCCCCATCGGCGGTGCGAACGGTCCAGCCATCGTCGTCCACGTAGACCTCGTCGACGCCCAGGTTGTACATCGGCTCGATCGCGAAGCACATGCCGGTCTCAATGAGCAGGCCGGTGCCCGGGCGACCGTAGTTCGGGACCTGCGGCTCCTCGTGCATGGCGCGGCCGATGCCGTGGCCGACGAAGGGGCGGACGATGCCGTAGCCGCGCTCGTGCGCGACGGTCTCGATGGCATGGCCGATGTCGCCGAGGCGGTTGCCCGCGACGGCGGCGGCGATGCCCGCCTCCATGCCGCGCCGCGTCGTGTCGACCAGCTCGCGGACCTCGCGCGGCACGTCGCCGACGATCCAGGTGCGCGCGCAGTCGGCATGCCAGCCGTCGACGATGCAGCCGATGTCGATGCTGACGAGGTCGCCGTCGGCCAGCCGGCGGCGTGGTGACGGGATGCCGTGCACCACCTCGTCATTGACGCTGGCGCAGATGACGCCGGGGAACGGCGGGTGGCTGCCGTAGCCACGGAACGAGGAGACCGCACCCGCGTCCGCCATCATGCGGTCGGCGATGCGGTCCAGGTCGCCGGTCGTCACGCCGGGTCGGATCTCCGCCTTCAGGACGTCCAGGATGTCAGCCAGGATCTGCCCCGCGGCGCGCATCCGCTCGATCTCGCTCGCGCGCTTGATCGTCGCCGCGCCGGCGCTGCGCATGCCCATCAGGATTCCCCCGCCCGCACGCCGATGCGCGACAGGATGTCGTCGGTGACGGCCTCGATCGGCCGGGTGCCGTCGATGCGGTCGACGATCCCGGCGCGCTCGTAGTGCTCGACGACCTCGAGCATGGGTGGCACCTGCCGGCCGAGGCGTGCCGTGACGACCTCCGGGCGGTCGTCGTCGCGCTGGGCCAGGACCGCACCCTCGCGGTCGCAGCGGCCGGGGACGCGTGGCGGGTCGGTCGTCTCGTGGTACGGGGTGCCGCACTCCGGGCAGATCCAGCGCCCTGCGACGCGACGGATGAGCTCCTCGGTGGGGACGTCGATGTAGATCACGCGCCGGATGCGCTCGCCGTGCGAGGCGAGGGTCTCGTCGAGCGCGCGCGCCTGGCCGACGGTGCGCGGGAAGCCGTCCAGGATCGCGCCTCGCGCGGCGATCGGCCGCGCGAGCTCGTCCATGAACATGCGGATCGTGATGTCGTCCGGCACCAGCTCCCCACGCTCCATGTATTCGCGCGCCGCCTCGCCCAGCGGCGTCTCGTCGGCCATGGCGGCACGGAAGAGGTTGCCCGAGGCGAGGTGCGGCAGCGCGAGCTCGCGCGACAGGTTGTCCGCCTGGGTCCCCTTTCCGGCGCCCACCGCGCCGACGAGCAGAAGGATGAGGCGCTCGCCGATGGCAGCCGCCGGATCGGTCACCGGATGAAGCCCTCGTAGTGGCGCATCATCATCTGTGCCTCGAGCTGCTTCATGGTCTCGACCACCACGCTGACGATGATCAGGATGCTGGTTCCGCCGAGCTGGAGGTTGCTCGTGCCGGGGATGAAGGCCGACACGACGTAGGGCAGCACGGCGATCAGGCCGAGGAACAGCGCGCCGCCGAGCGTGATCCGGTTCGTGACGCGACCCAGGAACTCCTCCGTCGGCTTGCCGGGCCGGATGCCGGGGATGAAGCCGCCGTTCTTGCGCAGGTAGTCTGCCGTCTGGTCCGGCCGGAACTGGAAGGCCGTGTAGAAATAGGTGAAGAACACGACCAGGATGAAGTAGAGCGACCCGTACACGAGCAGATTGTTCGTGCCGTTCAGGTTGTTCTGGATGAAGACCGCGGCGTTCCGCACCCAGTCGATGTCGCTGGCGGTGAAGTAGCTGGCGATCTGGGCCGGGAAGAGCAGGATGCTGACCGCGAAGATGATCGGAATGACGCCGGCCATGGTGACCTTCAGCGGCAGGTACTGGGTCTGGCCCTGGTACATGCGACGGCCGCGCACACGGCTGGCGTACTGGACCGGCACGCGCCGCTGGCCCTCGTTGATGAACACGACCGCGGCGACGACCACCACGGCGACGATGACGAAGGGGATGAGGCGCGCCAGCGCGTCCGGGCCGGACAGGATGGGTCCGATCTGCTGCGGGACGCTGCCGACGATGCCGGCGAAGATGATGAAGCTGATCCCGTTGCCGAGCCCCTTCTCGCTGATCAGCTCGCCGAGCCACATCAGCAGCACGGTGCCCGCGGTGAAGCTGAGCAGCAGGCTGAGGGTCTCGATGCTGAACAGCGGATTCGACGGGATGACGTTGTTCGCGCTCAACAGCACGCTGATGCCGTAGCCCTGCGCCGCGGCCAGCGGCACGGTCAGCAGGCGCGTGTACTGGTTGATCTTGTTGCGGCCGTACTCGCCCTCGCGGCTCAGCTCCTCCAGCGACGGGATCACGCCGCGCATGAGCTGCATGATGATGCTGGCGTTGATGTAGGGGTTCACCCCGAGACCGATGATCGACGCGGCCGCCAGGCCGCCTCCGGAGAAGATGTTCAGGATCCCGAGCAACGGGTTGTCGGTGAACAGGTTCGCCAGTGCGGTCGTGTTCACGTTCGGGATCGGAACGTTCGTCAGCGCCCGGAAGATCAGCAGGATCCCGAGCGTGAAGAGGAGCTTGCGCCGGATGTCCGGCGCGCGGAAGGCGGTGACGACCGTCTCGATCAAGCCTCGGGCCCGCCTTCACCTTCGCTGTCGTCAGCCTCGTCGGCCTCGCCGGCCGTGGCGGATGCCTCGGCCGCATCCGACTCGCCGGCATCGGCATCGGCGGCCTGTACGTCGCCGTCGCGAGCGACACCGGGCCTTGGGCGGCGTCGAGCGGTTCGCTTCCCTTCGGGCTTCGCGGGCCGCGCGTCGATCGGCGCGTTGTCCGGCCAGCTCAGCAGCTGAACCGTGCTGCCGGCGGCGGCGAGCTTGTCGAGCGCCGACGTGCTGAAGGCGTGCGCGTGGATCGTGATCCCGGCCGGCGCGTCGCCGACGCCGAGGACCTTGACCGGCAGCTTCGTGTCGCGGATCAGCCCGTCATGCTCCAGCACGTCCGGCGTGACGAGCGTGCCCTTCTCGACGCCGGCCAGCTTGGCCAGGTTGAGGGGGGCATACGCGATGCGGAACCGGTTCTTGAAGCCGTGCAGCTTCGGCGTGCGGACGTGGAGCGGCGTCTGGCCACCCTCGAACCACGCGGGCAGGTTGCCGCCGGCACGCGCCTTCTGGCCCTTCGTGCCGCGCCCCGCCGTCTTGCCGCGGCCGGAGCCGTGGCCGCGACCGACGCGGCGGGCCGGCTTGCGCGACCCGGGGGTCGGGTGCAGATCGTGGAGTTTCACTTCGAATCCTCTTGCCCGGCGGACTGTCCCTCGACCTCGAGGAGGAAGGCGACCCGACGGAGCATGCCTCGGTTTTCGGGGGTGTCGGCAACCTCGACGCTCTGGTTGAGCCGATGCAGGCCGAGCGCGCGGATGGTGCCACGCGCCGCGGCGTTGTGCCCGATCGTGGACCGCACCCAGGTGACCTTGATCTTCGGGGTGCGGGTATCAGCGGCCACGTCCACCTCCGAAGGTGTTCATCGGCTCGCGCCGCTCCGGGATCTCGTGCGGCGTGCGCGCCAGCGCTGCGCCGCGCTTGCCGAGCAGCTGCTCGGCGGTGCGGCCGCGCAGGGCTGCGATGTCGTCGGCCGAGCGCAGCGCCGAGAGGCACTCGATCGTGGCCCGCACGACGTTGATCGGGTTCGTCGAGTCCTGCACCTTGCTCAGCAGGTCGCGGATGCCGGCCGCCTCGACGACGGAGCGCACCGAGCCCCCGGCGATGACGCCGGTACCGGCGCTCGCCGGCTTGAGCATGACCTTCGCCGCGCCGAAGTGGCGGTGCACCTCGTGCGGGATGGTCGACCCCACGAGCGGGACCTTGATGAGGTGCTTCTTCGCGTCCTCGACGCCCTTGCGAATGGCCTCGGGCACCTCACCGGCCTTGCCGATGCCGGCGCCGACCGTGCCGTTGCCGTCGCCGACCACGACCACCGCGCTGAAGCTGAAGCGGCGGCCACCCTGGACCACCTTGCTCACGCGGTTGATCTGGACGACCTTCTCTTCCAGGTTGAGCTTGGACGCGTCGATGCGTGCCATGCGTGTCTCCTCTCGCTACAGGTTGAGGCCGCCCTCGCGGGCGCCCTCGGCGAGCGAGCGGACCCGCCCGTGGTACTGGTATCCGCCCCGGTCGAGGACCACCGCGCTGACGCCGGCGGCCTTCGCCCGCTCGGCGAGCGCCCGACCCACGGAGCGCGCCGCGTCCACCTTCGAGTCGCCGCCGAGGTCGGTCTCGCGGCTCGAGGCGGCGGCCAGCGTGCGGCCGGTGGTGTCGTCGATCACCTGGGCATAGATGTACTTCGCGCTGCGGAAGACCGACAGGCGCGGGCGCTCCGCGCTGCCGCTGATGCGGAGCCGGAGTCGCTCGTGTCGCTTGCGACGCAGGGCGTCGCGGGAGGGGTTCGTCATCGGTCTTTCCTTAGCCTCCGACCTTGCCGGCCTTGCCGGCCTTGCGGAGGATCTGCTCGCCCGCGTAGCGAATGCCCTTGCCCTTGTACGGCTCCGGCTTGCGCTGCGAGCGGATATAGGCGGCCACCTGGCCGACCAGCTCCTTGTCGGCGCCGAAGACGCCGAGCCGGGTCGGGGTCTCGACCCGGAACTCGATGCCGGCCGGAGGATCGACCTCGACCGGATGCGAGTAGCCGAGCGCGAGGACCAGCTTCGAGCCCTGCAGCTGGGCCCGGTAGCCCACGCCGCTGATCTCGAGGTTCTTCGTGAAGCCGCTGGTGACGCCGGTGATCATGTTGTTGACCAGGGTCCGGGTGAGCCCGTGCAGCGCGCGGTGGCGCGGCTCATCGGTCGGGCGAACGATGCGAAGGGTGCCGTCCTCCCGCTCCAGCTTCATCTCCGGATGGATGGTGCGCTCGAGGGTGCCCAGGGGCCCCTTGACGCTGAGATGACTTCCGTTCTGCGTGACCTCCACTCCGTCGGGGAGCGGGATCGGCAGTCTTCCGATTCGAGACATCCGTTCGCTCCTTACCAGACGTAGCAGAGGACTTCGCCGCCGAGGTTCTGCTTTCGCGCCTCGGTACCGGTCATGATCCCGTGGGAGGTGGACAGGATCGCCAGGCCCAGGCCCCCCAGCACGCGCGGAATCTCGGTCTTGCGGGCGTAGACCCGCAGGCCGGGCTTGCTGATGCGCTTGATGCCGGTCACGACCGGCGTGCGTCCCTCGACGTACTTGAGGCGCAGGGTGAGGCGCTCCTGCGCGCCATCGGCCTGCGTCACGTACGTGTCGATGAAGCCCTCCTCGGCCAGGATGCGCGCGATCTCACGCTTCATCCGCGACGAGGGAAGGCTCAGCTCCTTGTGCCGCGCCGCGCTCGCATTGCGGATGCGCGTCAGCATGTCGGCGATCGGGTCGGTTACGTTCATGTGGTGTTCGTTCGTCTCCTCGGCGGCGGTTCGCTCCCGCCCCAACGCTGGTGGCGCCTGCCGCTGATGATGGCCGCGATCAGGCGGCCAGGTTGATGCCGAGCCCTACCAGCTCGACTTGGTGACGCCCGGCAGCTGTCCCAGGAGCGCTCGCTCCCGGAAGCAGATGCGGCACATCGCGAAGCGACGCATGTAGCCGCGCGGCCGGCCGCAGACCTGGCATCGGTTGTGATCGCGCACGGGGAAGCGCGATCCGCGCTTGGCCTTGGCGATCATCGACTTCTTTGCCACGTGGTAATCCCTCAGTTGCTCTGGAACGGCATGCCCATGAGCTCGAGGAGCTTGCGCCCCTCCTCATCGGTCTTCGCCGTGGTCACGATGCTGATCTCGAGACCGCGCAGGCGGTCGATCCTGTCGTAGTCGATCTCCGGGTAGACGAGCTGCTCGCGGAGGCCGAGGCTGAAGTTGCCACGGCCGTCGAACGAGCGCGTGGGGATGCCCCGGAAGTCGCGGATGCGCGGCAGCGCGAGCGACATGGTGCGCTCGAGGAAGTCGTACATCCGCTGGCCTCGCAGCGTCACCTTCGCGCCGATCGGCATTCCGGTGCGGAGGCGGAACTGCGCGATGCTGCGCTTCGCGCGCGTCACGATCGGCTTCTGGCCGGTGATCGTGGTCAGGTCGCCCACCGCGGCATCGAGCGCCTTGGCGTTGGCGATCGCCTCGCCCAGGCCGATATTGACCACGACCTTCTCGACGGAGGGAATCTCCATCGGGTTGGCGTAGCTGAACTCCCGCTGCAGCGCCGGCACGACCTCGTCGTGATAGCGCTGGCGGAGGCCGTGGTACTCCGGCCGGCGGTACGCGCCGTTTCCTGGCTTCTCGCCCTTCGGAGCGGCCTTCGCCGGGCCTGTTGCCGCGCCCTCGGCGGCAGCCGGCGCGCCGTTGGTCGCAGCGTCCTTGCCGCGAGCCTTCGTCGCCGTGGCGGCGCGGCTGCGGGTCGTCTTCTTCTCCTCGGCGCTCACTTGCTGCTGACCTCGATCTGCTCGCCGCAGTTCTTGCAGATGCGCGTGCGGCGCCCGCTCTCCAGGTGGCCGTGCGAGACGCGCGTCGGCTGGTTGCAGCGCGGACAGACGACCTGCACGTTGCTGATGTCGATCGGCACCGGGATGTCGAGGATGCCGGCCGTCTGCGTGCGCGTCCGCGCGCGCTGATGGCGCTTGGCCATGTTGATCCCGGGGATCACCACGCCGAAGCCTCGCTTCGTCTTCTCGACCCGCTCGACGGTGCCGCGCTTGCCGCGGTCCTTGCCGGCCAGGACGAGAACGGTGTCACCCCGTCGGACGTTCACTACAGCACCTCCGGGGCGAGGGACACGATCTTCATGTAGTTGCGCTCGCGGAGCTCGCGCGCGACGGGCCCGAAGATGCGGGTGCCGCGCGGGTTGCCCTGGTTATTGATCAGGACGGCGGCGTTCTCGTCGAAGCGGATATGGCTGCCGTCCGGGCGGCCGTACTCCTTCGTGGTGCGAACCACGACGGCGCGCACGACGTCGCCCTTCTTCACGCCCGAGTTCGGGAGCGCCTGCTTGACGCTGGCCACGATGACGTCACCCACCTCGGCGGTGTCGCTCGTGGACCGCCCGAGGACGGTGATGCACTGCAGCGTCCGCGCGCCGGAGTTGTCGGCCACGCGCAGCCTGCTGTACTGGCGGATCATGCGGGCTCCGCCTCCTCGGCCGTCTCGATCAGCTCCTCCCCGGAGCCGCGAGCCGTGATCTCGATGACCCGCCAGCGCTTCTCGCGCGACAGCGGCCGGCTCTCCTCGATGCGCACGGTGTCACCCACGCGCGCGCTGTTGTCCTCGTCGTGCGCCTTGAACTTCGTGCTGAGGCGAACCACCCGCTTGTAGATCGGGTGACGCCGCAGCCGCTCGACGCTGACGACGACCGTCTTGTCCATCTTGTCGGACACGACGCGTCCGACCTTCGTTCGTCGCTTGCCCTGCATCAGCTGGCCTTCTCGGTCCGCGCCCGCTCCGCCTCGGCG
>DASVDT010000130.1:0-7827 GCA_036380955.1 Candidatus Limnocylindria bacterium | reverse complement strand
CGCATCGGCCATGAGCGCATTGATGGCCCCGGCCAGGTTCAGCTCGAAGCGGTCGGGATCCAGCGGCCGCATCGGGTCGTCGGGCGAGAGCTCGACAGGCACCAGCAGGCCGGTCTCGCCATCGACGACGACCTCGGGGATGCCACCCACGGCCGAGGCAACGACGGGCGTCTCGCACGCGGCCGCCTCGAGGTTGATGATCCCGAAGGGCTCATAGACCGATGGGCAGCAGAACACGGCCGCATGCGAGTACAGCTGGCGCACGTCCTCGCGGCTGAGCATCTCGCCGATCCAGACGACGTTCGGCCGCTCCGCCTGGACGGCACGCACGCCCTCCGTCATCTCGCGCGCGATCTCGGACGTGTCCGGTTGCCCGGCGCACAGCACGACGCCGATGCCCGGTGCGAGGTGGTGCAGCGCCCGCACCAGGTGGACGATCCCCTTCTGGCGCGTGATGCGCCCGACGAACAGCACGTACGGCACCGACGGATCGATGCCGTGGCGCTCCAGCGCATCCGTCGCCGGGTCGGGCCGATAGAAGTCCGCGTCGATGCCGTTGTGGATGACGTGCACCCGGGCCGGGTCGAGGTCGTAGAGGCGAAGCACGTCACCGCGGGTGCCGTTGCTGACCGCGACGACCGCATCGGCCGCCTCGATGGCGGTCCGCTCGACCCACGTGCTGACGTCGTACCCGCCGCCGAGCTGCTCGCGCTTCCACGGGCGCAGCGGCTCGAGTGAGTGGACCGTCAGGACGAGCGGGATGCCGTACGCCAGCTTGGTCAGCATGCCGGCGAAGTGCGTGTACCAGGTGTGGACGTGCACGACGTCGGCGTCGATCGGATCGGCGACCATGGCGAGGTCTCGCGACAGCGCCGCGAGCATCGGCCGCAGGCGTTCATCGGCCACGGCGAGATCGTGGGCCGCCTCGTACCCACGAACGCGCCACCCCGCGGCGTCATCGGTGGCGGCGGCGAACGTTCGGATGTCGAGCTCGATCAGCTCACGCAGGTGCCGGGTGAGCTCGCCGACATGAACGCCCGCCCCGCCGTAGATCTGGGGCGGAAACTCGTTGGTCAGGATGAGCGCGCGCACGCGCGCAGACTACCCCGCGGCGCGGTGGTCGGCGCCGCCGCCCAGCTTGCGCCCCGCGGAATCCAGGAAGCGCTCCAGCTCCTCGACACCGAACGGCTTCGCCACCACGGGTGCCCACGAGGTGATCTCGGCTCGGCGCATCGGGTGCGCGCCCGTGCAGACGACAACGGACATCCCGGCAGTCGAGGGATTCTCGCGGAGCTCGCGCGCCAGGTCCCCGCCACTGCCGTCCGGCAGGTCGTCGTCGAGGATCAGCACGTCGGGGGGATCCGACTCGAGCTGCGCGGTCAGCTGGCGGAGGCCGGTGAAGCCGCGGCACTGCCAGCCGGCATCCTCGGCGATCTCGCACATGAGCGCGAGGGCCGACGGGTCGTCGTCGACCACGTACGCGACCCGAGTACGACGAGCCTGAAAGGCTCTCTCCCGGCCGGCCGATGGAGTTCGGGTGCTGGTCTGTGCGCTCACGGCATCCCGCGCGGTATGGATCAGGCCACAGGGGTCTGCAATACGTGTGCCCGGCCCGATTCACGGATCTCGTGCGAGCCGGGCTTCCCGTTCACCGATTCCCTCGGCAGGGGCATCCGCTCCCCATCGAAAGAGCGCCTGCCAACCAGGCGACCGAGCATGCGCCGAACATACTCCCCTGTAGTATCCTGAATGCCGATGGCCACCGAGATCCACACTCCCTCCGCCGCCGCCGATGAGCTGACCCTGCCGGTGGTGGGCATGACCTGCGCCAGCTGCGTCAACCGCATCGAGCGCTATCTCAATCGCGCCGATGGCGTGGCCGAGGCAAGCGTCAACCTGGCGACCGAGCGCGCCACCGTCCGCTTCGATCCGTCCGTCATCGACCGCACCGGGATCGTGGCGACGATCGAGGCGGCCGGCTACGAGGTCGGTCGGGAGGCGGCAGCGGAGACAGCCGCGGAGGCGGAATCGGCCGTGGATCTCGAGCGGCGGGCCGAGGCCGGCACACTGCTGCGCCAGGCACTGGCGTCGCTCGCCATCGGCGCCGTGATGATGGCCGTCATGTTCTGGCCGGGCGGCGCGCCGTGGCCAATGGCGGACATCAACCGCTGGTTCCTGGTGCCCGCGACCATCGTGCAGTTCGTCTTCGGCCGCCGCTTCCTGGTGGCGGCGCTGAAGGGCGCGCGACATGGCGACGCGAACATGAACACCCTCGTCGCCATGGGCACCATGGCGGCGTACGGGTACTCGGTGTTCGTGACCCTTCTCCCCGACGTGGTCATGCGCGCCGGGCTCGGCATGGAGACCTACTTCGACTCGGCCGCGGTCATCATCGGCCTCATCCTGTTCGGCCGATGGCTCGAGGCGCGTGCCAAGGGCCGTGCCGCGGGCGCGGTCAAGGCGCTCATGCGGCTCCAGCCCGCGACCGCGCGCGTCCTTCGCGAGGGCGGCGAGCGCGAGGTGCCCATCGACGAGGTCGTCGTCGGCGACCTCGTCCGCGTCCGTCCCGGCGACCGTGTGCCGGTCGACGGCGTGCTGATCGACGGAGCCTCGGCCATCGACGAGTCGATGGTGACCGGCGAATCGCTGCCGGTCGAAAAGACGGTCGGCGACCGGGTCATCGGCGCGACCATGAATGCGTCGGGGTCGTTCGTGATGCGCGCGGAGCGCGTCGGCCGAGACACGACCCTCTCCCAGATCGTGACGCTGGTCGAGCAGGCACAGGGCTCGAAGGCGCCGATCCAACGCCTGGCGGATCGGGTAACCGGCTGGTTCGTTCCCGCCGTCATCGTCATCGCGACGCTGACCTTCATCGGCTGGATGCTCATCGGACCCGAGCCGAGGCTGCCGCTCGCGCTGACCAGCGCGATCGCCGTGCTCATCATCGCCTGCCCCTGCGCCATGGGCCTGGCCACGCCGACGGCGATCATGGTCGGCACCGGCAAGGGCGCCGAGAACGGCATCCTCATCCGGGACGGCGCCGCCCTGGAGCACGCCCAGCGGGTGACCGCCGTCGTGCTCGACAAGACAGGGACCATCACGCGCGGCCAGCCCGCGGTCACGCTGGTGCAACCGGTCGCCGGCGTCACCGAGGAGGAGCTCCTGCGGGTCGTGGCGGCGGCCGAGCGCGGCAGCGAGCACCCGCTGGCGGAGGCGATCGTGCGGCATGCCGACGGACTCACCATCGACACGTCCGATGCGACGGCCTTCGAGGCTGTCGCCGGCCACGGCGTCCGCGCCACCGTCGATGGCTCGCAGGTTCTTGTCGGCACCGAGGCGCATCTCGAAGCCGCCGGCATCGACGTCTCGTCTCTCAGCCTGCTCGCCTCCGAGATCGCGGCGCGGGGCGCCTCGCCGGTGCTGGTCGCACGCGACGGTGTGCTCGTCGGGCTCATCGGCCTGTCCGACACCGTCAAACCGGAGTCCGCCGAGGCGGTGAAGCGACTGCGACAGGCCGGCGTGCAGGTCTGGATGATCACCGGCGACCGCCGAGCCACGGCACAGAAGATCGGCGCCGAGGTCGGGATCGGTCCGGATCGCATCCTGGCCGATGTGCTCCCGGCCGAGAAGGCGGCCAAGGTGGCCGAGCTCCAGGGTTCCGGAATGGTGGTGGCCATGGTCGGCGACGGCATCAACGATGCTCCCGCCCTGGCACAGGCGGACCTGGGGATCGCGATCGGGACGGGCGCCGACGTCGCGCTGGAGGCATCCGACATCACCCTCGTCGGCAACGACCTGCGTGCCGTCCCCACCGCCGTGCGCCTCTCGCGCTCGACGATGCGCGTCATCCGCCAGAACCTGGGATGGGCGTTCGGCTACAACGTCCTGCTCATCCCGGTTGCGGCGGGCCTGCTGTGGCCGGTGGCGGGCATCCTGCTGTCCCCCGCCCTCGCCGCTGGCGCCATGGCGCTCTCGAGCGTCAGCGTCGTGACGAACTCACTCCGATTGCGCGCTTTCAGAGCCTGAACGAAGACCCAAACGAAGGAGACGTGATGAGCGAGCTACCGATGCAGCCGATGGCAAAGGACCCCGTGTGCGGCATGGACGTCAACCCCGAGATCGCCCGCGCCCAGGGGCTGGCGAGTGACTACCGGGACGAGACGTACTACTTCTGCGGCAAGGGCTGCAAGCTCGACTTCGAGGACGAGCCCGCCAGGTTCTTCGATGCCGGCTATCAGCCACACATGTAGGCGGGACTGACGCTCATCGTGCGCTGACGTATCGGACAGATCACGCCGGACCAGCATCCGGGCAGGTGTTGACCGACACATCGGAATCGGCGACTCGACTGGTGCGTTGTCCCTAGACTGACCCGCTCATGGCACTCATCAGAACGCGGGCGCTGACCAAGCGATACCCCGGAGGCGTCACCGCGCTCGACGGCCTGACGGTCGATATCGGCGAGGGCGTCATCGGCCTCGTCGGTGCGAACGGGGCCGGCAAGAGCACCCTGATCAAGATCCTGCTCGGCCTGCTGCCATCGAGCGACGGCCAGGCCACCGTCCTCGACTTCGATCCCGCGACGCAGGGCGAGCGCATCCGAGAGCTCGTCGGCTACATGCCCGAGCACGACTGCCTCCCGCCCGACATCTCGGCCACGGAGTTCGTCGCTCACATGGCCCGCGTCTCGGGCCTGCCCGCCGGGGCGGCGCGCGAGCGAACGGCGGACGTGCTCCGCCACGTGGGGCTGTACGAGGAGCGCTATCGCCAGATCGGCGGGTACTCGACCGGGATGAAGCAGCGGGTCAAGCTGGCCCAGGCGCTGGTGCACGACCCGCGCGTCCTGTTCCTCGACGAGCCGACCAACGGCCTCGACCCGGCCGGGCGCGACGACATGCTGGGGCTCATCGAGCGCATCGGCCGCGATTTCGGGATCACCGTCGTCGTCGCCAGCCACCTTCTCGGCGAGATCGAGCGGATCGCGGGCTGGCTGGTCGCCATCGACAACGGGCGGCTGCTGCGAACGGCGCCGCTGGCGAGCTTCACCGAGCGCACCGGGCAGCTCCTGGTCGAGACCGAGGAGGAGGCAGGGCCGCTGGCCGAGCGGCTCACCGGCCGCGGCATCGACGCGATCGCCGATGGGCGAACGGTGGTGGTCGACATCGCGAGTGCCGGCGACGGCGAGTACGCCGTGTACGACGCCGTGCGGGACGAGGCGGTCGCCCTGCGGCTGGCCGTGATCCGCATGGAGCATCGACGGCACCAGCTCGAGGACCTCTTCCGCGACGAGGTCGCGGCACCCGGAGCAACGACATGACCACGATGCCCGAGACGACCGGCACGATCTACGACATCGGCTACCGCCACTACGACGGCCCGCGGCTCGGCCGGCGTGGCGCGGTCGGCGCGATCGTGGGTGCCGGGTTGCGCGCCGTCTTCGGGTTCGGTCGCTCGGGACGCTCGAAGATCATTCCGTGGGGCGCCGTCATCCTCGCGGCGCTGCCGGCGGTCGTCGCCGTCGCCGTTCGCGTCCTGGCCGGCGACATCCTGGACCTGTACGACTACGACGGCTACGTCTGGAACATCGGCGCGCTGCTGCCGATCTTCATCGCGGCGCAGGCCCCCGAGCTCGTGGTCAACGACATCCGCCACCGGGTGCTGCCGCTCTACTTCAGCCGGCCCATTCGGCGCATCGACTACGTGGCTGCCAAGATCGCGGCCCTCGCCATCGGTTTGCTGGCCATCACCCTCGCGCCGGTGCTGCTCCTGTTCATCGGCCGCGTGCTCTCGACCGACGACCTCGTGGCGGCGGTCGGCGACGAGATCGGCGCCATGCCGGAGATCATCGGCAGCGGGGCCATCCACGCCGTGGTGCTGGCCAGCATCGGCCTCGCCATCTGCTCGCTGGCGGGGCGGCGGGCGTACGCGGCCGGGGCGGTGCTGGCGGTGTTCCTCATCGGCGGCGTGATCAGCGACTCCTTCAGCGAGAACGGCCAGGACGTCGCGGCCTTCGTGAGCCCGCTCGCCGTTCTCGACGGGACGCGGCAGTGGCTGTTCGGCGGTGCGGTGGATGGCGCACCGGCAGCCACGTCGGAGCTCCCGCTGGCGCTGTACGGGCTCGCAGCGCTGATCCTCGTGCTCGTCTCGTGGGCCGTGCTGGCCTTCCGCTATCGGCGGCTCACCGCATGAGCGACATCCGGCTGGAGGCCGTCTCGCGCTGGTACGGCAACGTGGTGGCCGTCAACGACGTGACATTCGACGTGGGCGCCGGCATCACCGGACTGCTCGGCCCGAACGGCGCGGGCAAGACGACGCTGCTGCACATGATGGCCGGCTTCCTGGCGCCCAGCGCGGGCAGCGTCAAGCTCGACGACACGCCCACCTGGCGCCACCCCGACCTGTACCGCTCGATCGGCTTCGTTCCCGAGCGCGAGGCGGTCTACCCGTTCCTCACCGGACGCGCCTTCGTCAACGCGTCGGCCCGCCTGCACGGCATCGAGGATGCGGAGGCCGCGACGGACCGGGCCATCGACATGGTGGACCTGGAGGCCGCCGCCGGACGCGCGATCGGCGGGTACTCGAAGGGCATGCGGCAGCGCGTCAAGGTCGCCGCCGCGCTCGTCCACGACCCGCCCGTCCTGATCCTGGACGAGCCATTCAACGGCATGGACCCGCGCCAGCGGCTGCACATGATGGACATGCTGCGCCGCATGGCCTCCGAGGGTCGCACCATCCTCTTCTCCAGCCACATCCTGGAGGAGGTCGAGCGCCTCAGCGACCGCGTCCTGGTCGTCGTCGCGGGACGGCTGGCAGCGTCGGGCGACTTCCGGCGCATCCGGCGGCTCATGACCGACCGCCCGCACAGCTTCACGGTTCGCTCGTCGGACGATCGCGCGCTGGCACGCGAGCTCATGGCCGATGCGACCGTGGAGGCGGTCGAGCTCCATGACGGCACCCTGACCGTCCGTACCGGCGACTACGGCGCGCTGACGCGCGCGATCGCACCGGCCGCGCAGCGTGCGCGGGCATCGCTGCTCGAGCTGCGACCCGCGGACGAGTCGCTCGAATCGGTGTTCAGCTACCTGGTGCGCCGATGACGTCCGCCCTCCTCTCGATCACCGTGCGAGCGCTGCTGAACCGACGGCGGACCCTTCTCCTCGCGCTGGTGGGGGTGCTGCTGGTGGTGGTCGCGGCGCTCTTCCGACTGAGCGCGCCGGGCGACGACGAGGCCAACCGCTTCGCCCTGCGCCTGCTCGGCAACTTCGCCATTGGCGTCGTCCTGCCGCTCGTGGCCGTCATCGTCGGGACCGCCGCGCTCGGCTCCGAGCTGGATGACGGCACGATCGTGTACCTGCTCGCCAAGCCGGTCGCGCGCTGGCGCATCATCGCCGTGAAGTTCCTCGTCACCTGGCTGGTGACGTCGCTGCTCGTCGCGCCGGCGGTCTTCATCGCGGGCATCGTCACGAACGGCGACACGACGCTGGCGCTCGGATTCGCGGTCGCCGCGCTCGTCGGCGGCTTGGAGTACGCCGCCATCTTCCTGGCGCTGTCGCTCATCACCTCGCGCGCGCTCATCATCGGCCTCGCCTACGTCGTCGTGTGGGAGGGCGTCGTGGCGGGCCTGTTCGAGGCGACGCGCGGGTTCAGCGTGCGCCAGCACGCGCTGGCCGTGGCGGAGGCGCTGGGTGGCGACGGCGCCAACGGGGTCGGTGAGCTCGGCATCGGCTTCGCCCTGGCGGTCACCGCGGTCGTGACCGCGCTGGCCATCGGGCTGGCCGTCAGGCGCCTCCAGGAAGTCGAGCTGCGGGGCGAGACGGCCTAGGGATT